>JBFERY010000114.1:0-6781 GCA_041548785.1 Oceaniferula sp.
AGGGCCAACCCTACTTTCGCGTGCACGTCTTCCCCTTCCGCATGACCGCCGACTGCCTCGCCAGCACCGCTGCGAGCCCATGGCACAGCTTCTGGAGCAACCTCAAGGAGGGATACGATCGGTTTGAAACCCAGGGACCGCCGCCCGACGTGTTCGTGAGAGAGAAGCGTTATGAGTTCAAGTAAGCTAGGAGTGCTGAGGGTTGCGCTCGCCTGCTCACGCCATGCTGAAATGCAGCCCTCCTCCTCCGTCGGGCTAGGGAGACATTGTGCATTGCCTCCGCCTTCTCCTGGACCGGCTTGCCGACTCCTGTTTCCGGCGACAGCCGCATTCCTACGCCTCCTTGAATGAGGTTCGCCATAAGACGGATGGATGCTCGACCCATGAAACCAAGGCTCTTAATCAAAGATTGGGGACATGAGGCGATCAAGCCATCATGTCCCCTAGGCTTAATAACCCGCATAGAGGTCTGAAGGCTTACGCCCCCCTTGGTATCGACCACGGTAAAGAGCACGTCATCCATTGATCTGAATTCATCGCTTGAGTCCGGATTCTGCCCCCTTACTTCCGGTCCCGAATCCTAAGCAAAGGACACTATATGAACAAGGCCCGCAAAGAAAACCCTTCTCCTTGCGCAAGAAAAGTTAATAAAGGTTAACAATCATTTGAAATGGGCAATTTCCCCATAAGAAAATGAAGATGTCTCCCTATATACAAGCAGCTCATCGAGGGTTAGTAAAAAATACCATCAACTTTCATTGGGCAAGACAGCCCTCCTATTGGGTCAAGCCCCTCTATAGGAATACAACACTGGCATCTCGGCCTGCCAGGCCATCCAATGGCATAATAAATCATTACCGATTGATTCAGAAAGTACACAGGTAAAACACCGAAATACTATGAATGAACCGCAGTAAGGCCAGTCGAGGATAGGTGGACAGGAACCACCAACCGCCCACACACAAGTGGCTCACACACGCATCAGACAACGCAACTGCCTATCACGCACGCACATTGCCTGACCTCCATTTCATAATGAGCAACTCCCCTCCAAACCCCAAGCAGCTAGAAAGAATCACCGTCATGAACTCTCATAGATTACTGGCATCGGTGGCACTGGCCACTATCTGCGTCATCGCTGGCATCTACACCATCTACACCATCGGCGCCCTTTACTATGCGCCCCCCGACCCCCTTGTAATTCAAGAGGGCACCATCTACTACGTCGCCCCCTCGGGAAACGATTACTATAACGGAACCACCACATCGACACCATTCCGCACCATCCAAAAGGCCCTTAACTCGGTCACCGCCGGAGACACCATCCTTATCCACGGAGGCACTTACCGACCTTCTAGAGAGCTTTTTCTCAAAGTTGATGGAACCGCTGAGAACCCCATCATCGTCAGCAGTTACAACACCGACATCGAGCCTGTCGTCATCAAAGGATCAGACCTCATGGATAGCGGCTGGACCCGCGTTCCGGATGACCCCAACGCAATATCGGCAACTTACCACAACAACATCTGGAAAAGAAAAATCGATGATTTCCCATCATCATACCCGCACTACACGCAACAAGCATTCATCCACTTCACATCAAGTTTCCCCTCCGATGAAGATGGCCATCCCCTCAGACAAGTGGGCCCCATCAATCCCAAGTTCAAAGCTGATCTGAACTCCGACTCTGTCCGTCACATCTCAAAAACCATCTATGACGACTCAGCCCCAGGAACGACCGTTTCAGGCGTCCCCTATGCAGGGTCCTTCTACTACTACTGGGGGCAAGACTACAACGAAGACTCGCCATCCCCTACAACCAATCCCCTTGAATTGGAGCTAGGATACCTCTACATCCGCCTGCACGATTTCTCCCCGGAGGAATTCGACCCGGATGCATTTGATCCCAACATCGATCCTGGTCCAGACGCTACAGATACCGGTTCCATTGAGGTCAGTATTCGAAACCGGGTTCTCTTACATAAGGCATCCCACCAAGCGGGAGAGCCTCATCGCAAATATTACGAATTTCATGATCTTCAGTTTAAGCATAGCAATGGATCGAGAAGCCTTATCATTCAAGGATCAGGCGGATACGTTGTCTATATTGGGCCCCATAGTCTCATAAAAAACTGCGTCATTGCCTGGGGGGATTTCATCGGACTGCTTCTTAGCCAGAGCTCCACCGCCGAGAACTGTACCCTAAGAAACAATGGAGCCCTCGGAGCTTCTGGCTCCAACAACATCACCTTCCGCCAATGCATCATAGAAAAAAACAATGAAAGGAGATTCGATTACAACAACCATGCCGGGGGGATCAAAATCTGCTCCAATCACTGGGGCACCGTCACCGAGTGTGTGGTCCAAAATAATTATGGCCCTGGAATTTGGTTCGACTGGTGCAACTCAGAAAATACCTGTGTCATCAGCAACAACCTCGTCCTCAACAACACCGCTGGAGAGTCGGGTATATTCTTCGAATGCAGCCAGAACGCCCTTATTACCAATAACATCGTATCAGGCAATAAGCGAAGGGGCATTTATCTCGCCCAGTCCCGCAATGCCGCCGTCATGAACAACACGGTGACAGAAACTGAAAAGTACACCGCGATTGACCTTAACGGGTTCCCATCCGGCTATCCCCGAAGAGACCGTGAAGGCAATGTCTTCTATCTGGAGGATAACTTGATCTACAACAACCTCATCTTCAATAATCATGGTACAGCCGATCTTGCCTTGGCTTCCAATCCGTGGAGCCGAAACAACACGATCGATAACAACTGCTATTACAGAAGCGACGGAGACGTAAAACTATATACAGCGGGAGGCAGGCACCCAACTCTCTCCTCCTGGCAAGTCGCTACCGGACAGGACCTGCACAGCATCAGCCAGGAACCGGACCTCAATCTGAACAGCTATGCACCCAATGCTTCCAGCCCTCTCATCGACGCCGGGGCATGGGTCAGCGACTTCACCAACACGGACTACTCCGGCAATACCCGACCTCATTTTGCCAACTTCGACATTGGGGCCGTGGAATACACCGCAGACCTAGCACTCCACCTTCCTCTTGATGAAGCCACCGGCTCAACCGCTTACGACCACAGCCGATATGAAAACCACTCCACCAATGACGGCACCGAAGGGTTTCCCGCATGGTCCATGGGGAAATCAGGCGCCAGCGCACTGAAATTCGATGGTATTGACGACCGTCTGGTTATCGCAAATGACGAAAGCCTCACCCCCTCCCGCAATTTCACCATCATGGCATGGATGAAGCCCGCCACCCTCACCGACGATTCCGTGGGAATCAACAAGCAACATTCCTATCGCATTCTGATGTGGAAGGACGGGGACTCCGCCGTCACTTGCGAATTCAGCATCGTCAACAATAGCGGGACCAGGTTCTCAATCCACCCCACCCCTAAAAAATCCGGCAACGGATCTAGGAAATATCCCAATAAAAACGCCCCTACCTCATCCTTCCCCACGAACCAATGGCACCACGTCACAGGTGTCTACAACGGGCAGGAAATTACACTCTATGTCAATGGTGTCGAAATCGGCAAAACCCCCGCCACCGGCGACCTTCAAAAAAATAGTTGCGACTTGCTCCTTGGCATGGTCGATACCAGCAGATTCTACAAAGGATATATCGATGACGTCCGTATTTATGGAAGTGCCCTCACACCAACCCAGGTTCTTCAAACCTGTGACCAGGGACGCCTTTCCCTTCACCTGTCATTTGACGAAGGCAGAGGTAACATTGCCTACGATCACAGTCCGCAGGAAAACGACTCCATCTGTGACGACACCCAAGAGTTTCCCGCATGGTCCGTGGGAAAATCAGGCGTTAGCGCACTGAAATTCGATGGCATCGACGACCACGTCAGCATTCCTAATGCCGACTGTCTCAACCCTGTGGAACATTTCACCGTCATGGCGTGGTTGAAGCCGGGCCCCCTCACTCATGACGTCATTGCCATAAACAAAGAACAGAGCTATCGCATTCTCGTTCGGAAAAACGGGGACTCAGCAGTCAGCTTCGAATTCAACATGACCAATGATGACGGCGGATCCTCCACAGTCTATGACTCCGGCGCACTCTACCCCATCGGCCAATGGTACCACGTTGCAGGAATTTACAACGGCACAAAAATCCTCCTCTATATCAACGGTGTGATGGTCAACAAAGCCAAGGCCTCTGGAAGTGTTCTATACACGCAGTCTCTTCTGGAGATCGGGTCTGGGGGGGGAAACAGTTTCTTCACAGGAGCTATCGACGACGTTCGCATGTATAACACCGCTCTCTTCGACTCTGAAATCAGGTCTATCTTCGAAAACCCATAACGCATCGCGCCCCTCGCCCGGCAAAGACGTTACCGGACAACATTTCATCAATTCACGCCCAAGGGGACCACAAAGGCCCTGCCATAGCCAATGCTTAACCTTTATTGTTATCTGATATTTTTGTGTGCAAACGCAAGTCGTGGTCAATTGCATTCGCCTGGAGCTTCACGGAGTTGCTGATGTGTAATTTCCTCTTGATGTGTTCCCTATGGTTTTCCACAGTTTTGATGCTGATACCCAAGACATCCGATATTTTTCTTATCGTTTTACCCTCACCCAGCTGGCAATACACTTGGTATTCACGCCGCGTGAGGATATCCTCCGGAGCCTTGCCGGCGCTTTGGCTGAGCATCAGCTGGATCAGCCTACCTGAAGCCCACCTGTTCCCATCCAACAGATGGTTTATCACCTCCTTAATCTTAGCGATCTCAACATCTTTCATCAGAACACCATCAACCTTTTCCCGGAAGGCACGTGGACCTATCACAAGCTCATCCAACGTGGTGAACAACAAAATCGGGATGTTCTGAAATTTTGCCTTGAGCTCATGAATGAGTTCATAACCCTCGTAGCCACCATGGTTAAAGTCAGTGATAATCAAATCAGGCTCAACCTTTCCGATCTCCTCAAGAGCCACTGAGGGCGAAGTCGATGACCCCACCAGAGCACACCCCTCCATCGCTGACACAACGTCTCCCAACGCAGCTAAAATGATAGGGAGATCGTCTATTATGTAGATAGTTCTCACTGAATTTCAAACTACTGGGAATTTACTGATTGAGTAAAATGTTCGGATGTCTGACTTGGGAAAAGTTAGGGGGTGTTGAATAACGATTAACAGCGACTTTGCCGCCTTCGTTTGAAAAACAAGCCGATACCGCCGATGTCGAGCACCGGGTCCGACCGGGGTCCAGAATCAAGCTCATAGCAGACCGGCCAAGTGTGCGTTTGAGTTTTTTCATATTTATTGTGAGCTGGGTATGTAATTAGCATCATGCACACTTGATCGCATCATAAAAGACAATCCCAGACCTTGGTGATTTCTTCTAGATTTGATTCAATACCTCACAAGTAGTCTCAAGCTCCGTATACCTTGGATGCGCGCTATTTCATGATGCAAAAAACGGACTTGCTGATTAGCTGATCTAAATCTTCTAATAGACTGAATCAATTTGCTCCTCGAGCAAACCTAACACAGTTTGATCTCCACCTAGTGATGTCAATTCAGCGGTGATGATCAGATACAGTTTCACATGCATTTGGCACTCTTCCATTTTACGGCCCTCTCAAAGCGAGAGAGCCTGAACCTATTGACAGAAAATTCCAACGGCCTGCAACATGCTGGCGGAAAAGAGGTAGGAGGCCACAGCGAAGGGGAGCATGTTGAGTCCGATTTTGCCCCGCAGGTGTCCTGCAGAAGGCGAACCTCTCCGCCGTCTTATATTCTCGGGAGCCATCCACGCTTGCCGTTAGCTGCGACAAACTCGCGCCATTGTCGCTGCGGATACGATTCTCCGGGCAGGGAAGCATTGCACGCGCGCTTGAATTGGATTTCATCCAACATATACCTGTAAAGCACCCCAAACTCCTCATAGCGAAAATGTTATCCGTCTCCTGCCCCCTCACTACGCCCCTTGATTCGGCCACAGCTTTACTCGCCCGCCCCGATGTTCGCTTTGACTCGTCACCAAAAGGAAAAACCCGCGATCTGCTAAGGAAACGTGTCTGGAAAATATGTCCATGGTTAATCCTGATTAACTACGACGGCCTAGACCCTCCAGGACCGAGAAGTGCGGTGGAGGATGGTTCGGGGATTACTGTGACATTTGGCGAAGATGGCAGAGGGAATGGGATTCGAACCCATGGTAGGCTATAAACCTACACTCGATTTCGAATCGAGCGCCTTAAACCAACTCAGCCATCCCTCCTTCATCCTATGCCGCACGGGTCGCGTGCGGCGCGCAATAGCTAGGCCCCACGCCGCCGAATGTCAAAGCCGTAAAATAAAAAAAACGGAGCCCCGATCACTCGGAGCTCCGTTGAAATTTGTTGGCACCGGGTGTTCCCTATCGCCGACGGCGCAGGAAAAAGGCAACACCACCCAAGCCGAGAAGAAGCGCGGAGGAAGGTTCGGGGACTAGAACCAACTCAAATGACCCGGTACTTGTTCCTCCACCCCAAGCCACATTGTCATTTGTCAATTGTCCCAATATAATCGTTCCACCACTGGCAAAATTTGACCCTGAGTAATCCACATCGGTGTTAAAAATGGCCGCCCCAGCCGTGACATCCGGTGTGTTTGAACCAGTGTCAATCAAACCCACATAGCCTGAACTGCCCAGTGTCGTACCGTTTCCGAAAAATAAATACAGTGACTTTCCATTTCCGGCAATTGCCTTGGCATCAGACTCGGCAGGACTAATTGTGGTAT
>JBFERY010000115.1:0-6671 GCA_041548785.1 Oceaniferula sp.
CCTGGCCGGGATGCCGTTCAAATGTTGCGGCTCCCGGTGCCGTTCACCCCCGCCACTGGGCGAGTTGCTCGGGAAACGGGCACTGGGCACAGTCACTGACATCGCGCAGGCAAAAGTCCTGATAGATCTGTAGCAATGCCTGGTGCTGCCACGCCTTGCGAAGATAGTTTCCGCGCTCGGCGGTCTTACCAAACAAGCGTACCGATGCCTTGTCGACTTTCTCACTCAATGCCGGCGCGGCGGCCCTCTGATAGAATTCCCAGGCCGCCCGGTCATCGGCGGCCAGCCTCACCGGCAGAAGGTGGTTGATCTGGAAATCCCTGACGCGGTCCGCTCCCACCAATGCCAGTTTTCGGTTACTGTGCCCGGACTTCAGGGTGTAGTGGTGACTCCAGTAATCGTGCTCGAGACGCTCCGCGAAATCCACCACCCCTCCCACCGTTTGGCAGGCTTTTGAAAAGTCCTTCCACCGCCGCGCAATCTGCGCCAGGCACGCCAGCCTCCTTTGCGGGTGATTGACCGGCCGGATCCCCGAAAGTTTCCAAGGAATCCGCCGCTCCGGCACCGGTTCGTGGTCGGCGCGTGCACGCCACCACGTCTCCCAGAGGCCACGCAGGTAATCCCGGCTCTCCCCTGCCGCCTGCCCGTAGGTTTCCGGGGAAAGAAACCCCGCCGCACCAAAAAGCAGGGCCTCGACCGTGTCCGGGCTTTGACTCAGCCCGCTGACCGGAAGGCGCTGCGCCAGCAGGGTCATCGCCAACTTGTTCGGCCGATACCCGAGGGTCTCGGCAAGCGCCTGCCAGAGCCACTCGTCTTCGCCGAGTACGTCCACGGTCCGCGTCCTTCGTCGCGCCTTGGTGCGCGCACGGTGTCTGGCCGCCTCGAGCATCAGCGCATCGACGTCGCTCTCCGGCATGTCTGCCAGCGGATGGTGACAACGCCCGGGATGCGCGGCGGCCATATCAACCAGTGGCAGGTTCAAGGCCTCGCGGCAACGATCCGCCGGCACAACAACCCGGGGCACTTCGCGGTGCTCCGCGGTACGGGTGAAGTAAGTCCTGTCGCCCTCGGTGAACACCACATGCAGCACCACCCGGTTGAATGCCCCGTTCACCGAGTGGCCGTGTGCCTCCCAGTCCGTGGCCGAGTGGTCCAGCTCCAACGGCCCGACGTGCAACTCGCCGTCAATCTGCACCGATGTGTGTAAAAAGTCAGGGCCCGCCGCATGATTCCAGTGACCGAACTGGACCACGCTCACCGGCCTCCCGTCGACGGTCACAAACTCGCGTCCCATCTGCCCGGCAAACCAGAGCGCCTGCAGGTGCAGCTCGCCGGGAAGGACCAGCGCCTGGCCTTCACGCAGCGAGTCGCCGTGCGCGTGCACATTTTCCAGGAGTTGCGCATAAGCCGACATAGGGCGAAACTATCAGTTAGATCGCCGGCCGCCAATAGCGGAATCGAAAAAAGATCTCGCTAATTCACACAACCCAATTTGCGCATTGCCGCCGGGCATTATTTAAGTAATCTTAAGCGACGTGCAGAAACCGGGAACGTACCGGGCCGCCATTTCACCACCCAGCCGTCCATGAGATCCAGCAGGAGACCTTTTAACCGCAGCAACCGCCGCAATGCGAAAGCCCGGACGTCCAACAGTCGGCGCTCAAACCGGCCGTCGCTGCGCCAGGCATTCCATGATGCCAACATGCGGGCCAAGCAGCGCGCGAACCGCCGCATGGGCAAACGCCATGGCCTGACCTCGATCCAGGCGGCCATTGCGGAGACGGCGGGCGACGACATCATCCACCTGAACCTGCCGCAGCGGCTCTGGCGCTGGCTGGTGGCGCTGGCGCTGCTGCCTTTTTGCACCATCACCACCCGCGCCCTGCTCAATGTCAGCGGCGAGAACGGCACCTTCTGGACCGACCTGCTCGCCACGCGCCACTTCCTTTTTTTTGGCGTCGGCATGTTTCTGATGGCCGGATGGTTTTTCACCGGTTTGCTGGAGCGGGTGTTCCTCTATTTCTACGTCCTCGGGCACGAGCTCACGCACGCCGTCTTTGTTTACGCCTGCGGCGGCCGGGTGGCCGGGATGCATGTGACTGCGGACGGGGGTTACGTGATGACGAATAAAAGCAACGTGCTGATCGCGCTCTCCCCCTACTTCGTCCCGTTCTGGTCGGTTGTTATTCTGGGTATCTCGACCCTGCTCGGGTTGTTTTTTAAAATCCCCTATCACAACGAGGCGCTTTACATGCTGATCGGCTCCAGCTGGGCGTTCCATCTGCTTTGGACGCTGTGGATGATTCCCCGCGACCAACCGGATCTCAAAGAGAATGGCGTTTTCTTCTCGCTTGTCATCATCTATCTGGCCAACGTCGTGGTTCTCTCGGTGCTCCTCTGTCTCGCGCCCGGCAACCTGACATGGCATCACTGGGTCAACGAGTTCATGGATTCGTGGGGGTATTTGAAAAATTTCCTGAACAAAACCTCCGTTTTGGTTCGCTGAATTACCAACTCCATAAAAATATTAAAATTTATTGAATTTTAACTTGCTCTTCTCAAAAAACATGCGAAGGTGCAGTCATCGCTTAGCAATAAGCGGTATTTGGGGGGGAACAGCCCCGGCAGTGTAACCCTCGGGCCAAGCTGCCGGGGCTGTCAATTGTACGGGTATCGGGGGTTGCAACATCCAGGGGATCGCAACATCCAACCAGGAGATGGTCCCGGAGTGGAGGTGGAAACTCGAAGTTTTAAACTCCAAATACCGAGGGGGGATAGGCTCCGAAAACGAAGCAAGGCAGGCTTGCTTCGCCTATCCTCCGCTCTGGACAGGACTGCCTCGCCCACTCGGCTATGCTGGTAGGCAGCCCTCCTCCTCCGTCGGGCAGGAATGAATGCGTGCGTTGTCCACACTCCCTATTCAAACCCGCTTCGCGGGCCGAAGGCCTGGGGAGGAGGGACACTCCTGTCCCTCGGCAACCCAAGTCTTCCATTCGCCCAATTCGCAAAATTCGCGGTTAAAAATGAAGCCGCAACCCAAGTCTTCTTTCGCGGTTCAAAAAACCCCGGGCAGGAAGTATTGCAGGCCGGACTAATCCATTTCCTCATCCCCCGGCACCGGCGGGATCAGATCCTCGCGCAAGAGCAGGCGCTCGACGGACAGGTCATCCAACAAATCCTCAGGCGTTTGCTGCACCACGCCGACATAAGGCGTGATCCGGTCGACCTCGGCGATGGCCGCGTGGACCATCGAGGAAATGATATCGGCGTCGAACTTGTCGCGCTCGAACAGGTTGGTGATCCGGAACATCAGTTGGGACCGGTCGAGGTCGTATTCCAGGCTGCCCAGGGTGATTCTTTTGTTGGCCCGGGCGAGGAGTTCGAGCACCAGCGGCTCCTGCTCGACCTCGAGCTCCATCAATGTTTCCCCGACCACGGACACTGCGTTCAGCTGGGGGAATGCCTGGGCGTGCAGTTGCACCTGGGTGTGGTAGGCCTCGAAGGCGGTGCGGATCACGTCCTTGCCCTCGAGGTGTTCGAACTGCCAGCCTTGCTGGCCGAAGGCGTCCATCACGGACTGGATTTGGATTGATATCGGGCGCATGGGTCAGAAAGTTCTAAGGGTTAAACGCTAAATTCCAATCCTTAATTACCCCGCTTTGCCATGACGCCGCGCACCGCCTTTTCCAGCAGTGGCCGGCGCACTCGCGGGATGGGTTTGAGCGATGCGACCACACCGCCTGTTTTTGCCTCGGTAAAATGGAGCAGCAGCTTGTCGGCGTTCACCTCGGCCGCGGCCACCTGGCTCCAGTAGATCACCTGCAGGTTTTGACGGGCCTTGAAAAAGGGGAAAATCTCGACCCCCAGCGGGGTCAGGATGATGTAGGCGTGGCGGGTGCAGTGCAGGCCGAGGCGCAGCAGCGCGTAGCACAGCAGCAGGCCGGGCAGACAAAGCCACAACCAGCCGGCCAGCATCGGCCCGCCCATCCCCCAGTCCTGGGTCGACAGAATAAACAGCGCCATGCTCACCGCAAAAACCAGCACGGCCAGGGCATAAAAAACCGGCGCCTGTGCCGCCCTGGTAAAACGCAACTCCTTCTCAGGCTCCGCCACTCCCTTCGGCCCGCCCGGAAGCACCGTGTCGCGGACCTTTTCACCCATTTTCTTCTTTTCCACCATCGCTGCTGACCGTTTGTGCCCCGATCTCCGCATTTGTTCAATCCCCATTCCTATGTTACTCCCCCATTACTGAATTACTTAACGATTCATTGATCCACTCCTCCAATTATTCATTCCAGTGCCCTTTACTCTCCAAAGCGATTACTCTCCGTCCGGCGACCAAGGTCCCGCCATCGACAAGTTGGTGAAGTCGATCGAGGCCGGCAACCGGCACCAGACGCTGCTCGGCGTCACCGGCTCGGGAAAGACCTTCACCGCCGCCAATGTCATCGAGCGTATCGGCAGACCGACGCTGGTGATGAGCCACAACAAAACCCTGGCGGCACAACTCTACTCGGAGCTGAAGAATTTTTTCCCGGACAATGCCGTGGAGTACTTCGTGTCCTACTTCGATTACTACCAGCCCGAGGCCTACATTCCGCGCTCGGACACCTACATCGAGAAAGACAGCTCGGTCAACGAAGAGATCGAGCGCCTGCGCCTCAGCACCATGGGATCGTTGATCACACGCGAGGACGTGATCGTGGTCGCCTCGGTCTCCTGCATCTATGGTCTCGGATCCCCCGAGGACTATCAAAACATGATGCTCCCGGTCAAAACAGGTGATGAAATGGACCGTGAGGATTTCCTCCATGGTCTTGTCAGCCTGATGTTCGAGCGCAACGACATCGCCTTCTCGCGCGGTCAGTTCCGTGTCCGGGGGGATGTCGTGGAAGTGCATCCGGCCTACCTGGAAGACACCGCCATCCGGGTGGAGTTCTTTGGGGATGAGATCGAACGCATCACCCAGATTAACGCGCTCACAGGCACCAGGATGGACACCCTCGACAGCCACACCTTTTTCCCCGCGAAACAGTTCGTCACCGACAAGAACAAGCTCAACACCGCCATCCGCGCGATCAAAAAGGAGTGTGTCGACCGGGTTGAATGGTTTGAAAAGCACAACAAGCTGATCGAAGCCCAGCGGATCCGGATGCGCACCGACTTTGACATCGAAATGATGCAGGAAATGGGGTTTTGCCAGGGGATCGAAAACTACTCGCGCCACCTCACCGGTCGGGAGCCGGGCGCCCGTCCCTACACCCTGCTCGACTTCTTCCCCGCCGACTACCTCCTGCTCATGGACGAGAGCCACGTCAGCGTGCCGCAGGTGGGCGGGATGTATGAGGGGGACAAAAGCCGCAAGACCACGCTGGTCGAACATGGGTTCCGGCTGCCCAGCGCGCTCGACAACCGTCCGCTCAAGTTCGACGAATTCATGCAGATGACCGGGCAACGGGTCTATATTTCCGCCACCCCGGGACCGTTCGAGTTCATCAACTCGCGCCCTGACAACAAAAAGTTCATCCCGTGGAAGCGCGGCGAACTTTCCGCCGCCCAGGCGCTGAAACAAATCCGCAAAAACATCACCCCGAGCGGCGCGGATCAGGACGTGGACGACTTCGATGTGCGCGCGGCGGGAAGCCATTTGATTGTCGAGCAAATCATCCGCCCGACCGGACTGCTCGATCCGGTGATCACCCTGAAACCGCTCAAGGGGCAGATTGATGAAACCATCGACATGTGCCGTGAGCGGGCCGACCGCGGCGAGCGCGTCCTGATCACCACCCTGACCAAGAAAACGGCGGAAGACCTTGCCGAATACATCCAGGAAACCGGACTCAAGGTGCGCTACATCCATGCCGACGTCGGCGCCATCGAACGGGTTGAGATCCTCCGTTCGCTGCGCAATGCCGAAGTTGATGTGCTGGTCGGCATCAACCTGCTGCGCGAAGGTCTCGACCTGCCCGAGGTCTCGCTTGTCTGCATCCTCGATGCCGACAAAGAAGGGTTCCTCCGCAATGAAACCTCGCTCGTCCAGACCGCGGGCCGTGCCGCCCGCCACATTGACGGCGAATGTGTGCTATTCTGCGATGTGGTCACCGACTCGATCCAGGCCTTACTCGACATCACCGCACATCGCCGCAGTCGGCAGCTCGAATACAATGAGAAGCATGACATCACGCCCCAGAGTGTGGTCCGCGCGGTCCAGGAAAGCCTGAGCCACTACGAAACCAACAAGGAAGCCGCCCAGAACCTCAATCAAGCGGTGGTCGCCGAGGACCAGGCCAGCTACAATGCCGTGGTTGTCATCGCCGAACTCGAAGAGGAAATGCGCGAGGCCGCGGCCAAATTAGAGTTCGAACGCGCCGCCCATCTGAGAGACCAGATCAAGCAGCTCAAATCCACGGGGTGATCGAATCCACGGGGTGATCGACCGATCCGTCAGCGCCGGGGATGTTGGCAGGATCGATGGATATCATCGCCCTGGAATCATAAAAAAACAGCGCCCCGGGCAAGTGATTCTTCACCCGTGCGCTGTTGTCTGAAATTCAGATGGCTCAATACTAACCAGCAACAGGTGCGAGTTAACAGCCACGGCATCGGTACCGGTTTCGCCGGTACGAATACGGATGGCTTCCTCGACGGGCGAGATAAAGACCTTGCCGACA
>JBFERY010000116.1:0-6610 GCA_041548785.1 Oceaniferula sp.
CCCCCGCCCCCCCCCCCCTAAAAAAAACGACCCGCTCGCCACCGTCCGCTGCATTCGACAGGTGGCTTCGCTCTTTGACCCGACCTCGGGGATGATCGACGGCATGGGCAAGATGTCCCCCGCCCGATTCATCACCCTGCTCCTGGCCGCATCCCACGACCCCGGCACCTCGGACGCCCAAAGGTCTCACTACGCCAAGGTGGCCAACTTGACGGCAAACAAAGTCCTGCTCCAAGGCCTCATCGACCCGCTCGACGGCGGTGTCTACTCAGGAATCCAACAAGTCACCAGCGACCTGCCCGTGTTCTCAAAAACACTGAAATCGCAAGCACTCACGATGCAGGCGCTCTACTTGCTCTACCAGGCATCAGGCGATGCGAAATACCTGCAGGCCGCCGATACCATTCTCGACTACACCGAAAAACACCTTTCCCTGCCCGATCAAGGGTACTGCCTGGGCATCATCCATGCGGCAAGCAATGCAAAAGACAACCCGTGCGTCTGGACACTGGAGGAAATCGAGGCCGCCCTCACCGAGGAGGAAGCCCGGATCTGCACCCTCGCATTCGGACTGCGCGGACTGGGGAACATCCCGCTCACGGATGACCCCGATCGCTCCTACTTCCGCAAAAACACACTGACCTGGAAACTCTCCCTGTCGGAACTGGCAACACAAACATCCCTCGACCCCGCCACCCTCAAACAACGACTCGAATCCAGCACCAAAAAACTCGCCAAGCTCCGCCAGGAAAAACCGTTGAATGCCATCAGGGAAGACCTCTCCACCGCAGGCACAACCGCCCTGTTCGCCAGCTCATGCATCTCAGCGTATCGCGCCACCGGCGACCCCGCCCACCTCGACAGGGCCACCCGCATCCTCACCTTGATCCGGCAAAACTTCCTGGACGAGTCCGGCAACCTCCTCCGGGCTCGCTATCACGGCGAACTGCAGCCCTACCCCGGCACGGGTGCCGACTACGCCTTGGTCTGCCAGGCTGCCCTGGACCTCCAGCAGGTCACGCTCGACCCCGCATGGCTCGGCTTCGCCGCTGATATCCACCAGCGCATGCATACCCTGTTAGTCGATCCCCTCAACCATCACATCAGGGAGTCCGCCGGCATCCAATACCCTCAAGGGCACTCTGTTTATCAATTCGCGAATCTCAGGAGCCTCGACAACAATTGCACCTGGGCACTCGCCTACTCCAACGCCAAACGTCTGGCGCTCCAGCATGCCGACAGCCAGTACAAGGCGCAGTACGAAGCGCTGGGTGGCATTTTGCAGATCACAGCATACGCCAACCCCCTCTTAAGCATCGACTTCCTCACCGCCGACACAAAACTACGCCAGAAGTCGGTCTATCTGAAAGCTTCCGCCACAGCAGGCTTCTCGGAACTCGTCCGGGCTGCCGTGAAAACCCCCTGTCAGATCATCCCGGTCACCGCCAAGGGGGACTACCCGGAACTCGGCGAACAAGCCGCCAAACTTGCCGCAGGAACAGCCGCCGTTGTTTCACAGGGCAAAGTCATCGGCACCGCAACCAGTGCCGATGAACTCGATGCACTCCTGAAATAGGAACCCATTGAAAACGCCAACCGCTCCCGTCGCCAACCGATCGCTCATCACAAAATCTAACAATAATAAAATGAAAATATATCATACCCTGCTATATATCACGGCCATCCTCACCGGCAATCTCACTGCTGACACCATTGTTCTGAAAACAGGTGTCAAGTATGAAGGCAAAATCATCTCCTCCGACAAAGACACTTATCTGGTGGAAATTCACTACTCCAAATCCATCAAGGACGAGCGGCGCATCCCGAAAGATCAGGTGCGGGAAATCATCAAAGCCGAAAAAGACGCCGAGGAGTTTAGCCATGTCCAAGCCCTGGTTCCCACACCGGATCAATTGACATCCGCAGCCTACCAGCAGCGTATCAAAACCGCCAACAACTTCCTCTCCAAGTATCCGAGGTCCATCCATTCCAAAAAGGTCAAGGCCATCCTCGACCTGCTTGAAAAAGAACACCAGGTCGTCTCCAAAGGCGGCATCAAGCTGGGCGGCCAGCTGGTTTCCTCGTCGGATCTCGAGGCAAATGCCTACGACATCGACGCACGCGTGCTGCTCAACAAAATAAAGAATGCGGCGGCCAATGGACACTACCAACTGGCGCTGCGCAAATGGGAAGCCCTCCAAAGCGACTACGCACACTCGAGCTCATACAAAGACAGCATGGCACTGGCAGCGCGTATCCTGCATGCGCATAACTCCGAACTGAAAAACTACCTCGACACACTCGACTCACGCTTGGCCAAACGCAAGTCGGCCCTCGACAGCCTCAATGAAGGCGATCGCGCACGCACCATCGCCGTGCTCAGCGAAAATGAGAACAATTACAACGCCCTCATCGAGAAAGAACAACAAGAACTCCGGACCAAGTGGCTCAGCATTGACCCGCTTTGCAAAAAAGCATTGGAATACAACCTCCGCAACACCGTCTCCGGACTGAAGTCCCTCTCGTCGCACGACCCGTCCAAGTTCAAATCCGCCGGCCCCATCTACCGGGATGCCTGGGCCGCCCTCGCCAAGGGTGACCTCACAGTGGCCGTCGACCGTATCAAGGAGCTGAAATCACTGCGACTCCCCGACCGTTACACCGACCCGCTCGCCCAACTTCTCAAGGAAAAACAAACTGCCGCAAAAATAGCCGAAAAACAGGCCGCCGAGGATCTGGCCGAACAAAAACGTCTGGCTGCCAAGGCCGCCGCGGAAAAGGCCACGCAGGAACCCATCAAAAAAAGAAAGAGATAACGCAGCCCACATCATGTGGCCATAGATTGCCATTGCCATCTGTCTCCGGCGCGGGCAGTCTTCGCCCCCGTAACGCCTCCACAACCATGAACGCACGCACCGCCAGCCACAACCGCAAAACCGCGGAAACTTCCATCAGTGTCTCGATCGACCTCGACGGCACAGGCAAGACCGACATCTCCACCGGCGTCCCCTTTTTCGACCACATGCTCACCCTGCTCGGCAAACACAGCCTGATCGACCTCCGCGTCAAGGCCGTGGGCGACATCGAGGTCGATGCCCACCACACCGTCGAAGACACCGGCATTGTGCTCGGCGACTGCATCCGCGAGGCCCTCGGAGACAAAATGGGTATCCGCCGCTACGGCACCGCCTACCTCCCCATGGACGAAACCCTGAGCCGCTGCGTCGTGGACCTCAGTAACCGACCGCACCTCGAATTCCGGGCGCCCACCTCGACCCCGGATGCGCCCAACTTCCCCTTCACCCTCACCGAGGAATTCTGCCGCGCCATCACCAACAACCTGCGCGCCAACATCCACATCGAGCTGCTCTACGGCCGCGACGGGCACCACATCGCCGAGTCCATCTTCAAAGCCCTCGCCCGCGCCCTCAGGCAGGCCGTGGAAATCGACCCGCGCGAAACCGGGATCCCGAGCACCAAGGAGGCACTGTGATCACCCCACCCGGTGACTGGACCATTCCCTTGATTATTCCATGGAAAACATGAAAGTTGGTATCGTTGATTACGGGCGGGGCAATATCCGCAGCGTGGAGAACGCCTTTCTCGCGATCGGCGCAGATGTCTCCCTCATTACCCGACCCGAGGAAATGGCGGACATCACCCATCTCGTCGTCCCCGGCCAGGGCGAGTTCGGCGATTGCGCCGCCAACCTCAGAAAGCAAGGCATGTTCGCCCCGATCCAGCAATGGGCGGCGGATAACAAACCCTACCTCGGTATCTGCGTCGGCTACCAGCTGCTCTTTGAACAAGGGGAGGAGTCGCCCGATACCGAAGGACTCGCCATCCTGCCCGGCACCGTCAAACGCTTCCCCGACGTCGGCCTGAAAATCCCCCATATGGGCTGGAACTCAGTTCACCCGACCGACCCCGGCCACCCGCTCTGGCGCGACATGCCCGAGGATCCTTATTTCTACTTCGTCCACTCCTACTACCCGGAACCCGCCGAGCAAAATCATGTAGCCGCCACCTGCGACTACGCCCTGCCCTTTGCCGCCGCCGTCATCCGTGGCAACCTCGTCGCCACCCAGTTCCACCCGGAGAAAAGCCAGCACAACGGCCTGCAACTGCTGCGCAACTTCCTCGCAATGCCCCGGTAGGAAGTTGATCCCCCCGCCACACCCGCCACTGCGGATGGAAGATGGGCCCAAAAAAGGGAGCCTCGTTAGAGACTCCCTTTTGTTTTTGATCTGTTCTATTAGAAAAGCCTACAGGGCCTTCATGCTGCCCATGGCCTCGCGGAGGATCTCCCCGATCTCTTCAACCGGATGGTTGCGGATCTCAAAGTTGACTTCCACCAAGGTGCGATTGTCCACCGCATTGTCAGCAAGCTCAAGCCCCTTGCCGATGACATCGGTATCCACCGTCGTCATAAACTCCTCAAGGAGCGGCACACAGGCGTGGGCGAACAGGTAACAACCGTATTCGGCGGTGTCGGAAATGATGCGGTTCATCTCGTAGAGCTTCTTGCGGGCGATGGTGTTGGCGATCAGCGGCACCTCGTGCAGCGACTCGTAGTAGGCCGACTCCGGCTCGATCCCGGTCTCGACCATCGCTTCAAAGGCAAGCTCAACGCCGGCACGGACCATGGCGATCATCAGGATGCCCTTGTCAAAGAACTCCTGCTCGGTGATCTCACCCTTGGCCTCGGTTTTTTCAAACTCGGTCTCACCGGTCGCTTCACGCCAGCCAAGCAGGTTCACATCATCATTGGCCCAGTCCTCCATCATCGTTCTGGAGAACTCGCCGGAGATGATGTCGTCCATGTGCTTTTCAAACAACGAACGCATGATCACCTTGAGCTCTTCGGACAGTTGGAATGCCTCGATCTTGGCCGGGTTGGACAGCCGGTCCATCATGTTGGTGATGCCGCCTTGCTTCAGTGCCTCGGTGATGATTTCCCATCCATACTGAAGCAGCTTCACGGCGTAGCCGGGATCGACGCCCTGGCTCTTCATCTTGTCAAAGCAAAGCAGCGAGCCCGCCTGGAGCATGCCGCAAAGGATCGTCTGCTCACCCATGAGATCGGATTTGACTTCGGCCACAAAGGAGGACTCGAGCGCACCGGCAAGATGCCCGCCCTGCGCGACGCAGAGCGCCTTGGCAATCTCCAGACCATTTCCGTTAGGGTCGTTCTCGCCGTGGCAGGCGATCAGGGTAGGAACACCAAAGCCACGCTTGTATTCCTCACGCACCTCGGAACCAGGTGACTTGGGCGCCACCATGATGACCGTCAGGTCCTTGCGGATCTCGGTGCCCTCCTCGACGATGTTAAATCCGTGCGCATAGGAGAAACAGGCACCCTCTTTCATGAGAGGCACAACACTCTCAACCACCGAGGTATGCTGCTTGTCCGGCGCCAGGTTCATCACGATGTCTGCCGTCGGCAGCATCTCCGCATAGGTCCCGACCGGAAAGCCGTTCTCCGACGCATTCAAAAACGACTGGCGCTTCTCGGCAATCGCCGCATCACGCAGGGTGTAGGAGACGTCCAAGCCGCTGTCGCGCATGTTCAGCCCCTGGTTGAGACCCTGGGCACCGCATCCGACGATGACGATTTTCTTCCCTTTGGCGGCATCAGTGCCGTTGGCAAATTCCGAGATGTCCATGAATCGGCACGTGCCGAGCTCGTCCAGCTGACGACGCAGCGGGAGTGTGTTAAAATAATTCTGACTCATTTTTTTAGGTGGTTCGTTGTTCGAACGCGCGCATTCAAGCGCAGTTTGATCATTGCGTAAATTGAATTAATTGGCATGACCAATTGCGGCTATTGCAATCTAAGACATTTCGATGCGATAGGGCGGCCCGGAATCGGCCGGATTTTCATCCCGGACGAAGTCGAGCCGGTGCGTCACACAGTCGAGGCGGTCTTCGGCGTCATGGGAGATATAGAGCACCTGGGCAATCCCCATGGCAGCGATTTTTTCAATCATCTGAATGACGAGGGCCCGGTTCATCGGGTCAAGCCCCTGGCACGGCTCGTCCAGAATCAGGAGATGCGGCCGCTTGATCAACGCCCGGGCGATGAGCAGCATCCGCTGTTGCCCGAACGACAACCTCTGGAAATGCGTGCTCCGGTGGTGCTCGAGATGAATAAATGCCAACCACTCAGCCGCAATCCTCTTATGCTCGGCGGATACCCCCTGATACACGCCGATGCTGTCAAAAAAACCCGACAGCAAAACCGTTTCGGCATTCACCGTCACCCGGTACTGCTGGTGCAACGCGGTCGACATCAACCCCATGTGATGCTTCACCTCCCAGATCGACTCCCCCGTGCCCCGACGGGCACCAAAAAGATAAATCTCGTTGCTGTAACACTGCGGATGATCGCCGGAGATCAAATTCACCAGGGTCGACTTGCCCGATCCATTCGCCCCGCTGATCTTCCAGTGCTCACCCGGCATGATCTTCCAGTTCAGGCCCGCGATGATCTGCTTGCTCTGATAGCCCACCGAAACCGACCGCATCTCAACCACCGGCTGACCCGCCGGCGCGCGATGGCTTTCCGTCCCGGGCAGCGCGCCCGGCAAGGCTGGCACCACCGTGTGCA
>JBFERY010000117.1:0-6592 GCA_041548785.1 Oceaniferula sp.
GTAAGTTTCCCATAGACACACAGTAGCCCCTTGGGCTGCCCCGTCGGAGCAGAGCTCACAGTGCTGCCCCCGCCATTTCGGCGGGGGCAGTTTTGCGGGATGGTCCTAGTGTGTATACAATAGGTCTGTCCCGAATGGCACTGATCTTCGTCTTCTGTGAATGATGGCCCTTTCATTCACTCGGCCTGTTATGAACCCCAAAGGGGTAGCCTAACGAAGCCCAGGGCAACGCCCTGGGATGGTTACGCCGTCTATTTGAGCCCTGCCAGGGCGTCCTCAATCATCAGGCAAGCACCCAATTAAGCCGCCCTGTCAGGGCTCACCGGCAAAAAGTCCATCTTGACCCAGGGCTCTGCCCTGGGCTGCGATAGATCGCACCTTTGGCGCTTAAGTCAGTGCCATTCAGGTCTGCCCCTTCATTAAAAACTAGCTGCCGACTCAATGCTTAGTTGAGCTTTTGCCCATCTTTCAATAGCTGCGTGCGGAGTTGATCATACGGAACTTGTTGAACGGGTATGACATCTTCGACGGCCAGAGCGGCTGCGGTTCCAGCACTTTGGCCAAGAATCATAAAGACAGGTTCCATCCGGATGGAGCCAAAAGCGATGTGGGTGGCAGACAGTGCCCAGGGCACGAGCAGGTTTTCACACTGATTGGCTGGAGGGACGATGGCGCGGTAGGAGATACCGTAGGCCTTGCCTCCGATGTAGGATTGAATGTCACCTTCGTTCCTGACCATCCCCTTGAAAACCACGCGCTGGGTATTGTGTGAATCCAGAGTGTAAGCGCCCATCCCAATGGGGTCTTCGATGGGAAGTTTGCGCTTACAGTGAGCCTCAGTCATTACGAAATCGGAATGCATGCGGCGGGCTTCACGCACGTAAATGTTATATGGCCAATGGCCGTTGTCGGTGAATTCATCCTTCGGCAAGCCCCATGGGGAGTAGTCTTGCCGGATGGATTCGGGCACTTTCGGATGGTTTTGAAGAGTCCAGACCAGACCGAGCTGCCAATCGCGGTGTTTTGCGGCCAGCGCTTGTCTTTGCCGATGGTTGAGCGTCGCCCAGTTCCAATCATCCCCGTAATTCATGCCAATGAAATCGGTTGAAATGCCGCCTGTATTGTTGGAGTCCGTCTTGCGGTTGGGCATGGGCGAGAGCTTGAAGAATTTCTTCTTTTGCCCGGCCTTAATGGCACGGAAGAGAATTTCGTAATCCGCCTCGTCATAGCCGGCGGGCTTGCTGATCGCGACGCGGTTTTCCGGAGCATCGGTCAGGCACATCCGGAAGCAGTAGGCCTGCAGCCGGTGGTCGCCATCGCCTTTGTTGCCACCGAGATCAGGGTTGACGCCAGGCAGGAGGCCGCTGGACGCATTTCCCTGCTCGACATAGGGGTCTATACCTTTGGGCAGTTGATTCTTTTTCGCCACGCCTGTATTTCCATTGGATTGTTCGTTGAATTCAGCATTCGACTCACGTCCGATGAAAAAGGTGACGCCCGCTCCGGGTAACAGATCACCCTCATAGGAGGCATCAATGAAGACCTTGCCCTCGATTCTCGTGCCGTCTTCGAGTAGGAGAGCGCTGATGCGTTTGCCCGACTTGATGACACCCTTCTCAAGATTGAGGCGTCCTTTGATGATGTTGACTCCGGCCTCTTTCGCCATGGCATCGAAAATAGCTTCGGCCACCTTAGGCTCGAAGACGGATGCGAGCTTGGTCTGCTGATTGAACGCCGCCATTCTCTGCACTTTGACCTCGTCAAAAGATTCAGCTTTCTGCTGCGTCCAAACCTCTTGATTCTGGTAGTGCAAATAGGATCGGTGGTAAAACTCGCGCGAGAGCCCGCCTAGAATCTTGTCGTTGCCGATATCTGTCCAGCCGAGACCGCTGCTGCTCATCCCTCCCAGATGCCCGTATTGCGACACAAGGATCACGGATTTTCCCATTCTTGCTGCTTGAACCGCCGCGGTGACTCCGCCGGATGCGTCGCCATAGACGACAACATCCGCAGTTTTTGCAGCGATGGCTGAGCAGCACGAGGCCATGATCGCTCCGGTAGCGATGGCCGTGAATTTGGCTAGGATTGTTTTTTTCATCGATTCAAAATGGTTCAGTTTTATTTTTTGGTGGCCAGCTTGACCATCGCCTCTGCCATGGCCTGTGCGACGTTCATGTAAGTCTCCGCATTGCCGTTATAGTGGGCATTGGAGGACCCCCCCATAATCAGCGGATGGGAGTAGACCGTGGCGACGTTGCCTTTGAATTCCGGGTACTTGCCGCTCTCGCCATCGACCGCCAATTGGGCGTTGAGAATCAAGCCGTCATTGCCACTTGTTCCCTTCTTGGTTTGGCCCAGTGTCGCGCAAACGAACTTCGCATCAGGTGCGTTGAAGTCTTTTCGAAGCGCCTTGATCAGCTGGACCAGGTTTGTTTCATAGCGGCTGGCATGGACTTCATTGTAGCGGTCTTTGTCGCCCTGCCACCAGAAGAAGCCCGCGACCTCGTAGCTCGTGGCGCCGGGGTAGTATTCGGACAGGTTCTCGAGGATATTCTTCGCGTTGGCGACATCGTCGTCATACTGCTTGCCTGCATACCATTTGACCGGCTTGCCGGGATATTTCCAACCTGGTCGCGGCAGGAGCTCTGCGGTGGGGTGGTCTTTGTAGCCGCAGTATGTCACGCCATCAATGGTGTAGCGCTCACTGCCCGGAGGTAAAAGGTCCCATGCCAGACTGCGGTTGCCGATGGAGCTTTTCAAAATCATGACCGGCTCCTCGATCGCCGCGCCCAGGAGATGGCCGACGCCGATTTCGATCCCTATCTTCTTGTCGTTGACCGTCAGCCAATCGTTGCGATAGACATTCATCTTACTGCGCTTCTCCATCACGGAGACATTGCGCACATCGTTCCTCACCGTCCACTTGCCGGAGTCGTCGACCAGATAAGGGTAGAGATTTTTGGTTTTGACTGCGTTTTCGAGCGACCCTTCTCCGCCTTTGACTTGACCCATTTCGAGTGTGTTGGATTGACCCATGATGATGTAGACCTTCACAGGCTTGCTGACATCCGCGGGTTTGCTCTCGGCAGCGAGGGCTCCCGCAGTCATGGTGCTTAATCCTAACAAGGTAAGGAGGGTTGCTTTGGGCATGGTACTCATATTATTCTGATGCATGTTGGTTTGTTGTTGGTTTGTTGTTGTTGATTGTATCTAATTGACTGTGAAGCCCTTCGCTGGTCGGCTTATCCGGCTTATCCGGCTTATCCGAGCATGCATAATGGTCCGATCGGTATTACTTCTTCACGGGGGTGAGCTGGCTGCGCTTGAGGGTCAATTCATAGAGGATCCCGCCCGTGGCTTCGACCAGTCGATAGGTCACCGTCGGGTCGTCGGTGGAGACATCGAAGGTGAACTCGCCGAATGCGAATTTGTCGCTGAACCCGTAGAGTTGGGTGGTCCAATCGGGGTGCTTTGCCGGCGGGCCGCTCCTGCCGCCCAGGCTGGCGGGTTCGAACTCGTAGAACTCGTAGCCGGAGGGGCGTGGAATCCGGAAGCCGCGCGCACCGTGCCGATCGCCCGAGAGCAGGAGCACGCCGGGAATGCTGTGCTCCTCGATCAGGCGGAAAATTTCCTCCCTGCCCTCGGGATCGAACTGGCCCCATGAGTCCTTGCCTCTCGAGACGTAGTCGCTCCACATCGTGCCGCAGGACAGGATGATGAACGGTCCCTTGCAGGCGAGCAGTGTCTTTTTGAGCCATGCCATCTGCTCCGGCCCGAGGAAGCAGTCCTTCCCCTCCCGCGTGCGGAAGTAGCGGTTGTCGGTCATGATGATGTCGCAGGGGCCGATGCGCGTGTGGTTGAAAATCCCTCCGCCCGTGTCACCGAGTCCGTAGTAGGGGTTGTTCCATGCCTGCGTCCAGACCTTGCGGACACCGCGCCGGTCCTTGTCGGTGTATCCCTTGGGGATGCCCCAGCGATCGTTGTCGAAGTAGTCGTGGTCATCCCAGGAGGTGTAGACCGGGGTCGAGCAGACCAGGTTCTGCCATGTCGGATGGAAGTCCCGCAGTGCGTAGTCGGCGCGGTGCATCCCGAGGTTGTTGTTGCGGTCCTGCACGGCCACGTCGCCGTACATCAGCATGGCTAACGGTTGCTGCTTGAGGATCTGGCTGGAGTTCTCCCGATGGGCGATGCCCCAGCGGTGTTGGCAGGTTCCGAAGGCGATGCGGGTCTTGGCCGTCGGATCGATGCACGGTGTGGTGATGGCGGCGTGCTTGGGAATGGCGATCTCCTTGCCATCCACGAGGACGCGGTAAGGCGTGGTTGTGCCGGCCTTGAGCCCGGTGACGGTGACAATGGCGGTCAGATCCGATTCCAGCGTGCTCTGCTCCGGGCCGAAACTCATTTCCTTGCCCTCCACCGTGACCTTCACCTCGACCTTGGCCGGTCGGGTCGTCCGAAGCCAGACCTTGGCGCCGTCGTGCGCGAGGCATCCGAGCATCGGCCCGCCGAAATGGGTAATACCCTGCTCCTTGCAGAGTGCCTGCACGGTCTTGTCCGCTGCCACGGTGGCAAAGCTCGCCCCCGGGTCGGTCGCCAGGGCATCGTAGATGGCGCTGTAGAGCTTGATGACCGCGTCGGGTTTCTTGTCCCACAGGTTGAGGATCTGCAGGCAGGATTCCAGGTCGCCGCCCCTCGGGCCCGAGAAGCCATAGCTGGTTTCCGGGCGCAGGCCGCAGGCGAGAGCCGCGCCGGCAAGGGCGCTGGTCTTGAGGTAGTCACGTCGATTCATGCTATTTCTTAAATGGTTGCCTGTTGCTTGTGGGTAGGGGCTTCCGCCTTCCGGGTGGCGGGGACGCTCAGGAGGAGTGCGGTCGAAGTCTTCAGGGTCCGGGTTCTTTTCATGGCGCCATGCTGGCGTTGGCGGTGGCGGTGTTGGCTGCAAGCTGGAGACATTTCTATCACGGGGCAAAAGGAATAAAAAAGAATGCGGGTGCAGGCCGACCCCTTTGGTGGAGAGGTTGTGATGGGCTGGCGTTTTGACCGGTGGATCATGGTGGTGGATCATGACAGTGCCGGACGGTGCCGCCGGTCATCCATACGACTTTTCAGTCGGTGATCTTTCTGTTAATATTGCCCCTGCTGCATGCCGCCGCAGGGGTTTGCGCCGCGAAGCGTCCGCCGAACTTCATTTGCATCCTCAGTGACGACATCGCCCAGGGTGACCTCGGCCAGGAGCAACGCTCCTGCCCGCGGAGCGGATAGGGAGCGTGGACACTCATGTCCACTGCATGTCCCCCGGCGGAGGCTGGGTGAAGCCATCTTGGAAGGAAAAGAGCATGGCGGGCTATGTGGCTGACGCGCAACGCCGCTAGAATCCGATCGTTCGGCGTCCCTTCGACCTCAGCTCCGCTGACTATGCCACCCGACCTTAAAAAACCGTCATTATGGTAAGATGGCCGTTCATTCGGTATGAAACTCTCGTTGTTCAAAAGTCTGGTGCTGTGAAATTAGGTTCATTCTGCCTCTCCAACTCCCGCTATTGAGAAGCCTCATTCTGTGAAATTCTGTCAATTCTGTCTAAAAAATCCCTAGCTTGGCCGCCCCGTGCAATTCTGCGCTAAAGATGCCGTTTTGGCATATAGATTGCTTCCGTTTTTGCCAGATGGACCGTTTGACAATAAGCGATCCAAACGATCCAAACGCGCGGTCGGCTCATCCAAGCCCGTTGACAAGCCTGTCGCGCAACAGCAACAAACAGCCCAAAAATGAAACCATTCCTTCTACCCACCGTCATTGCTGCGGTCGTATTCTCAGCAAGTGGAGGCGCGGATGCCATCACCCGGCCCGCTGTTGACGTCGGCGTCACGCAAGCGGACGGAGGTGCAACACAAATCAGAGCGGCTGGTGGCGGCGGTAACTCAAACTTTGCCGATCATGCGGGGCAGGATCTCTCTCGCGATTGTTGCTTCCATAGCTCAGCCAGCACCGTCACGGATACCCCCCGCGAGCCAGGTGAGACGACGGAAATCCCGACCGATCTAGCAGACCCCGGGCTTCGCGCGAACGGCGCCGACACTTCGGGCGACTCGGGTAACCTGACCATCGGTATTGGAGAGGCTCGCCCGCAGGCCGACGTCTCCACGGTTCGAGCTGTCCCCGAGTCTTCATCAACGGTTCTGTTCGGACTCGGCGGTCTTGCACTGATCTTTCGCCGCCGCGCCTGAGCCTCTCATTCATAATCATGAACCAACCTGTGGCGGCCATCTTCGGATGGCCGCCATTATTTTGCGTCCGGCAAGCCACCCCGTCCGCCAGCCCGCCCGCCGGGATCGCGTTGCCAGAGCGTTGTGATTGCCGCTGAACGGTTAGGCCAAGGGCGGCGCGCCAAAGAGGGAGCGTGGACACTCATGTCCACGGCATGTCCCCCGGCGGAGGCTGGGTGTCTCCTCCCGCGCATGGATTGCGCTTTTGCGAACCGGTGTGACAGGGGGGGTAAGCCGACCCATCTAATGGGTCGGTTGGTTAGATCTTAAAGTGTCGACTGCTTTCTCTCATTGTGAGATTAAAAGGATGCATAGTGTATGCAATTAAA
>JBFERY010000118.1:0-6533 GCA_041548785.1 Oceaniferula sp.
GGAGTCGGGAGTCGGGAGTCGGGAGTCGGGAGTCGGGAGTCGGGAGTCGGGAGTCGGGAGTCGGGAGTCGGGAGTCGGGAGTCGGGAGTCGGGAGTCGGGGGAGTTAGGCGTCGACGACTTTGGGGACGCGGACCTGGCCGAGGGCGCTGTCGGGGGCATTGCGGAGCAGGTCGGCCTGCTCGAGGCCGGGGCGGGCTTGATCCTCACGGAGGCGGTCGAACACCGGGGCGGCATGGGCGGTGGGTTCGATGCCTTCGATATCGACGTCGGTCAGCGTCTCGATGTAACCAAGAATGGCGTCAAGTTGCCCTTGGAAGGTTTCACATTCCTCGTTGCTAAGGTCGATACGTGCGAGGTTTGCCACGTAGCGGACATCCATATGCTCACTGCTCATGCGGGGAAACTGAATGGAGGGGAGGGGAAATTCAAGCTTTGATCCACATTCCCTGTGTCAGGCTTGCCTGGGGTATCATTGCACGGCGCGGTAGATCCACAGCGCGATGGCAAGAATGGCGAGAATCAGGAGCAGCAGCAGAAAGCCACTTTTGGCCTGGTTGCGTTTCTCGTTTTTCAGTTCACCGCGGCTGAGTTGTTCCATGAACTTCTTTTCTCTCATGCGCTGAGTGATCTCAGACGGTGGCGGCAGGGTGCGCATCCGTTCCTCCTCCGCTTCACGCTCGCGTTCCGGGCCGTGGTCGACGAAATCCTGGAGTTGTTCGATTTTCTCCCGTAATTCGCGCTCGCGGGCGCTCAGGGAATCAAGGTCGGGTCCCTCAGGGGGCGTGGCACCCTGGGGGGTGCCGGGCGTCAGGCTGTGAGCATCCATGGTTGGAGGTGCGCGGGACGGCTGTCTTACTTGAGGAAATAAAGAATCAACGCGATGGTGCCCAGCAGTACGACGGGAAGGTTGAATGCAAAGCCGTTCTTCAACATGGTGCCGAACTCGCTGTCGCTGCCGGCCGCCGTGCGCTTGGGATTGTTGCCGCCGCCAAAGAGAGAGGCGCTGCGACCACCGGAGAAGTGAGTGATGGTCTGCTGATACTCGTCCTCGGCGAGATCGAGCACGGAGATGGCCCGGGCCAGATCCTGGCGCAGGCTTTCGTTGTTCCATCCATCCGGGTTGAGCTGGTTGATTTTTTCCAAGTGGTCGGCAAAACAAATGCGCGCCTGTTCGAGTTCCTCGGTTTCCTGCCGGGAGGCAAAGATCTCCCGGTCCAGGGCGGTGACGGCCGTGCTGAGCTTTTCATGCAAGTCGACCTGGCCATGCAGGAAGTCGTCCTTGCTCTCGTTCAACTCCTGGAGCTCCAGTTTTTGCCGTTCGACCTCGGCCTGCTGTTGCTGCAGTTGTTCGATCTGGCTCTGGGCTTCCTGAAGTTTGCCGGAGAAGTCCTCGGCGAGGGGGTTGGAGCCCCCAACGGCACCACGTGGATTCATTTCCATCTGGGTGGCACGGACATTGAGGTGCTGTTTGCGGGTTGTTGTATTGGACATTATAAGGGGAGGAGTGGGTTTAGACTTGCAGCATTCTAATTAAAAATGATCGGGCTGGCCAGATAAATAGTTAATATTTCTTGACAATAAAACGAGGCTCAATGGGTGGCCGGGACTTGCTCCATGGCGGATGTGAATAACTTGTCCCCAGGGGCTAACAGGTCTGTGGGTATGATGTAATCAATAACAGAAATGAGCCCCAGGTGATTGACGTTTCATTGCTTATCCCGGATGTTTTTGTGATGTGAAATATCACATTTCTAAAAGCTAACAATTGTTGGTGTGGGGCCGGCCAAGGCTGCCCGGCTACTGTAAGCGTCTTATTGTGAGTGGGTTGCGATGTCCGCAATGGCACGCGGTCGTTGCCGGGTGGTTACGCCTGATCCCGTCGGTCGGAGGGCGCGGGAAAGGTCTGGCGTCGACTGATTTTCGCCGGCGGGCGGCCGTTGTGAATAACCTGGGGGTAACTCGGGGTGGAGACGTAATCTATGCGATCACGTGGACGCCCTCCTTGTTGATGCGGGAGACGTAGCATTGGTTTTCGAGTTTGATCGCGTCGAAAACGGCGGAGATGGCCTTGCCGACCCGTTGGGCGACCTGTTCACCCTCGCAGAGGGCGAAGACGCTGGGGCCTGCGCCGGAGATCGAGAAGCCGAGGGCGCCGTGTGACATGGCGGCGCGTTTGGCGTTGTAGAACTCGGGGATCAGTTTGTGCCGCCGCGGTTCGGCGATGACATCGTGGATGGAGCGTCCGATCATGGCGTAGTCTTCCTGGATGAGTCCGCAGATGAGGCCGCCGAGGTTGCCGATCTGTTGGGTGGCGTTGACCATGGGGATGTTTTTGGGGAGGATTTCGCGCGCGACCTTGGTGAGGATTTCCATTTCCGGGTGCACGACGGCGGCCCAGAGGTTGGCGGGGACGGGGAGTTGGGCGATGTCGAGCTCCTGGTTGGAGCGGATGAAGACGATGCCGCCGAGAAGGCTGGGGCCGACGTTGTCGGCATGCCAGGCACCATCGGCGCTGGCTTCCCCCTGCATGGCGAAGGGGAGTAGCTGTTTCTTGGCAAGGGGTTCGCCGATGAGTTTGTTGACGGCATAGACGCCGGCCACGGCGGAGGCTGCGGAGGAGCCGAGGCCGCTGCCGAAGGGCATTTTCTTGTGGATTTCCAGCTCGATGCCGCGGTCACTCATACCGAGGTGGCGCAGCAGGTCGAGGGCGGCCACGCCGGCGGTGTTTTTTTCCGGAGCCGTGGGGAGTTTGCCGCCGTCTCCGGTGATTTGAGTGATCCGCAGGCCGGGCTTGTCGGAGTGGCGGGCGACGACTTCATCCCCTGGGGCTTCGATGGCGAAGCCGAGCACGTCGAAGCCACAGGCGACATTGGCGACGGTGGCGGGTGCGAACACGCGGACTTCTTTGGCGGCATCAGTATTCATGGCGGGTTCTCTTAGTGCAATGCGAGGGGGTTGGCGAGTCCAAACCGGGGCTGTTTTATCCGGCGATGGGGTGGGCGGGCAGGCCGGTGACGCCGAGTCCGCGAATGCGGAGCAGGTGGCCGGCATCCTCCTCCTCATGGGTTTTGTGGATCCCGGTGGTGACATAGAGTTCATCGAGGTTTTCGCCGCCAAAGGCACAGGCGGTCGTTTCCAGGCAGGGGAGTTCGACGCGGTGGAGTTGTTGTCCGGTGCCGGGGTCGTAGCAGATGACGCAGGCGCCGTGGCAGAAGGCAACCCAGAGATTGCCCGCGCTGTCGAGCGTCATGCCATCAGGCGATGCGCTGATGTGGCGGGTGGAAAAGGCGGTGCGCTCGTTACTGAGCCGACCGCTTTCAGGATGGTAATCGAAGGCGGTGACCTCCTGGCGCGGGGTATCGATATAATAGCAGGTTGCGCCGTCGGCACTCCAGGCGATCCCGTTCGAGTTGGTGACTCCGGTGTAGGCGGTGTGCAGGGAGAGGTCGGGGTCGAGGCGGTAGAGGCTGGCGGCACCGGTGTTTTTGACCAGACTGATGGTGCCGGCAAAAAAACGACCGTCGGGCGAGCACTTGCCGTCGTTGAAGCGGTTATCGGCCTGATCGGGTTCGGGGTCGGCGATGGCGGTGGTGCTTCCCGTCCCGGGGTCGAGGAAATGGAGGCCGGTGTCACCCGCGACCACCAGTCCGCCCTGGGCCCGGGGCACGACGGTGCCGACGCGTCCGACGGTGGTGCTGACGTCCCAGGTTTTTTCGATGCCGCGGACGGGGTCGAGGGCGAGCACGAGGCGGCTTTCGATGTCGACGTAATAGAGGTGGTTTTGCCACCAGATGGGTCCTTCGCCCCACTGGGCACGGTAGCTTCCGGCGATGTCGATGGTTTCCATGGCAGAGGGGGTAGCAGCGTACTTGGGTGATGTCGAGAGCATCAGCTGTTCATTCCTGAGAAATACCATTGTCATTCCGGGGAATGGGGCTACGTTGCCGGGACCTACGTTAATCCTAACCTTTGAATCAACCGATGATAAGATATCACCGCGCCATTCTTTCCATTTCTCTTGTTGTTTGTGTTTTATTTGGCACCGGGACCCGTTCCCCGGGGCAGGCCTTCGAGTGGGAGGCGGTCAAGTACAAGTCGGCCGATTACGTGACCCTGAGGAGTGTCAAAAGCTTTTACTACTTCAAGACCATCAAGTATGGATCGAAGATCATTCTGGAAAATTCCAAGGTGAAAATGGAGGTGAGCCAGGGATCGCAGCGCTGCCTGATGAATGGTGTCCTGTTCATTCTCAGCCACCCGATCGTGGCCCACGGCGGGCGCTACCTGCTGTCGCGGACGGATCTGGTCAAGCTGGTGGATCCGGTGATGCGACCGACCTATATCAAAAATGCCCGACCCTTTACGACGGTGGTGGTGGACGCCGGCCATGGCGGCAAGGATCCCGGCAGTCGCGGGCATTTTTTGAATGAAAAAGATTATACCCTGAAGATGGCGAGGCTGGTGCGGGATAAACTGCAGGCCAAGGGGTATCGCGTCGTGATGACCCGCGACAGCGACGTGTTTATCAGCCTTGCCAACCGTGTGCGTGTGGCCAACAAGTACCCAGGGGCCGTTTTTGTCAGTATTCATTTCAACTCGGGGAACGCACGTGCCAACGGAATCGAAACCTTTACGATTTCGCCCGTGGGGGTGCCGCACATGGGTCGGGGTCTTAGGCCGAGGGATTACAACATGGTTCCTGGAAACATCATGGACTCCGCAAGTATCGCACTGGCAACGGCGGTGCATAGTCGGACCCTGCTCTATCTCAATGACGCGACCTACGGGAACAATTTCCGTATCGAAGACCGCGGGATCAAGCGGGCTCGGTTCAACGTGCTCACGGGAATCAAGATCCCCGCGATTCTGGTCGAAGGAGGGTTTTTGTCAAACCGCTCGGAGGCGGTCAAGGTGCATTCCGGCGCCTATCAACAAACGCTGGCCAATGCCATCGTCAGGGCGATCGATGTTTACCGGGGCTCGGTGAGCCGCGGGAGGTAACGCGGGTTGCCGTGTTGGATTCGTAAGCGGGGGGAGTGGGCTAGGGCTCAACCACCTTCCAACGCAGATAGCAGGCGGGGGTGTGTAGCGGGATGGATGCCGTGGCGATGTTGTCCGCTGAGATGGTCACGGGGGCGGGCTGCCAACTGTCGGCCAGCAGCGTGAACGAGTATTCGCCAGCGACGCTGCCTCCTGCGATGACGGCGTGCGAGAGTTCCAAATTCCCGTCCACGAGTCGGGGCCTGAGTGCGGCGGTGGCATCGGAATTATCCATGGGGTTGAGGCCGAACACATGCTCGACGCCGTTCGGTATGCCGTCGCCATCATAGTCGCCATCAAAGTTTCCGATGACCGGGTAGGTGCCGCGGAACCAGAGTTCGTAGGGATTGAGGGAGGAGGCGGCGACGGGGGTGACACTCAGGGGTGGGCTGTAGGGAAACCAGTGGTTGCCGACCCGGGGACGTAAGCGGAGGATGTAGCTGTTTCCTGCAACCAAAGGGCCGCCGGCTGAAGTGCTGTCGAGGTTGACATGGTTAGATGTGCTGGCATAGCTGCTGGGCGAGATGCTCTCGAGCCAGTCGGTGTTGGAAAAGGAGATGCCGTCGATAAAGACGCCGAGAGGAAGGGTGGGATAGGTGATGATATCGAAGACGCCTGTGAGTACGGGCTGGTGAAAGAGAAAGCGGACCAAGGTGTTTTGGTTTGTGGCGGGGAGGGCGACGGTGCGCGTGCTAAACATTTCCTCAGCCGGGGCATTGGTGTCTCCCCAGAAGGTGCCGTTGGCGAGGGTGGTCCACGACGCGCCCCCGTTGGTGGAGTACTGGGTTTCCAGTACGGTGCCGGTTGCCATGTAGCCACGACGCATCCTGAAGGTGATCTCGGCTCCCGACTGTGGAATAAGGGTGCGGTTAATGATGAATGATTGCTCGGGGGCCGTCGATCTATTCGGGAAGGCAAGGTGGAATGCCTTACTGCCGGTGTCCCAAAACTCCACATCATCGTAGGACTGGCTGTAGCTGTCATTCCAGGTGAAGGCGGTTCTCAGGTTGTAGCTGGCGTGGGTATTGTCCGTGACGAACGCTGACGTGGCGTCCTCGGCGCCTTCGGTCCAGGTAGCTGCGGTTTGCCGGGAGACGTCGAATTCGTATTCCTCGGCATGTTCGACGGGGTTGAAGTAATAACGGGCCCCGCTGTCGGGTGGGGTCGTGCTGCCCGAGAGCTTGAGGGGTTCGAGCAGGCGGTTCGGGTTAATGACTGTCACGGTGTAGCTGTGGCTCACGGGCGCGCCGTTGACACCGATGTTGGAGACCGTGACGTTGTAGACCACGTCGTCGAATTCTGCGGAGGGCATCGACGCGGCACTCGGTTTCCACACGAGGGTGTTATCGGCGATGTTCGCATTGTTGGAGACGATGTCGGTGGCGACCGGGCCACCGTTGATATCGGTCATGGTGACGGTGGCCGATGAGAAGTCGGCTCCCGGGTAAGTGAGCGACCAGCGTTCGGGAACGGTGGCCTCGGGAGTGAAGCC
>JBFERY010000119.1:0-6500 GCA_041548785.1 Oceaniferula sp.
AACCTTCAAACCGGCGAAGGGCGAAGCCCCTTCGCTACGCAGCCCGTGAACCCTCGAAGGGACGGGCGCGCGATGATTGTTGGTTGTTGAGTTGGGCTTCCGGGAGCTGACTGACCCCTGACCCCCGACTCCTGACCCCTGACTCCTGACCCCCGACTCCTGACCCCCGACTCCTGACCCCCGACTCGGCCCTACTCGGGGACAACGCGCGCCTTGGGTGGCTTGCGGAAGAGCGGGTCTTTTTTGCCACGCGCCGGGGTGGTGAACATGGTGGTTTGCCACTGCGGGTCCGTGACGGAGCCTTCCCCTTTGAACTGGAAGAGTCCCATGAAGGGTCTCAGCGGCAGGGCGAAAAAGCCGAACAAGCCACGTGCGTTCATCCGGACAAGCATGTCGATTTCCTTTTCCTGAAGGTCGATGTGCCCTTCTCCTGTAAACTTCAGCGAGCGTGTCGTTGCCAGGAAGTCGTTGGAGTACATGGTGCCGTCCTTGATGACATAGGAACAGGAGGCATCCTTGGCCTTTTCCTCCGTTGGGTTTCTCTTGCCGAGCACGACACCCATCAATTGGGAAATGGGACCCAGCATCGGCACGGAAAAGAGGTTGCCCTTTTCCAAGGCCAGCGACCCTGTCCCGTTGAATTTCCGCATGTTGTCGTCCTCGCCCGTAAAATCGATCCGGCCGGTGAGCAGCCCTCGCTCGGCCTCAAACGCATAGCGGGTGCCGATGTCCTTGAGGTGCAGTCGGCGCCATTGCATTTCCCCCTTATAGCGCGTGCGGGTCTCGTCGGAGGTATAGACGATGAGATTACCACTGCAGGCACCTTGAAAGGTTTGGAATTTCAGGTCACGGACCGATACACGGTCGTCGAAGATTTTCACCTCCGCCCTTGTTCTGAGCAGGGTGAGCGGTTCGTCGAGAAAGACATAGTCCATCGAGCCATGGCTGCTGACGTCGATCTTGAAATCCGTCTGGTCGCCGCCGCTTCTGAGGTCGAATGTCCCGCTTGCCCTGAGGAGCGGCGGGCGGTGAAAGCGGTATTCCTCGACATGGTCGGCCACCTTGGGCACAAAAAGGCGCACAATGGGTGCTGGCCACGCCGTGCCGGTGATGTTGCTGAGGCTGACCAGATTCTGGTCGACATCCACGGTGATGGAGTCCGCGGTCACGCGGGCCGATGTCGGGCCTCCGTGGTTTTTTCTGAGTATGTAATCCGTATAATCGAAGTTTGCGCGGATGTTGGAAAACCGTGAGTTGAGTCCACTGAGGGCATAGTTGCCGCTCAGACTGTGCAAGGCGGTATCCATGAAGGAGAAGTTTTCCAGTTTGGCGACACCCGTGGCCACCCAGTCGGTGAGATCGTTCCGGTTCATCGTGCCCTTGGCAGTGATATGCACCTTGGATTGAGGAGAGAAGGAGGTGCGCCTTAAGGTCGCCTCGATGGATGAGTCGCGCAGAAAGGGGGCATAAGCGGAGAGCGGCAGCGTGGAATCGGCCTCATAGCGGATGCCCTCGCTTTTCAGCAAGATCCGCCCCTTGAGTTCACCCTCGGCATGGATCGCGTGCAGACCGGTGAGGAAGGCGTCGCGTCCGTGTGACGAGAAATCGGTTTTGAGGTGTTTGAAGTGTGAACCGAGGCAGGTGAAATCGACAATTTCCGCATCACCGGTGATGAGCACGTCGGGGCTGTAGTTTTCGTCGAAGCTGATCTTGCCGCTGCAGTTGATTTTGGGTGGGGAGGAAAAGGTGAGTTCTTGCGCGACATGGACGTCAAAGAGTTTGCGGGCAAGCATCTGAAGGTGAAGCGTGGACGAGGCTTCGAAACGTCCCACGCGCAGGGTCGGGTGGTAGTCGGCCCTGGCGGTGATTTTCCCGGCGGCGCCTTCGAGGGAGATGTTGTCCAGGACAACGGCCTTGTTTTTGTAATCGCCACTGATTTTGACGTTGCGCAGGATCACGCTGCGGCGCTCGAGTTCTGCGGCGGTCAGTGTGAAATCCATTCTGGCCGAGTCCGGGTTGTCGATATTCCCTTCAAGGTAGAGGTCGAGTCGCGGCGGTTTGCCATCGGGCCAATGCCATTGGTTGATTTCCTCGACAATGCGTGCGATGAGTTTGATCCGTGCCACCCGCACGTCCTTGAGGGGTTTCGGCTGCTTGGCGGCACCCAGGTGATCGCTCCAGATGTGGGCATCCATAAAGATTTGGATGCCCGCGACCACGCCCGAAACCTTCCGGGCTTCCACGGTGCGTTTGGTGGGCAGGTAGATGTCGCCCCGCAGGTCGTTCATGGTGACGCGCGGACCGTCGGGATCATCCGGGTCGAGGGGCAGGGAGATGTCGGCTCCCTTCAGGGCGATTTTGTTCACCCGCACGATTCCGCGCATGAGCTTGGTCTTGTCGACGTCGATGACGAGGTGTTCGAGTCGGGCGACCACATCCTCGCGGCTGTCATCGGCGTAAACGCGCACGCCCCGCGCGATCATCCCGCGTGAAGGGTCGAAGCTCAGGCTCTCGAAATCCGCGACAATGCCACGATTTTCAAGCTCCTCGGCAATACGGTCACGCCATTGCTCGTTGAGTCCCGATTGATTCAGGTAGTAGACCCCGCCCACCAGTGTCCCGAGGACCAGCCCCGTGCTGAGCACGAGGACAAATCGTAAGTGGGTGAGGATACGCCTGCCGAGCATGAGGTGGGCAACCTAGCCTGAAAAAGCTGATGGCGCAAGGCAGCTCGATGGAGAATTTAGGCTTGCGAGCCGTCGTCGAGAATTTCACCGGCCTCGATCGCGGCCATGCGCTGGCGCTCCTCCTCATGGGAATGAATCTGCAGGCTGGCGTGGATGTCGTGCCGGATCGCTGCGGCTTTCATGACATTACGGATGGCGCTGGCGGTGAAGCCGTTGCGGCCGATGAGCATTGCGACATCCGACTGTGCGACAACCAGGCGGAAAGCGATGTGTTTTTCATCCGCTTCAGTGACCCGCAGCTGGGCTTGGTCGGGATGTTCGATGAACTGCAGGGCGACAAACTGGAGGAAATCCTTAATCTGGTCCGTGGTCTCTTGCATGCCCCCACCATGGAATCGGAGGGCTGAAATGTCGAGCCAAACCCCGCGCGGGCCAACAAATTGAGTCACTGACCGTTCTTAGTATTGACCCGAAACTCTCCCTCGCCTAGATAATCACGCATACCGCTGGCTGGCGGACTGAAAGGCCGCGTCTCATTTGACCCATGAGGCATCTCCCGTCACCACCCATTCCCCCGACACCCCATCAACAACCAACAAGTAGAACAAAAAATCATGAGTTTATCGAATCTTGCCATTGCAAAGACAGACGACCTGCCGATCAGGCACGAAGGCAGTGTTCACAGCGGCAAGGTGCGTTCGGTTTACTGGTTGACGGCTGAGGACAGTGCCAGGATCAGCGAGGAACGCGGCTATGATGTGGTTCCCGGCACCCTGCTAGGGGTGATGGTGATCAGTGACCGCATTTCCGCGTATGAGATCATTTGGCAAGGGGAGGACGGCTTGCTCGGGGTGCCCGGCAAGGGGGCGTCACTGAACGCAACGGCATTGCATTGGTTCAAGGAATTTGAGAAAGCCGGCTTGGCAGGAAACCACATTCTGGAGTCGCCTCATCCCCTGGTGTGGATTGTCCAGAAGGCCGAACCCGTGATGGTCGAGGGGATTGCACGTCAGTACATTACCGGCAGCATGTGGCGTGGCTATGCCCGTGGCGAACGCAGTATTTGTGGTATTCCGTTGCCGGAGGGACTGGAAAATGGCCAGAAGCTGGATCAGCTCCTGATCACGCCCTCAACCAAGGGGATCCTCTCCGGAATCCCCGGGGTGCCTGAAAAGGATGACGTGGATGTGAGCCGCGAGCAGATCCTGGCCCATTACGAAGCCTTCGCCTTCCGGTCTCCAGAAGACGTGGCGTGTTATGAAACGTTGCTCTCCGAGGGATTCAAGATCATCGCTGATCAGGCGGCCGGTGCGGATCAGCTGTTGGTGGATACCAAGTTTGAGTTTGGCTATATCCCGAATGCCTCGGGTGATGGCTATTCGATGATTTATATCGATGAGGTCGGCACGCTGGATTCCTCGCGCTATTGGGACAAGTCGGCCTATGCCGATGGCCGTATTGTGGAGAACTCCAAGGAGATGTTCCGGAAGTTTTTGTGTGATTCCGTGCCCGATGCGGATGTGCTTCTGAACAAGGAGCGAATGGATGAGCGCGACCAACTGGGGAAAACATTCAAGGTGCCGGTCGACGCCCTGATGGCGACCAGTGATCTCTACAAGAGCACCGCGGAAAAGCTCACAGGCAAGCCGGTTCCGGAAATCACCCACGCCCGCCAAGAAATCCTGGATGCGCTTTCCGGATACGGCATTGTGGAATGATTGCGGAATAAGACGGCAGTAATCCTGGCTTGCTGCGCCGATTGCCGAAACTGCGTGGCGATGGGCCTTCGCTCTGCGGCTGTGCCAGGGTGAATCCACCATCAAGCCGACGAAGAGCGAAGGCTCTTCGCTACGGAGAAGTGCCCGGCATTAGCGCATCGACAATGCCTGGCCGATGAAATTGAGGATTTCGCCACGGCCTTTGCCCGTTTTCGACGAGCAGGTGAAAATCCGCGGCATGCCGTCGCAGAAATCGGCCATGGCATCCTTGAACAGGCCGATGTTTTTCTCCACCGCCCCCCACTTGACCTTGTCGGTCTTGGTGAATACGAGAACGAAGGGAATCTGGTAATGCACCAGCCAACTGGTGAACTCGAGATCGAGCTTTTGCGGGGTGAGGCGGGAGTCGATCAAGACAAACACACAATCCCTGTTCTCGCGGTTGACCAGATAGTCGGAGACAAACTCGTTGAACTTCTGACGGTCCTTGCCCGGTGCCTTGGCGTAGCCGTAACCCGGCAGATCCACCAGAGTCCACTTTTTGTTGATCAGAAAAAAATTGATCAAGCGGGTGCGGCCCGGCTTGCTGGAAACAATCGCAAGATCCTTCTTGTTGGTCAGCGTGTTGATCAGGGTGGACTTGCCGACGTTGGATCGGCCGATAAAGGCAAATTCCGGTAATGCCGATTCCGGACAGCTTTCAAGGTCGGGGCAGCTGGTCTCAAATGTGGCGGACTGTATTTGCATACCTATTGATTGTCTGTAAATGGTCAACTAGCAAACTTAAAAATCAGGTCGATAAGAGTTGCTATTTTGACCATTATGGGGCATTTTAGCCGCAAATGGACAAAATAGAAGCCCTTAGCATCCGCAATCCGGATAACCTGATCCATGTCATCGGGCGGCGCTTGCGCCGCCAGCGGCTGGCCAAAGGCTGGACCCAGCAGGAACTTGCCGAGCGAGCCGGCGTCAGTGTGTCCACGCTCAAGCTGATGGAGCATGAGGGCAAGGGTTCGCTCCAGCGCCTTGCCAAGATCGCCGTGGTCCTCGGGCTCGATGGCGATCTCCGGTCGCTGTTCAGCGGGCGACGCAGCTTTGATTCCATCGAGGCGGTCGAACGCACCAAGCGCCAACGCGCCCCGCAGAGGAAATCCGCCGGAGGGACGAGGCAGCGGACAAGAAAGCCAATAACAGGGGGGAACTCATGAAATCTGAAGTCATTTATCTCGGCGGCCGCGAGCATACGATCATCGGCCATCTCGCTGAGTCTGTCGATGGCAGGGTGTTTTTTGAATACGACGCGGAATGGGTTGCGCGCGGCATTCAACTGTCACCTGTCTACCTGCCTAACAAAACCTTCGGCTCGGTGACCACGCCGACGCCTGGGTTTGGCCCGCTTTTCGGACTTTTTGCCGACAGTCTCCCCGACTGGTGGGGTGAGCAGATGATGAAACGTTACTTCGGCGACAAGGGGATACCGTGGAACAAGGTGACGGCGTTGCAGAAACTGGCCTGTGCCGGCGGTCACGCCATGGGTGCCATCGGCTACCAACCGCCGTTTGGCGGCGACACCTTTCGCGAAGAACTCACCGTCCAAGTCGCGGAGTTGGTGCAAAATGCCCACGCGTTCCTGCATGGCAGCACCGAGAAAATTCTCCCGGGTCTGATCCGCTCTGGCTTGTCACCCGGAGGCGCCCAGCCGAAGGTGCTGCTGGGATTTAATCGGGATTTTTCACGAGCCATGGCGGGCGGCGGAAACATGCCCGTTGGGTTTGAACGCTGGTTGTTGAAGTTCGATCTCGATGCCGAGTATGAACATGGCAAGGAGGAGTACGCCTACTCGTTGATGGCACGTGCCGCAGGCATCCGGATGGCGGAGACCCTCCTGCTGGTCGGATCCGACGGGACCCACCATTTCCTTTCGAAACGGTTTGATCGGCCCGGCGATACGCGTCGGCATGTGCACACCTACTCCGGGCTCACACATACGCTTGTGAGGGATGGTCTTGAGTATGGTGAGCTGATGGATCTCACCCGCGTGCTTACGGCAAGTGAGGTCGAGGTCGAGGAGGTGTTTCGCCGTGCCTGCTTTAAC
>JBFERY010000120.1:0-6458 GCA_041548785.1 Oceaniferula sp.
TCCGATGATCCTCAACCGGGAAGCATTCGTCATCAAGGAGTGCGTGCAGGATGTCTGTGACCGTTTGGAGTCGATGCTTGGCAGACAGCATGCAGAGGTGGTCATCGATGTTAGTCCTGGTGATTTGAAACTAACGGGAGATCGGTTTTACTGGACGCAGATTATTTTTAATCTGGTCGAGAATGCGCTGAAGCAAAATCCCAACCCGGGTCTGCAAGTGGTGATCAAGGCGAGGCGCAATGACGGACAGGTGACCCTCTCGGTGTGTGACAACGGCGTGGGGATCCCGGCGGCCGACCTGCCGTATGTTTTCAAACGGTTCTACCGGGTGGAAAAACACCATTCCCAGAGTGAGATCAAGGGGACCGGCTTGGGGCTCTCGATTGTGCGCCGCGCCATTGACGCCCACGGCGGAACCATTGACGCGGTATCCGTTCCCGGCCAGCGGACATGCTTTACCATGGTCGTGCCTGACGGGGATCATTAGTCTCTGAGGCCCCTAGCCCACCGGGAGCTCGCCTGCTGCGGGATTCGGATGTTGGGTGTTTTTATTGATCAGGGCGTGAATGGTGTTGGCTGCGACAATTGAGGCGGCGCCGCAGTAGAACAGGGGATTGAGCTCTTTGTATTCCTGGAAGATGGCGGCGGCGAGCAGGATGCCGTAAACGGGTTCGAAATTCATGGCAAGGTTGCTGGTGAATGCGGAAAATTTCGCCAGCAGCTTGATGTGAAAAGAGAATGCCCAGGTGGTGCAAATGGTCGCCAGGATGATCAGCCATAGCCAATCGGATGGCGTGGGAAGGTGGGAGATGGCGGAGGTGCCTGTGATGGTGGAAAAAACAAGGCAGGTGGCGGCGGCCCCGATCATTTCGTAGAGTGTCAGGGTTTGGGGGGCGATGCCATCGAGGGCGAATTTCCGGTTGAACACGGGGAAGACGGAGGCAAAGAAGGCGGAGACCAGGGCGCAACCCAGACCGAGCGCATGGTTCCAGGATGCGCCCGCGATGATGAGCAGTCCGGGGATCACCATCAGCCCGAGTAAGATCTCGCTGCGTTGGGGGCGGCGTTTTTCAAAGAGAGGCTCCGTGAGGGAGGTGAACAACGAGGTGCTGGCCATGCCGGCGAGGCAGATCGAGATGTTGGAGAGTTGGATGCTGCCAAAAAAGGTGATCCAGTGCAGTCCGAGGACGACGCCTACGCCGAGGGCCCGGAGGGTGTCGGGTTTGGGGAGGCGGACGGGGGCGCGCTTCGAGGCGGCCAGCCAGAGGGCGATGATGACGGCGGCAAGGGCGGTCCGCCATAACACCAGCAGCGGGGCGGGCAGCGTGATGAGTCGGCCCAGAATGGACGTAAACGCAAACACGAATATGAGGGACTGGAGCTGGAAGTAGGGGCGTTTCATGCGGCGGGGCGCAAAGGCGTCGGCAACAGATAAACCAGAGTTTATGTGAATGATCGATGGTAAAAACCTCGACTTAGTGGGTGGCGGCACATGATGTTGGGCAAGCGTCATTAGCCATGGGAGAGATCAGACAGAGCGGGGAATGTGAAAATCGTAGGCCGTCGTGGGTGGACGAGGCCCGGGCGACGTTGTTGCTTGCCTTGCCCCTGATTGCCGGACAGGTCGGGCAGATGCTGATGGGGGTGGCTGATACGGTGATGATCGGGCATGTCGGTGTGGTTCCGCTGGCCGCATCCACCTTTGCCAACACCCTGGTGATGGTGCCGCTGCTCTTCGGGATCGGGTTGCTGACCTCGATATCCATTCGGGTTTCCCAGGGCAGGGGAGGAGGGCGGCATGACGCGGTGAAGGATGCCATGCGTCACGGCACCTGGCTGGCTTTGACCCTGGGGGTTTTGGCCGTGGCGGTATTACTGGGTCTGGTCCCTGTGTTAGGCATGTTTGGGCAGGCGGCGGAGGTGGTGGAATCGGCGCCCGTGTACCTGATGCTGGTGGCGTGTTCGTTGGTCCCCGCGTTTGTGACGATGGCGTGGAAAAACTTTGCGGATGCATTGAGTCGGCCCTGGCCGCCGTTCTGGATCCTGATGGCCGGGGTGGGCGTGAATATTTTTCTCAACTGGCTGTTGATTTTTGGCAACTGGGGTTTTCCGGCGCTTGGATTGGAGGGGGCGGGTTGGGCGACCTTGATGGCGCGGTGTGCGGTGGTGCTTGGCCTTTACCTGTGGATCACGCGCTCTACCCGTGTGCGCGAGTGGACCCCGAAGAGATGGTGGGGGCTGTGGAAGGGAAATGAGTTTCGTGGCTTGTTGGGGCTGGGTATTCCCATCGGGTTGCAACTGGTTGCCGAGGTGGGGGCGTTTGCCGCGGGGTCGCTGATGATTGGCAGTATGGGTGTGGTTGCCCTGGCCGCGCATCAGGTGGCACTCACCTGCGCCTCCACCTCGTTTATGATCCCGCTGGGGGTGGCAATGGCGGTCACAGTCAGGATAGGTGAGGCGTCCGGGGGTGGCAGTACGGCCAGGCAGAGGACGATCCTGCTTGGCGGCTGGATTTACGGTTTGATTTTTACCGGGATATCGATGGTGCTATTCCTTGTCTTCGGTGGCTGGATCGCCGCCCGGATCGTGACCGATCCGGAGGTCATTGAGTTAGCCACCGGGTTGCTCATCATTGCCGGTGTTTTCCAGTTGGTCGACGGCTCCCAGGTGATTTCCTCGTCGGGCTTGCGTGGCCTGGGGGATGTCAAAATCCCGGCATGGCTCGGTATCATTGCCTACTGGGGTGTTGCCGTGCCCTCGGGTGCCTACCTGGCATTTTCGCGGGACCTCGGTGCCCATGGCGTCTGGTGGGGGCTGGCCTTGGGACTGGGCACCGCCGCGTTGACCCTGGGCACCCGGGCCTGGTGGATGGCGGGAGTGAAACAACAGGCCGGGGACAGTCACCTCGGCACCTGTTGAAGTTGGCACTTGCCAAAGTCACGTGCGGTCGCATCATCCGGTTATGAATGAGACATTCCACGGATGGGCCACGATGGAGCCGGGCCAAGCGCTTGAGCCCTTTGAATTCGATCCTGGTGAGATGCGCCCCGAGCAGGTGCAGGTCAAGGTCGAGTCCTGCGGGATCTGTCACTCGGACCTCTCGATGATCGACAACGCGTGGGGCAACAGCACCTACCCGCTGGTTCCCGGTCATGAAGTCATCGGAACCATCGAGAAGGTCGGGGCGCAGGTCAAGGGATTGGTGGTGGGTGACCGGGTCGGTCTGGGTTGGTTTACGGGAAGTTGTCTGGCCTGCCAACCCTGCCTGTCAGGCAAGCACCAGCTGTGTGCGGGCAGTGAACAAATGATGGTAGGCCGTCACGGTGGCTTTGCCGACCGGGTGCGGGCTGACTGGGAGTGGGCGATCAAGCTGCCGGACCAGCTCGACCCAGAGAGCGCCGGACCTCTTTTTTGTGGCGGCATCACGGTGTTTGCCCCGATCATTGACTTTGGCGTGAAGCCTACGGATCGCGTCGCCGTGATTGGCATTGGTGGCTTGGGGCATCTGGCGCTCCAGTTTTTGAACAAGTGGGGCTGTGAGGTTACGGCCTTCAGTTCCAGTGACGCCAAGGCGGATGCGGCACGGAAGTTGGGTGCCCACCACGTGGTCGGCACGCATGACACCGAGGCCCTTGAGGAATTGGCGGGGTCGTTTGACTTCATCCTCGTGACCGCGAATGTGACGCTCGACTGGGATGCTTACCTGGCGGCGCTTGCGCCGGATGGCCGACTGCACTTTGTCGGCGCGGTTTTGGAGCCGGTTCCAGTCCCCGCCTTCTCCCTGATTGGCGGCCGAAAGTCCGTTTCCGGATCACCTCTCGGGTCGCCGGCCACGGTGGCGAAAATGTTGGATTTCTGTGCCCGGCACACCATCGCCCCGGTCACGGAAACCTTTGCCATGGATGATGTCAACGATGCCCTCGACCACCTCCGCGCCGGCAAGGCACGGCATCGGATCATTCTGAAGCGTTGACGGGACACCGCGGGAAGGTAACCGCCAGTCTCGACATCGGGCTCAACCTGTGGCATTTCCCGTCGGGTCGTCAGTCACCTGTCACACACCATCATGTCAACCAGCACGCAGTCCATTTACGAGGTATACGAACACCAGAAGGCGGAGTTGTTGCTGCACCTGCTTGACGGCTTGCCGGACTTGAACCAGGTGATGGTCTTTCTGCGGACGCGTGACGGGGTGCATGCCTTGACCGCTGCCCTGAGCCATGCGGGCGTATCGGTGGAATCGTTTCATGGCGGGAAGAAGCCGGAGTTGCGCGACCGTGCTCTCAAGGCATTTCATGAAGGCAAGATCCGCGTGATTGTCACCACCGAGGCGGCGGCTCGTGTGATCGATCTCACCGGCGTGTGCAACGTGATCAACTATGATTTGCCTGAGCTCGATCAGGATTACCTCCAGCGTGTCGAGCTGGCCCGGCGTGCCGGGGGTGAGGTGATCACCGTGGTGACTCCGCAAAGCGTCCATTTGCTGGCCAAGCTTGAAATCCTGGTCGGGGCCGAGCTTCCCCGGAAGTTAGCCGACGGCTTTGCCTACGCATCGCAGGCGATGCGGGTGAAGTCACCCCGTAAGAAGGGGGGGAAGTCAAAGGGGCTGCACTCGAAGCCGCTGCAGAATAAAAAGCCGAAGTTCAAGAATAAGCGTGGGCGGTAACAGGGGACAGGGGACAGGGGACAGGTGTCAGGTGTCAGGTGTCAGGGGTCAGGTGTCAGGTGTCAGGGGTCAGGGGTCAGGTGTCAGGTGTCAGGTGTCAGGCTGCCCTCGGTGCCAATCCCAATGGGGATAGCAGAAGAGATTGGCGAGTGATGATTGTTGAATGTTGATTGTTGAAGTAGGCTTTCGCACCTGCGCCAGCTTTTTGGTTCAACAATCAACAATCGTAATGCGACAATCATCAATCAATTCCCACCCGCCGGCATGCCGGGTGTCAGGGGTGCTTGACGGATGGGTGAAAGAAATGTCCCCAGGGTCGCGTATTGACACCGTCTATCAACCGCATCATATCATGAAATCCATGACCAAACATCCACTGACAATTGTTCTATTCCTGGGTGCTGGTCTGTTCGCCTCGGCCGCGGAAAAAACACCGGCGCCCGCCGCAAAAATCACCCCGCCCACCGCAGCGTGGACAGCAAAAATAAGCCAACTCGCCCCGGCCAAGCCGCGGGTGGTGCCAAAGGCGCCAAGAAAGGTGCTGGTTTGCTCACTGGCCACCGGCTTTTGCCACCAAGTCATCCCGCATGTGAAGGAGGTCATCAACTCGCTGGCCGCGACCGGTGCATTCGAGGTGACTCACTCTGACGACGTCAACCTCTTTGATGTGACTTCCCTGGAAGGCTTTGATGCCGTCATCCTCAACAATACCTGCACCAAAAAACCCACCCGAAACCTGTTTATCGATGCCCTGGAAAACCGGGACGACTTAACCAAAGAGCAAAAGCTGGCGCGTGCCGATGAGCTTGAAAAAGCGTTGATGCAATTTGTGGCGGGTGGGAAAGGCCTGATGGCGGTGCATGGCGCGGTTGTCTTCTTGAACAATTCGGAGGATTTTAGCAGCATGCTCGGCGCAAGTTTCCTCAAGCATCCCCCAAAACAGTGGATCACCCTGAATACCGTTGAGCCCTCACACCCCCTGGTGAAAGCCTTCAAAGGTGAGCCGTTCATCCACTTCGACGAACCCTACTATTTCAACAAGGCCTATCAGCACAAAAACTTCCGGCCACTACTCGAAATGGATGTCTCCAGCCTCGATGCCAAGAGCCAAGGGGTGATGAAGGGTGACCGGCGCTATGTCTCATGGATTAAAAAGCACGGCAAAGGCCGCGTGTTTTATGTGTCGCCATCACACCAACCCGAAAGCTACGAAAGTAGTCGAATGCTCCAGTATTACCTCGATGGTATCCAGTATGTGTTAGGTGACCTCGTGTGTGATGACGCGGTCAAAAAATAAGGAGGTGGCAGAAAAGCCGGATAGTCGGTCTGTTCCCACGGACTTCTCCGCGCGTATGCCGCCCTTGATTTCCGCTTGGTTATCGTAAGCGCCAGTACAAATCGTGAAAATGTTCTCAGGGTATGCCGGGTTTCAATTTGGAGTGCGGATGGCATTGCCTCCGCTTTGAGGTTTGGCGAGGCTTGCCTCGTGCGGCGGGGTTTCATCGTGCTGGATTATTTCACGGGCTATGTGACGGACGCGCAACGCCGCTAGAATCCGATCATTCGGCGTCCCTTCGGCCTCAGCTACGCTGACTATTTCACCCAACCTTAAAAAGCCATCATTGCGGTAAGATGACTGTTTAATTGGTATTATACCAAGTAGTGAAACAGACGGGACGATTGCCGAGATGAATGGCTTCTTTGGCAAGGCGCGACGAAGGAATGGTGCGGGCACCATGACTAAGGAGAAACGCAGCCAAAGGAGTCATTCATCCGGAACTCTCATTGATCA
>JBFERY010000121.1:0-6449 GCA_041548785.1 Oceaniferula sp.
CTCCAAGACTCCAAGACTCCAAGACTCCAAGACTCCAAGACTCCAAGACTCCCCGACTCCCCGACTCCCCGACTCCAAGACTCCAAGACTTCAAGACTTCAGGACTTCAGGACTCCCAACCTACCCCCGCGGGTGGAACTTCCGGTGCACTGCCTTGAGGCCTTTTTGATCGACATGGGTGTATATCTGGGTGGTGGCAATATCGGCGTGCCCTAACATATCCTGGATGACACGCAGGTCGGCGCCATTTTGCAGCAAATGGGTGGCAAAGGAATGACGCAGCAGGTGGGGATAAACGTTTTGCTCCAATCCCGCCGCCTTGGCGCGCTGTTTAACGATCTCACGAACACGCTCGGGGCTTAATTTACCGCCGCGGATACTGATGAAAACCCACGATGATGTCTGTCTTCGAACCATCCCAGGGCGTTCGTTTTCGAGGTAATCCGCCACGGCCTCGCGGGCCTTGCCACCCACGGGGACGATCCTCGTTTTCCCGCCCTTGCCGGTGACCCGGACAAACCCCTCGTCGAGATCAAGGTTTTCCAAGCGGGCACCACAGAGCTCCGACAGACGGAGTCCGGAGGCGTAAAAAAGCTCGAGGATTGCGAGGTCGCGCCGGCCTAACGGTTGATCACGACCCACCGAATCAAGCATTGCCCGCACCTGCTGTTCACTCAGTGTTTCAGGAAGGTGCATCTCGGCGCGTGGCGGCAGCAGTGGCTCGGCGGGGTCGGCGGTGATGGTCTTATTCCCGGCGAGCCGACGGAAAAAAATCTTCAGGTGCACGATCGATATCCGCAATGACGACGCCGACATCCCACGGTCCTTTTGCTCGGAAAGAAACCGGGACAGCTCCTCCGTGCCGACGTCATTCCAGCCGGTGATCCTATTCGCCGCCAGCCATGCTGCCAGGGCATCCAGTGTTTGCCGGACCGACAACTGGTAGGCGGCCGAAAGCCCGCGCTCGGTAGCGATGTAGAGCACGAATTGGTCGATCTGCGAAGTCACGCCACCTTCTACCCTTATTTGTCCGGATACAAAATCGCAAAATGACAAGTGGCGCCTATGCGCCCGCGTCCTGCTCGGGCAGATTCGCATCCAGCTTGCGAAAGACAACCTGCTCAACGCGGCGGCCATCCGTGCCCGTTACCTTGGCTTCATACCCCTCCACCTGCAACGTCTCCTCAAGTTCGGGGATGTGGCCTAGCTCCCGGGTGATATAGCCGCCGACGGTTGAGATCTCGCCACTTTCAAGGTCGAGCTCCGGCACATGGTCGGAAAGCTCGTTCAGCGTCAGTGATCCTTCGGCGACAAACTCCTCTTCATTGAGTCGTTTGAACGCGCAGCTCTCGTTATCGAACTCATCCTGGATGGAACCGACCAACTCCTCCATCACGTTGTCCATAAAGACAAGGCCGGCCGGGTCTCCATGTTCATCCACCGCCATGGCGAGGTGCGCATGCTCCTTGAGGAAAAACTGAAGCAACACATCGAGCGCCATCGTTTCGGGCACCACTTTGATCGGTCGCTTGATCCGGATCAGGTCGGGGTCCTCATCGCTGATCAAGGTCAAAATGTCCTTGATGTGAATAATCCCCAAAGTGTTGTCAAGGTGCCCCTTCACCAGCGGGAAGCGGGTATGCTTACTGCGGATGGCCAACGCCAGGTTCACGGCGAAGTCGGCATCGACATCAAGCGCCACCACCTCATTGCGCGGCGTCATCACGTCCTTGACCGATATATCATTCAACTCGAGCGCGTTGATCAGGATCTCACGCTCGGTGTCGGTCACCTCGTCGTGCCTGCCGCTTTCCTCGACAAGCAGGGCAAGCTCCTGGGCACTGTGCACGTCCTGATGCCCGGCGGGCTCGACACGGAACACTTTCCTCAAAATCAAGTTTGCCGTGCTGTTGATCAGCCAGATCGCCCAGCCGAAAACCTTGTAAAAAACGTGCAGCGGGCGAATCAGAAACATGGTTGTGCCGACCGGCTTGCGGATGGCCAGCACCTTGGGCACCTGCTCACCAACGATGACGTGGACAAAGGAAAATGACACCGCCGCCAGCGTGATTGAAATACCCCGTATCAACCACACGGGCGCGTCCGGCGTGACATTCTGTAAAATCGGGGCCACAAAATGCAGCACCAACGGTTCACCCAGCATACCCAAAACCAACGATGCCACTGTGATCCCTAACTGCCCGGCAGAAAGATACCCGTCCAGCTTTCCCAACGCGTGCAGGGAAAGATTCGCCTTGGCCGGCTTCTCCCCCAGAACCTCGATAAGCTGGCTCTTGCGTACTTTGACCAACGCAAATTCAGCCGCGACAAAAAAGGCGTTAATGATCAGAAAGATAACAATACCTAACAAATACCTTGCAACAAGCCCCCAGGACGGAAGGTCGGTGGGTAATGCACTTGCCGAGGCAACGATATCCAATGTCGCGTGCATCACTGTCTTTCGTATACCCCCTCATCACGCTTTTCCAACACGGTGAAACCTGCCTTTTTCGCGTCACTGATCGATAAAGGCTTGGCGATTTTTGGCGTATTCACCCGACTTATCACCTTTTTCACGGCATGCTTGCACAGGGGGCAAACCTCGAGCGGTTCCCTGTCCACAGGCCGGCGCAATTCAAATCCCCTGGCACAGACACGACAACTCGATTCCGGGTCATCGGCGCGCTCTGAAATATATTCATAAAGGGGCATTTTTGCAGGCTGCTGGCATGCGCAGCATCGGTAAAATAAGAAAGACGCAAGGCGTCATTCCCTTGTCAGGAACCACCTTGCGCCGAGAGAATATCACAACGTCGTCCAGCTTACCAGCTCGACTTCGTGACGCCGGGAATCATGCCATGCGAAGCAAGCTCACGAAATGCGATACGCGAAAGCTTGAAACGACGGAGATATCCATGACGACGACCGGTGAATTCACAACGGTTCACCAATCGGGTTTTGCTTGAGTCGCGTGGGAGCATGCTCAGACCGACGTAGTCTTTCTCGTCCTTGAGTTTCTTACGCAGATCCGCATACTTTGCGACGGTTGCTTGCTTGCGCTTGTTGCGCGCTATCCATGATTTCTTTGCCATAACGGGGCGCTGGGAATACCCGATCCGGGGGGTAAATCAAGCCATTTTTGCTCAAAACCTCACTTTTCTTACGATCGGACCGATTCCTATTGCCTCCATGGCCTCTCCAGCCTTAATTCCACCAGCGATTTAGCCGTGAGCGCCCCTCCGCGGGCGCCCCTATCTCCACCAAGACCGTTACCCCGACCTAAAAACCATGTCCATCACACCATTTCACTACCAGGACCCATTCCCCCTTGGCCCTGACACCACCGAATACGAGCAGATCCATGCCGACATCAGCCCGGATTACATCGCCACAACCGAATTCGAGGGCGAAACCATCCTCAAGATAGCCCCCGAGGCCCTCACCCTGCTTGCCAACGAGGCGTCCAAGGCGATCTGCTTCAAGCTCCGCACCTCCCACCTCAAGCAGGTGGCCGCCATCCTCGACGACCCGGAGGCGACCGAAAACGACCGCATGGTCGCGCTGATGCTGCTCAAAAACGCGGAAATCGCCTCGCACGGCATCCTCCCCGCCTGTCAGGACACCGGCACCGCCATCGTCATGGGGAAAAAAGGACAGAACGTCCGGACCACTGGCGACGATTGCGAGCATCTCTCGCGCGGCATCCACCGGACCTACACCGAGGAAAACCTGCGCTACTCGCAGACCGCCCCGCTGACTATGTATGAGGAGGTCAACACCAAGACCAACCTGCCCGCCCAGATCGACCTTTACGCCACCCAGGGCGACGCCTACAAGTTCCTCTTCATTTCCAAGGGCGGAGGCTCGGCGAATAAAACCTTCCTTTACCAGGAAACCAAGGCGCTGCTGAACCCGGCCCGACTCAAGGAGTTCTGTGTCGAGAAAATGAAGACGCTCGGCACCTCCGCCTGCCCGCCCTACCACCTCGCCCTCGTCATCGGCGGCACCTCTGCGGAAACCTGCCTGAAAACCGTCAAAATGGCGTCAACCCGCTACTACGACGAACTCCCGACCGAGGGCAACGCACACGGCCAGGCATTCCGCGACCTCGCACTCGAGCAGGAACTGCTCGCCGCGGCGCGCGCCATCGGGATCGGCGCCCAGTTCGGCGGCAAGTACTTCGCGCTCGACGTCCGCGTCATCCGGCTACCCCGCCACGGCGCGTCGTGCCCGGTCGGCATCGGCGTGTCCTGCTCGGCCGACCGGCAAGCCAAGGCGAAGATCACCAAGGACGGCATCTTCCTGGAAAAACTCGAGACCAACCCCGGGCAGTTCATCCCGGAGAAGTACAAGGACTGGAAGTTCAGCGGCGTCCCCATCAACCTCGATGAGGGCATGGACAAGGTCCGGGAAACGCTGAGCAAGTACCCCGTCACCACCGCCGTCGCACTCACCGGCACCATCATCGTGGGACGCGATATCGCCCATGCCAAACTCAAGGAGCGGCTCGAAAAGGAGGGCGACCTGCCGCAGTATCTCAAAGACCACCCGATCTACTACGCCGGCCCCGCCAAAACCCCCGAGGGCTACGCGTCCGGCTCGTTCGGCCCGACCACCGCCGGCCGGATGGACGGCTACGTCGACCTTTTCCAAAGCCACGGCGGCTCGCTGGTCATGCTTGCCAAAGGCAACCGGTCCCAGCAAGTCACCGATGCCTGTAAAAAACATGGCGGGTTCTACCTTGGCAGCGCCGGCGGCCCCGCCGCGCTGCTCGCCACCGACCACATCAAAAAACTCGAAGTCCTCGAATACCCCGAGCTCGGGATGGAGGCGATCTGGAAAATCCAGGTCGAGAACTTCCCCGCCTTCATCCTCATCGATGACAAGGGCAACGACTTCTTCCAACAAATCAACCAGTGTCCGGTTTGTTGAACGTTTTACATGGGGGGACTGCATCACCCCAAGCGAGCGTATAAGAGGTTTCCAACCTCTTCTCTGGAAGCGCCAAGAGCTAACAAAGCTCCTCTACGCGGAAGCGGGGGGAGCTTTTTCGTAGCGCAGGTAATCGCTCCAGCAACCCAAGGGTAGCCACTTCACATATCCTCCGCAGTGGACAGGACTGCCTCGCCCACTCAGCCATGCTGGTATGCAGCCCTCCTCCTTCCTCCTACGCTAAAGCTACGGCGGACAGGCCGTCGGGCAGGAATGAATTCGTGCGTTGTCCACGCCCCCTATCCGGGCCCTAAACCCCGTGTACGTGGTCGCGGCCTTTTTCAACCTCAAGGTTGCTGTAGTGGCGGCGGATGCGCTTGATCTCCAGGTGCATCAGCACGGCGATAACCAGGGCGATCACAAAGGCGCCACCAAAGATATAAAGGCTCTGCTGGTAACTGTGCGTCTTCTCGTAGACGTAAGCGTTGATCATCGGGCCCACCACTCCGGCCAGCGACCAGGCCGTGAGGATGAAGCCGTGAATGGTCGGCATTTCCTTCAGACCAAAGAGGTCGCTGATATAGGCCGGAATGCTGGCGAAGCCGCCGCCGTAGCAGGTGAGGATGACAAAGGTCACCGCCATGAACGCCCACGGCATGGTGGTCAGGTTGGCTAACAAGGGAAAGGCGATGATCTGGATGATAAAAAAGGCGATGTAGGTATTGGCCCGACCAATGAAGTCGGAAAACGACGCCCACAAGATACGGCCAAGACCATTGAACAGGGAGATCCCCATCACCAGATAGCTGGCCATGACAATATCGAGGCGCACCATTTCGTAGCCCATTTTTTTCGCGGTCCCGATCACGGCGATACCGCAGGAAACGTTAATAAAAAGCATTAGCCATAGACCGTAAAATCCAGGTGTCCTGATCGCCTGCATGGCAGTCATCTCGCCGGCGGGTTCGTTGTTTTTCATCTTGGCCAGCTTCTTCGCCGCCTTACCCGACTTCGCACCATTGGCCGCTTGATCGAGCGCAAATTTCTCCGCGTAATCCTTGGGTGGCGGCGTGATATAAAGCGCGCTTGGGAGCATGACACAGAGGTAGATCAGCCCGAGAAAAACAAAGGCGGTGGCGATGGATTTCTTGTCGTAAATCACAGCGGTCTTGTAGTCGTCCCCGACCTGTGCGAGCCGCTTGTACTCAGCGGTGCCCGTCTGCTCGTCCCGGAACAGCGCGGCCGCCCGGGACGTCTGCTCCTTGTAGTCCGCGAGTGCAGGAACCCCGGCGATGATGTCATCCGCCTTACTTGGGTCGCCCTCTTGAATCTGAAGAAAATCATAGGCCTCAACCTCGGCTGGCAGGACGATCTCGTCACGTGGCGGCACAAACCAATCAATCAAGTTGGCACAAATCAGCCCGCCAAAGCCAAAGCCCATAATGGCAAGTCCCGTCGCCAACCCACGCCGGTCAGGGAACCATTTCACCAGGGTGGAGACCGGCGCAATGTAACCC
>JBFERY010000122.1:0-6335 GCA_041548785.1 Oceaniferula sp.
GAACTATCACAAAATGATGCGGAAGGGAAACATTTGGATCAAATAGACGGATATAATCGCCTGGAACGGCCCAGGGGTGTGTTTTTTTGCCCGTAGAGGCACATCGACGATATATCGGCTTGAATTTCTGCCGATGCGTGCGCATGAGACGGGCCGCCATGGACAGATGGATTCTCATTTTAGCCTTGATTTTGGCAGCTGTAGCGGCTGTGCAGGGTGCGGGCTATGTACATCGTGGCATCCGGTCGCGCTGGACCGTGCTCTGGATGCTGCTTTCCTTTTTGACCCAACTCGTGGTGCTGGGCATGCGCAGCGAGCTGCGCGGCAGTTGCCCGCTCGGGGATACCGGGGAAATCCTCCTGTTCTCCGCGTGGTCGCTGACCTTGTTCTACATGGCGGTCGGGTCGGTTTACCGATTGTCATTGCTGGGCGTGTTTACGGCGCCGCTGGTTTGCTTTTTACTTTTGCTGGCGCTGGCACCGGAGATGTTGGAGGCCTCCCCCCACCATGCTGAGATAATCGACGGCTGGCGTGAAGGGCATGCGGCATTTTCTGTCTTGGCCTACGGGGCCTTGGGCTTGGCGGCGGTGGCCGCGGTGATGTTTTTGGTGCTCAACCGACAACTGAAAGGGGCGCATCTGGGGGCCGGATTGTTCCGCAACCTGCCGCCGGCCCGCGAGTTGAGTGACGTGGTGAAACGCTTGTTGATCCTTGGATTCGGATTGCTGACGATCGGGATGATCTGTGGTTTTGTGATGGAAAAGGCCGATGGCCTGGGCCGGCACCTGATCGTGGCCCTCGTCCAATGGCTGGGCTATGGCCTGCTGGTTTTGATCGAGTGGCGGCGCGGCATGCCGGCACGGAAGCTGGCGCTCGCGGCGATAGCACTGTTCGCATTTTCACTGATGATTTTCCCGCTGTTGTAATAGATGGAGTTGATATGTATAGGACTGAATCATGAGACCGCACCTGTCGAGGTGAGGGAGCATTTTGCGGTGCCCGCCGAGCAATTGGGTAGCCGCGCCAAGGAACTCACGGCGCTGAGCACCATCGCAGAGGGCGTGGTGCTGTCCACCTGCAACCGGATGGAGATCTACATCGCCGCGGAGGACAGGGAGATGGGAGTGGATATCCTCCGCACCCATCTTGCCGAGGGACGTGATGCCGAGGAAATGCAGCACCTCTATCAGAAGTGCGGTGACGAGGCGAAGCAGCATCTATTCCGGCTCGTCTGCGGGCTGGATTCCATGGTGCTCGGGGAGACGGAAATTTTCGGACAGGTCAAGCAGGCCTACAAACAAGCATTGGAATCCGGTGCCACCAAGGGGGTGCTGAACAAGCTGTTCCAAAAATCCTTCAGCGTGGGAAAACGAATCCGCACACACACCCGTATCCAAATGGGGCCGACGTCGGTCGGAAGCGTGGCGGTCGACCTCGCAGAGAAAATTTTCGGCAAACTCAAGGGCAGCCATGTCATGATCATTGGCGCCGGTGAGATGAGCCGCCAGGTGGCGCAGAGCATGATGTCGCGGGGTGCCAGCGGACTGACGGTGACCAACAGGTCGATCGAGCGTGCCCAGTCGCTCGCCGCCGAGCTCGGCGGTGATGCCGTGCCATTCGATGCCTGGGAGGACACGCTGGTGAAGGCGGACGTGGTTGTTTCCTCGACAGGTGCATCCGAGCCGGTGCTGCGCGCCGCGCAGATCGAAGCGGTGCGCCGGAAGCGGAAGTACCGGCCGCTTTTCCTGATCGATATTGCCGTGCCGCGTGACATTGAAGCGGCGGCGGGGGAAATCGAGGAAGTCTATCTTTACGATATGGACAAACTGCAGCATCTTGCGAGCGAGGCAAGGCATTCGCGGATCCAGCAAGTCAAGGTGTGTGAGGAAATGATCGCCGAAGAATTATAAGTAGCAGCTATGAAACCACTCATTGTAGGAACACGCGGTAGCGCACTGGCATTGGCTCAGGCGGAAATGACGGAGGCAGCACTGAGACGCGCCTTTCCCGATCGTGAAATCATCCGCAAGGTGATCTCAACCACGGGTGATCGACGCACCGATGTGCCGCTGTCCGAAGTGGCAAAGGCCGAGGGCGTGTTAGACAAGGGCGTGTTCACCAAGGAACTCGAGATCGCATTGGACAACGGGGAGATCGACCTGGCAGTGCACAGCATGAAAGACGTGCCAACCGTGCTGGCGGACCAATTTGAAATTGCCGGAGCGCTCGAGCGGGCGCCGGTCTCGGACGTGCTGGTCTGCTCGCGTGCGGCCAGTCTCGAGGAATTGCCCGAGGGGGCGACGGTGGCAACGGGAAGCGTCCGCCGACAGCGCCAGTTGTCCTGGCTCCGGCCCGACCTGAAGCTTGTCGATATCCGCGGCAATGTGCCCACCCGATTGCAAAAACTCAGAGACCAGGACGACCTCGATGCCATTATGCTGGCAGAGGCCGGGCTTGTCAGGCTCGGCTATGACTTGGAGAGTGAGCTTGATGGCGGCCTCCGTGTCATCGCCCTGGATGCCGATGGTTTTCTGCCCGCCGCCGGGCAGGGGATTGTGGGTTTTGAAATCCGGGGCAACGACGATGATGCCCGTGCCTGTGTCGAGGCGATCACCCACCGGGAATCGATGCTTCTGCTGCTTGCCGAACGCGAATTTCTGCGCCTGCTTGATGCCGGTTGTCACACCCCCGTCGGGGTAAGGTCATGGATCCATGACGACACCCTCCACATGGCGGGTAGGGTCTTCGACGAGGACAGTATGGACGAACCCACCGAGTCCAGCGTCACCGGGCCGGCTGCGGAGCCCGAGCGGGTGGCGGGTGATTTGTTCGCCAGCTTGTCATGAACGGAATCTGCTATCTGGCGGGTGCCGGACCGGGCGACCCCGGGCTGGTCACCCTGAAGGCACGCCAGTGTATCGAACAGGCCGATGTCTTGGTTTACGACGCCCTGAGCAGCACCGAACTCCTCACCTGGGCAAAACCCGGTTGCGAAAAAATCGACGTCGGCAAGCGCGCGGCCCGTCACACGCTGGCACAAGATCAAATCAACGCCCTGCTGGTTGAAAAAGTCAGTGAGGGGAAAATAGTGGTGCGCCTCAAAGGCGGCGACCCGATGATTTTCGGTCGCGGCGGCGAAGAGGCGGCCGTGCTCGCCGCGGCGGGGTTGAAATTCGAGATCGTCCCTGGGATCTCGTCGGCCTTTGCGGGCCCCGTCTACGCGGGGATCCCGTTGACCCACCGCGATTACGGATCCCAGCTCACCGTGTTTTCCGGGCATGAGGCGAGTGACAAACAGGAAGGCAGCATCGACTACGCCCACCTCGCCAAGACCGAGGGTACCAAAATTTTTCTGATGGGCGTCGCCAGGCTGCGCGAGATCACAAGCCAGTTGATCGGGCACGGGGCCGACCCCGCCACCCCGATCGCACTCACACGCTGGGCGACGACAGGCCGGCAGAAAACCATCAAAGGCACCTTGGCGGACATCGCCGATACCGCCGAGGAACAACAATTCAAGGCACCGGCCGTCGGTGTCATCGGAAACATCATCAAAGAAATGAATAACATAGAATGGTACGAAAATCGCCCGCTTAAGGGGAAACGCATCGTGGTCACCCGCAGCCAGGAGCAGGCGAGCGGGCTGGTCAGCGAACTCACCGCACTCGGTGCCGATGTGCTGGAACTGCCCGTGCTGCGCATCGCGGATCCGGTCGATAAACTCGGCTTTGCCGAGGGCGTCGCCGCCGTGCATACCTACGATTGGCTGGTATTCAGCAGCACCAACGGTGTGCGCCGCTTCTTCGACGCCTTCTACGCCACCTACGCCGATGCCCGCAGTATCGGGGGCGTCAAAATTGCCGCCGTCGGGCCAGGCACCGCCGCCGCCATCAAGAGTTACCGCTTTGTCGCCGACCTCGTCCCGGAGCGCCACATCGCCGAGGGCCTGCTGGAGGCATTCCAGGAACAGGAGGACGTCGAAAACCAAACCATCCTCTGGGTGCGCCCGGAAAATGCCCGCGATATCCTCGCCAAAGGCCTGGAAGAACAACGCGCTATCGTCGACGAATGCATCGCCTACCGGATCGTCGCCGAAACCGATGACCCCACCGGCGCCGCCGAACGCTTCGCCGAAGGTGGCGCTGACCTGGTCACCTTCACCAGCTCGTCCACCGCCAGCTACTTCAACGATCTAGGCCTCACCTGGCCCGAAGGCTGCCAAGCCGCCAGTATCGGCCCCATCACCACCGCCAAACTCAAGGAACTGGGCCACTCCAATGTCATCGAGGCCGAAACCCACAGCATCGAGGGCCTGGTCAAGGCCATCGTCGATGAGCTTTCCTAGCGCCTTTCCCAGACCTCTTTCCCGGCTATTCTGCGGGTTATGTCAAATATTGCGGGCTTTTCGCTTGCATCCCCCCAAGTTCAGGACATCTTTCCGGGGCGAATAAAAGTAAGTTTATAAATTAACTAATGATTAAGTTTCCAGACCACGCGCCGCTTGATGATGCGCAGAAAAACCAACTCGCTGCGCTCCTCGGCGCCATGGACGCCCGCCAGACCGCCTGGGTCAGCGGCTTCCTCGCCGGGTACCAGGGCGAACCTGCAGGGTCCATTGCGACCCCAGGGACCGCCTCAGCGCGCAAAGTCACCGTCCTCTACGGCACGGAGTCCGGCAATTCCGAGGAACTGGCCGATCAGGTGTTCAAGGCGGCGAAACAAAAGGGTTTCAAGTCGAGCCTGGTCAACATGTCCGAGGCCAAGCTCTCCGACCTGAAGGAGGCGGGCACGCTGCTGGTGGTGGTCAGCACCTGGGGTGAGGGCGAGCCGCCCGAGGCCGCGGAGGAGTTTTACCAACAGCTGATGGAGGGCGGCGTCTCCCTCGAGGGGGTCGAGTTTTCCGTCTGTGCGCTCGGCGATACCAGCTACGACCAATTCTGCCAGACCGGCAAGGATGTGGATGCGCAGTTGGAAAAACTGGGTGCGGTCCGGATCGCGGACCGGGTCGACTGCGATGTCGATTTCGACGACAGTTTCGCGGCGTGGAGCCAGGATGTCTGGAGCAAGCTCGCCGCTTCCGCTGCCGCTTCGGAGGGGCAGTCGATTGCACCAGCGGCGCCGACCGGGCAGTTTCCCGTCTACGACAAAAAAAATCCCTTCCCGGCGAAAGTTCTCGAAAACCAGCTTCTGAGCGGTGAGCGGTCCGACAAGGAAACCCATCACGTCGAGCTCTCGCTCGAAGGCTCGGGCTTGACTTATGAAGCCGGCGATGTGCTTGCCGTGCTTCCCCGCAATGCGAAGGACGTTGTGGCCTCCCTGCTCAACGCGACCGGTCTCGACGCAGACACCGAAGTGGAGGTCAAGGGGGTCGGGAAACATTCCCTCGGCGCGGCACTGACGGTCGACCTGGATATCACCGGGCTCTCCCGCAAAGTGGCCACTGCCTGGCAGGCGCTGGCCGGTTCCGAGGCGTTGGCCAAGCTGCTCGATGACTCCTCGAAGGAGGCCTACAAGGCCTGGGCGCACGGCCGCCAGATTGTCGATCTGTTGGAAGAATATCCTGCGCCAAATGTGACCGCCCAGCAGTTGGTGGATATTTTACGGAAGCTGCCACTGCGCTTGTATTCCATTGCTTCCAGCCCGAAAGCTCATCCGGGGGAAGCCCATCTAACGGTGGCGGTGGTGCGCTACGACACCCATGACAAATCCCGCAAGGGGGTGGCTTCCACCTTCCTTGCTGATGACGCCCCCAAGGGGATCGAGGTTTCCGTCTATGTCCATCACAACAAGAACTTCCGCCTTCCTGAAGCCGGGGAGACCCCGATCATCATGGTGGGTCCGGGGACGGGTATCGCACCCTTCCGCGCGTTCGTCGAGGAGCGTGCCGCGACCGGGGCCACGGGTGACAGCTGGCTCTTTTTTGGTGACCAGCAATACAACGAGGACTTCCTCTACCAGCTTGAGTGGCAGGAGCATCTGAAAAAGGGTGACTTGACCCGACTCGATGTCGCGTTTTCACGTGATCAGCCGGAAAAAATCTACGTCCAACACAGGATGCAGGAGAATGCCGCCGAACTGTGGCAGTGGTTGGAAAAGGGCGCCCACTTCTACGTTTGTGGCGACGCCGCACGTATGGCCAAGTGTGTGCACGAAACCCTGCACAACATCATCAGCACCCAAGGGGGGAAGTCAGCCGAAGAAGCCGAAGCCTACCTCGCCAGTATGAAAAAGGCGAAACGCTACCAGCGTGATGTGTACTGAGTTGGAAATTGGGAAATTGGAAATAGGAAATTGGAAATGGGAAATTGGAAATTGGAAATGGGAAATTGGAAATA
>JBFERY010000123.1:0-6310 GCA_041548785.1 Oceaniferula sp.
ACAGCTCAAACAACGGAGCATCTTGGACAAAAATCACAACGTTACCAAATGTTCAATTCAACAGCTCGCACGACATTGGTTACGCCAATGGAAAATTTGTTTCTGTAAATACTGCAGCATTCACCCCGACGGGCAACACCTATACGGAATGGAACTACTATTTCAACTCAAGTTCTGATGGTCTAAATTGGTCATCGGCCACATCCGACTTAAGATCACGGGGGATAGAGACAATCTCTAATAAAAGCTACAGCGGTGGACATGGCAGTTTCTCTGTAGCCAATAATCTGTTTTGGAAAACAGCATTTGGCGGCGGGTTATTCAAAAGCTCTGATGGAATTAACTGGATCCAAGTCAGCAGAGATTCCTTCGATAATGTTTCATTTGAAAATGGTATTTACATAGCCACTAATGAGAGGAGCGGCTACATTGCCCGAAGCACGGATGGGAATAACTGGAGCGGCGTAAACGGCATCACAAACCGTTACTTTCTTGATATTGCCGTTTTGGGGCAAACTGTTGTTGCTGTCGGTGAAGACGGGCTTATTACTCGAAGTGCAGATGGAGGTAAAAGCTGGTCATTGATCGAAGGTCTTTTTCCCAACCCACTTGCTGATCAAACATCGGCGAGAGAAGTCTCTGATTATAATGTGCAGAACATAGAAGTCACCAATGGGACTTTTGTGATCTTTGCAGAACGAGCATCATTACTTCACCGGCAAGGAAGCAGTGGCACAGTAAATGGCACCCTTTATGTAAACGATGCAGTAGGAGTAGGCACTTTGAAATTGGTTAGCAGTGATGGAATCACGTGGTCTTCGCCCGTGACCTACACCAAGCACTGGCCAGATGAGCGTATGTCCAGTGACCCTGACGCACTCCGAATTGCTAACGGCCATTTATTCATGGCAAACGAATTAGATATGTGGCATTCCGCCACTGGGGCGAATTGGACAGAATTGCCCTATCCTTATTCTAGGAAAACTAATGACAAGAATGTTTTCCACTACAACGGAGCCTACTATTGGTACGGTTACTATGACCGATTTTCAGCGCAGGGTTTTTTCTACAAAACAACCGACCCGAATTTTGTCACATGGAGCGAAGTAACTGGGTTGCCTAGCAGTATCGCGGCAGATGTCTCTGTGATTGATGGCAACTTTATTTTTCGAGAATATGTTAGGAATGAGGTTGGCATGGAAACATGGTCAAGCCCGGATCTTTCTACCTGGACATCTATTGATTTTGTTCAAGGAAATCACATCGCAAAGCACGGACCTGTTCAAACGGGTGTGGATGAGAGCAATATTTATACATCAACGGACGGTATTCATTTTTCCTCTGATCTTGGTCCGGTAGCTCTAAGCCGGGGTAGTCTTGCCGTGGTTAGTGAGACACCGATAACCTTAATACACACCCATCCAGAGTTTGCCTTCGCTATTCATAATACCCACATTTACCGAGCCGGATTGCCTGAAGTCTCTCCTCCATCCATTACCGCATTACCAGTTGTCACCTCTGTCCTCCTCAATGAAAACATCACGCTCACCATTCAGGCAACCGGAGACCCAGTCCTTGAATATGAGTGGTTCAAGGGTGCCAAAGGCGACGAAACCAACCCCATAGGCACAGACAGCCCAAGCGTCACCCTGACATCCGTCAATGCCGACACCCAGGTATGGGTTCGAGTTTTAAACCAATATGGCTCAACAGAGTCAGACACGATTGATGTTACGGTCGTGCTGCCCATCCCCGAACTGACGTCATCCGACACTCTTAATGGTAACGCGGGCAAGCCTGTTCTCTTTCAAATCACAGCCACCCATACACCTGATTTCTATAGCGCTACGGGACTCCCCAATGGCATCCAGATTGATGAATCCACGGGAGTCATTTCCGGTTTTTCCTCCCAAAGCGGATCGTTCCCCGTGACCCTTACCATCAAGAATGGCATCTATGAAGGCACGGCCAACATCACACTAAATCTGGCTCCCCCTGCACCCGTCATTGTAAGTTCGGCTTCTATGACGGCGCAGGCAGGCAGTTCTTTCCAATATCAGATCGCCGCCTCGGGCACACCCACCAGCTATGCGAGTAGTGCCCTTCCGGCCGGGCTCAGTTTGAACACCGCTACAGGGCTCATTTCCGGCACACCCACAGCAACAGGTCAGTTCACCATCGACCTCTCCGCCACCAGCGCCAACGGAACAGGCAATTTCACCCTCACCCTGAGCATCGCCCCCAGCCCTAACAGGCCTCAGATCAACAGCCCGCTTTTTGCGGCCACCCGGGTCTCACAACCGTTTTCATACCTGATCACCCACCTGAAGACAGCTAGTGCCTACGCGGCTAGCAACCTACCCGCAGGACTCAGCATCAATCCCGGCTCAGGCCAGATCAGCGGCAACGCAACGACCATTGGCACCTACCCCATTACGATCAGCGTGGAAAACGCCAGTGGTGAACGTGATGAACAAATTCTACAACTGCATGTAGGCCCCCCTGAAAACACACCACAGATCACCAGTGTCTCGGAAACCCTCCTCCACTCGGGTGATGCGATCGACTTTACATTCTCCGCAACCGATTCACCAACGACCTACAGTATCAACCAGACTGCGGGGAACCCAAGCGGTTTCTGGTCGCTCGACAGCAACACGGGGAGACTCACGGGAACTGCACCCCAAGCGGGAACTTACACTTTCAGCGTCACTGGCCAAAATGCCAATGGGTCGGGCGCGCCCCAACTCTGGACTCTGCGCGTGGTCGCACCACTCAATGCGCCAGTAATCACGGACCCGGGACAACTTGAAGCAACGCAGGGCACACTATATTCCAAGCAGCTAAGCTCAACCAACGGAGGAAACAATTATACACTCCAGGGAACCCTACCCACCGGCCTCAACCTATCGTCCTCCGGCTCAATCTCTGGAATTCCAACAGTTTTCGGACTATTCACCTTTAAAGTCATGGCCTCTGTGGGAAGTCTTGATGGTCCCTACCGCGTCATCGAAATCCTGATTCAGCCGTCACCGGATCTTGACGAAATCACGCCGACCCCAACCCTGGAGCTCGTCGCAGGGGATGCTTTTGTTTTTAATCTGGAAGTTCCCCAAACAGTCACCAGCCTCCAAGTCAACGGACTGCCACCCGGGATTCTCTATGAACCATCCACCCACCAGCTTTATGGCACCCCCACAAGCATCGGCGCATTCACGGCCACTGTAGCAGCGCTCAATGCAACCGGGACAGGGCCTCTCACGGAGGTCTTTTTTCAGGTGAACTCCCCGTTCAATCGTCCACAGGTCATCAGCCCACCAAAAGCCTATGGTCAGGTCGGCGTCGCTTTCGATTACCCCATCGACCATCAGTTGCAAGCAGGCGACACCTATCTGGGGTATCAAGTCAGCAACTTACCAAGAGGGCTGGCCTATGATTCCATCAACCAAAAAATCGTTGGCTCCGCCATCGTGGCTGGGGACTTTGACATCACCATCGTCGTGATCAGCAGCTATGGCAGCAGCGCACCATTCCAACTTTCCATCACCGTAACCAATGCCACGTCCCTTCCTTCCGTCTCCAACAAGCCATCGGCCGTCGCAGAAACAGGGACTCCGTTTAGTTTCCAGATTGGCTCGTTTCAATCACCCGTTCTTGCCTACGGAGCGGACAATTTACCACCCGGCTTAACCCTGGACAGGTTCACGGGTATCATTTCCGGCATCCCGACGAAAAGCGGACAATTCATCAGCCAAATTTCGGTGGCCACCAGTGCTGGAACATCTCCTCCGCTGGATGTTTGCTTCCACGTCAAAGCGGGCATCACCACACCCAGGATTGTCACCTCACTCAGCATCAATGGATACGAAGGGGATGTAGTAACACGGCAAATTTTCGCCACGGGCCTCCCGTCACACGGGGTCGGCAATCCGCTGCCCGACGGGTTCCAATACCACGCGGAGGGGCTTCCTGAGGGGTTATCGCTCGATACCAAGACCGGCATCATCAGTGGCATCCTGCTGAATGATGGACGCTATCCTGTAGCACTATGGGCAAGCAATGCAGCAGGCCCGGGTGAAAAAAGAGCGGGTTACCTATCCATCAGAAACCCCTACTCCATCGCCCCGCAAATGATCGGACCTTCCCACCTGGTCATGCAACAAAATGAGACCACCACTTTCCAAACCATCGCAAGAAATGTGGGTTCTCACTACCGCTTGTATGCCTCTCACGGAGTCCTCCAAGGACAGTATACCACTAATACCAGTGGGGCCTTTTCCATCAAGGCACTTAAAACCGGCACCCAACAAGTTTCCGTCGCTGGCTATACTTGGCGAACCTACAGCAGCTATTACCGATCGCGATACAGCCGATCCCGTTGGTACGGGGACAGTCTGTCTATCCGTGTGGATGTTTTACCCAATGCCAGTTCACCCAAGCTGACTACTCCGAGTCGGATCGAGGCCACCGTGGCAACCGCATTTGACCTAGCACTCAGCGCCAGCCCAGTTGCCACGAGTTTCCGTCTAGGTAGCGGTTCCCGTATCCCACCCGGACTGGTCTTTGATGGTTCCCAGGGGAAAGTCCACGGCACACCCACAGCCCCCGGCGTTTATCCACTCACGATCATAGGCACCAATGCCTCGGGTGACGGCTATGCCCGGGAAACAGAAATCTCCGTTTATGCAACTCCTACCGCGCCCGTGATCAGTGGCATCCAAGCGGCAGTCCAGGGGGCCAGCCTATCAAGCCCGTCCGGAATTTCAGCCGGCAGTGATACATCGCTGTTTACCCTTGATGTACAAAGCCAAGCGCTTGCCTCTACCTACACCCCAGCTCCTGATGCTCTCCCGATTACTCTTCTGGTTACTGCAGGTGAACTCGCCGATTGGCAAATCAGCTCGACCGGCGGAACCACCCGCTACTCCGTCGAGGGGCTGCCCCCAGGGATGCTGCTCAATCCGCATACGGGAAGCATCAGCGGCATTGTCAATCAACCGGGCGAATATCCAGTTTCTTTCCAAGCCCTCAATACCTCCACAGTGGGCAACCAATTCGATTCCCTCATCCGCGTGCTCGCCCAATCCGGCACCCCCGAACTCATCGGCGTTGGCTCATTGGCAGGACAGGTCGGAATCGCATTTTCGCATCAACTCGTAGCGTCCAATTCGGCTAACTCATATCAGGTCACAGACCTCCCAGCCGGCTTATCGGTCAATACAGCAACAGGCCTCATTTCAGGCACGCCCGCCCAAGCCGGGGATTTCAAACTCACCCTGCGGGCATCCAACGCGACAGGTGACGGGTTCCCCGTGACTTCACAGTTGAGCATCTCTGCGGCGGCGGGAACTCCCGAGATCACTGGATCTACCGCCCACACTCTTCAGGTTGGTCAATCCTGGCAATACACTATCCCAACCGATATCAATGCCGACGCATTCACGGCTACCGACCTCCCTAGCGGCATCGGATTGGATCCTGAGACCGGAGTTCTTTCAGGTACTCCTCTCGAGCCTGGAATCTATGAGCTCACGCTATGTGCAATCAATGATGCAGGCACGGGTAACTGCCAACCAGTCACCCTCACAGTCACCGGACAAAGCGGAACCACCGCCATGGATAGCCAGAGTGTGTTTGTCATCGACTCCGCAACAACCAACACCTTCCAACTCAGCGCCACCGGAGCCACCAGCTACAATGTCGATGATTTACCCGAAGGCTTCAGACTGGATGCCGTCACGGGAAGCCTCGATCTATCTGGCGCCCCCCGAGGCCTCTATACCTTTGCTACAAGTGCCAACAACGGCTCTGGCGTAGGCAGCCCATCACTACACCGGTTAAGGATCGGATCCGCCTATGATCTATGGGCCAGCACCATTTTTGGATCAAACGACGTTCTCGATGAGAGCAAACGCGCGACACGTTGGGGGAAATTTGCCGATCCCGACGGCGACCAGCTCCTCAACATCTTCGAAAACTACCACAATACCCATCCAGATCAGTTAGACGCCCTGGCCGCCGCAGTCATCCCCGGCACCATCACTCCGCAGAACAAGTATACCTTCCGTTGGAAACGTGCAAAAAACAATGCCTCTGGCGACCCCGTCTACCAGTGGTCGATGGATATGGACACATGGCACGATTCCGGCACGGGGCCAGCGGGAGATGTCCGCGCATTCACCATCAGCGTGGAATCCGACGACGGATCGGTCCAAGGCGTGGCCGCAACGATCGACCGGGGCTCGGAAAAAACCCTCTTCATGCGGCTCAAGTTCCCGTAGCGTTACGTGGCACTGCGCGCGCGTATTGC
>JBFERY010000124.1:0-6247 GCA_041548785.1 Oceaniferula sp.
GATGAATTCCAAGACACCAGCCGCGCCGACTGGAACGGCCTGCTTCCTCTCATCGACGAAGCCGCATCCGCCGACGACGGCACCATGTTCATCGTTGGCGACCGCAAACAAGCGATCTACGCTTGGCGAGGAGGTGATGTGGGATTGTTCGATGAAGTCATCTCCCGCTACGGCAATGGTCTCGAAATCGCACCCATGGCGGAATCCTGGCGGTCTTGTCCTGAGGTGCTCGCACTGGTCAATCGGGTGTGTGGCGATCACTCCACCCTCAGCGAGCTTTTCGGCGACGTTTCAAACAAGTGGGATTGGGAGGATCACTTCCCCGCAAAGCCCTTGGCAGACCCACAAAAATGCGGCCACGCAAGAGTCGAGGTCGTCGGTGACTGGGAAGAGCGCCTCGAGAGACTCGCGGAAATTCTGCACGAGTTGGGCGTCGGGGAACGCTCCATGACCTGCGGAATCCTCCTTCGCGGAAACGAGAAGGCCCGGCAGGTCGCCGATGACCTGCGGGCTCGCGGATTTGATGTCATCGAGGAAGGGCGGAGGGAGCCCGCAAAGGACAGCCCCGTCGGAATCGTCATCACCAATCTGCTCAAATGGCTCGCGGACCCGGCGGATTTGTTCGCCCGCGGCGTGGTGGAAATGTCGCCGATCGCCCAAGTATTGCTCTCCACCCACGGCCCCTCTTGGCGCGCCACCTGGGAGGTGGTCACCGCTGAAACAGCCCAATCCGGATTTGCTGAAACGGTCAACAGGCTGATCGCCAAATCCTGGGCGGACTGGTCCGACTTTGGCCGCCGTCGGGCAGGTGACCTGCTGGCCGCTCTCGCAGCTCTTGACCATCAGGGTGGAGTCTCAGCCAGCGGTGCCGCCGAGTGGCTTGAACGACTCGAGCTTTCACAAAACCCGGGGGCCGCCGCCGTCCAGGTCATGACCATCCACAAGGCCAAGGGCTTGGGTTTCGATGTCGTGATTCTGCCGGAGATCCCCGATGAATTAACCCCACAGACACAATATTTCGAGGTTGCAGAGGGTGCGGGTTGGCTCACCCAAACCCCGCCAAAATGGTCGCGTGCGATCATTCCCGAACTCCAAGACGCGGAAGCCAGGTGGAACTCCGAGCAGTGTTACGAAGCATTTTGTATGCTCTACGTGGCACTCACCCGGGCGAAACGAGGACTTTATGTGCTATTGGAGCCCCCCGCCAAATCCATGGAGCCCGACAAACCTACGCTCGCAAACTGGCTGACCAGATCCATCGGGAAAACCGCCGAACCCGGAATTCTCCATGAAACAGGCTTTGCTGATTGGTCGGCGATGATTCCTATCTCGGCAACCGATGCGCTACCAAAGAGTTCCGTCAGTCCGAAGTGCTCAACTCCACGTCGGAATCACGAGAGTCCAAGTGGAGCCAAGGGGCATGCCATGGCAACACACTCGCCGACCGGGATGGAATTCGGAACCGCGGTGCATGAGCTCTTCGAACAAGTCACCTGGACTGACACAACCTTCCCGGTTCTGCCGGATGATGATGCCGGAGATGCCGTCAGGCGGATCATTCAAAATCCCGCCCTGGCCGAAATTTTCGTGAAAGGGGATCGCAAGATCGATCTCTTCCGGGAACAAGCCACCGACCTGATCCTCGACGGAAAATTCATTTCCGGCGTCATCGACCGCCTTCATCTCCATCGCAACCCGGATGGAAAAGTCATTGGTGTCGACATCATCGATTTTAAAACCGACGCCGTGAGAGAGCCCGCCGAGTTGGCAAAGCGTTACTCCGGACAAATGCAGGCCTATCGCCGGACGATCCGGAAGATCCATCCCGAGGCGGCAATCCGTTGCTGGCTGCTTTCGGTGAAACATGGATCGCTCGTCGCGGTGTGACCCCAAATGGCGGAATCCCCATAAAAAAAGAGCCCCGTCCATGTTTCCATGGACGGGGCATATACCTGGCGACGACCTACTCTCACAGGACCTATCGTCCCACTACCATCGGCGCTGCGGCGTTTCACTTCCGGGTTCGGAATGGGACCGGGTGGTTCCACCGCGCTCTGGTCACCAGAGGTCAATTGTGAGGTCAATGGCGGATGCCACTGATTTCAAAACTGGGGCTCTGGGGGCCTGAGGTTGATGTTGGATTTTGAATTAATCATCCAAAATTCAACATTCATCATTGCCGGCTTGCGCCGGCTTTGCCCGCTCCCTGACATCCACATGGAGATATTTCCGATTTGATTTGATCTGTGACTTCATTCCACCGTTCGTGGTTTCTTGTCCATTCCGATTCCAAAAACAGGAATCAAGCCGAACGGATGATTAGTACTTCTCGGCTCAATACATTACTGCACTTCCACCTGAAGCCTATCAACGTCGTAGTCTCCGACGATCCTTCGGGGAAAATTCATCTTGGGAGTAGCTTGGCGCTTAGATGCTTTCAGCGCTTATCTATTCCGCACTTAGCTACCCGGCCATGCTCTTGACAGAACAACCGGTGCACCAGAGGTGCGTCGATTCCGGTCCTCTCGTACTAGGAACCGAACCCCTCAATTTTCCTGCGCCCACAGAGGATAGAGGACCGAACTGTCTCGCGACGTTCTGAACCCAGCTCGCGTGCCGCTTTAACCGGCGAACAGCCGGACCCTTGGGACCTTCTCCAGCCCCAGGATGCGACGAGCCGACATCGAGGTGCCAAACTTCGCCGTCGATATGAACTCTTGGGCGAAATCAGCCTGTTATCCCTAAGGTACCTTTTATCCGTTGAGCGACGGCAATTCCACATTCAACCGCCGGATCACTTTGGCCTGCTTTCGCATCTGCTCGACTTGTAGGTCTCACAGTTGGGCGGGTTTATGCCAATGCACTCGACACACGGTTACAAACCGTGCTGAACCCACCTTCGCGCTCCTCCGTTACTCTTTAGGAGGATACCGCCCCAGTAAAACTGACCGGCTGACAATGTCCCTCGCCCGGATTCACGGGTCGAGGTTAGATTTTCCAACACCCAAGGGTGGTATCTCACTGGCGACTCCATGATGTCCTAAAACACCACTTCAAAGTCTCCCACTTATGCTGAGCATGAAAATCGAAAAACCAATGACAGCTTACAGTTAAGGTCTATAGGGTCTTTCCGTCCTTCTGCGGGTAGGCGGCATCTTCACCGCCACTACAATTTCACTGAGCACCTGGTTGAGACAGCGCCCAACTCGTTTCACGATTCGTGCAGGTCGGAACTTACCCGACAAGGAATTTCGCTACCTTAGGACCGTTATAGTTACGGCCGACATTCACGGGGACTTGGGCTCAAAGCTTCGCATTGCTGCTAACATCTTACCTTAATCTTTCCGCATTGGTCACGTGTCACATCCTATACTTGGCCTTGCGGCTTGGCAGAATGCTGTGTTTTTGCTAAACAGTCGGTTGGGCCATTTCACTGCGGCCTAGGTAAACCTAGGCACCCCTTATCCCTAAGTTACGGGGCCAATTTGCCGAGTTCCTTAACCAGGGTTCACTCTTACGCCTTGGTATATTCTACCCACCCACCTGTGTCGGTTTACGGTACGGGTCCCTTAGCATACACCGGATCTTTTCTCGGCACCTCCTTTGGTAATGCGGATCAGCCGTAGCCTCACCTCGGAATTCAATCACTTAGTTACCTCCAGAAATGCGTCAATCCGGGTTAAGGGTCGGAAGTGCGGGAATATTAACCCGCTGTCCATCGCCTACGCCTATCGGCCTCGGCTTAGGTCCCGACTAACCCCGGGACGAAAAACGTAGCCCGGGAAACCTTGGGTTTACGGCGGACGGGGATTTCACCCGTCTTATCGTTACTCATGTCTGCATCCTCTCTTCCAAGCGCTCCACGGTCAGTCGCCATCGCGCTTCAACGTGCTTGGAATGCTCCTCTACCGCTCCCGTCCCCAGGGACGAAAGCCCAGAGCTTCGGTATCATGCTTATCGCCAATCATTTTCGGCGCAGGGTCTCTCGATGAGTAAGCTATTACGCACTTTTTAAATGGTGGCTGCTTCTAAGCCAACATCCTCACTGTCTGTGAAACCCCACCTCCTTTCCACTTAGCATGATTTGGGCACCTTAGCTGCTGGTCTGGGTTGTTTCCCTTTTGACGATGAAGCTTATCCCCCACCGTCTCACTGCCGCGCTCTACCCCGTGGTATTCGGAGTTTGATAGGGGTTGGTAGGCGGGTATGCCCCCTAGCCCTTTCAGTGCTCTACCCCCACGGGTCAACACGCGACGCTGCACCTCAATGCATTTCGAGGAGAACCAGCTATCACGGGGTTTGATTAGCCTTTCACTCCTACCCTCAGCTCATCAGAGAATTTTTCAACATTCACCTGTTCGGTCCTCCACTCAGTATCACCTGAGCTTCAACCTGGCCAAGGGTAGATCACCTCCGCTTCGGGTCCAGCACGTGCAACTGATGTCGCCCTGTTCGGACTCGCTTTCGCTTCGCCTCCGTCCCATAAGGACTTAGGCTTGCCACACATACTGACTCGCAGACTCATTAAGCAAAAGGCACGCCATCACGGGACAAGCCCGCTCTGACACCTTGTAGGCACACGGTTTCAGGTTCTATTTCACTCCGCTCACAGCGGTTCTTTTCACCTTTCCCTCACGGTACTGGTTCACTATCGGTCGCTAACTAGTATTTAGCCTTATGCCGTGGTCGGCACAGATTCATACGCCGTTTCACGTGTGGCGTATTACTCAGGAACACCCTAGGGCCTCGTCGGATTTCGATCACGGGGGTTTCACCCTCTGTGCCGGAGCTTTCCATCTCCTTGATCTATCCTTCGAGGTCCCACGACGGGGTCCTACAACCCCGAGGACAAGTCCTCGGTTTGGGCTCTTCCGCTTTCGCTCGCCACTACTGACGGAATCGATTCTCTTTCTTTTCCTCCGGTTACTGAGATGTTTCACTTCACCGGGTATCGCGTGTCTTTTCCTAACTTCCATTGCTGGCTTCAGAAAAGAACGATGGCGTATTAACACCACCAGGTTACCCCATTCGGAAATCTCCGGATCAAAGTGTATTTGCCACTCCCCGAAGCTTATCGCAGCTTATCACGTCCTTCATCGCCTGTTAGCACCAAGGCATCCACTGTGTGCCCTAAAAAGCTTGATTCCATGTTTGAAATCAGCCACGCGGACTTTCCAGGCAACCTTGCGGCTGCCGGAGGTTTCCACGCTTTGTCGGTCTTTCGACCAACCTACAACCGGTTTCCATCGCTGTTGCCAACTTTGGAGTCACCGGCTGTTTTTGCCGTAAAAATTATGTATTTGGGAATCAGAATATATTCAAGGACCACGTAAGAACGGCTCGCGGGATTTCTCCCGATTTCAGTCTTTTTGCAGTCAATCAAATCATATTTCTCTCCATATGGATGTCAAAGAGCGGACGCGCTTCGTTGCGTGCGGAAAAGCCGTTTCAATGAAAAATGGTGGGCCTGATAGGACTCGAACCTATGACCCCCGCCTTATCAAGGCGGTGCTCTAACCAACTGAGCTACAGGCCCGGTGGTAAGTTTGCCGCAGGCCGGGACTTGTGATCCCTTCCGGCGACTCGAGTGGTGGAGGTTAACGGATTCGAACCGTTGACATTCTGCTTGCAAAGCAGACGCTCTACCAACTGAGCTAAACCCCCTTTACTTGGATGACTTCCGCTTGCGCTTTGGTCATTACCGAGGGTGCATTTTCCATGATGCGCGGTTTCTAGAGTCAAAAGATTGAATTGCACGCTGCGTTCCGATTCTCGGATCGCGCGGAATTTTAAATAAGCGTTTAGGTGAGGGGCAATTGCTTGCCTCTCAACCCCTCTTCATCACCGCTGATTGCTCAACACTGACTTCATGGGGCTCGACCTTTCACAGGGACCGTGAGAACGGTTTGCGAATTTCTCCGTAGAAAGGAGGTGATCCAGCCGCAGGTTCCCCTACGGCTACCTTGTTACGACTTCATCCCAGTTACCAGCTACACCTTAGAACACTACCTCCTTGCGGTTGGTACATGCGCTTCGGGTGCGACCGGCTTCCATGATGTGACGGGCGGTGTGTACAAGACCCGGGAACGTATTCACGGCGCCGTAGATGATGCGCCATTACTAGCGATTCCAACTTCATGGAGGCGAGTTGCAGCCTCCAATCCGTACTGAGACCAGCTTTAAGGGATTCGCTTCTCCTCGCGAAGTTGCAACCCGTTGTACCGGCCATTGTAGCACGTGTGTAGCC
>JBFERY010000125.1:0-6232 GCA_041548785.1 Oceaniferula sp.
AAGGTCGGGAGCGATACGGAGAAATCAGGCGGGCAACCGTAGCAGTTGGGTTTGTACCCTTTGGGCATTGCGCATGCAATGATGGTCTGCGGCTGTCGCCGGAATGAAATCGGCAAGCCGATTCAGAAGATAGCGGAGGCAAGCCTCAGCACTCCGAGTTGGCTACTTCTTTTTGAGGAAATCGACCACCTGTTTGAGGGTCGGGATCTTGAGTTTGCCGGATGGGTCTTCGATGACAAAAACGACGCGTGCGGTGCTGCCGTGGGCGACGATATTGGCGAGGTAGCGGCCCGGCTTGAGTGGCTGTTTGTCCATGGTCGCGTTCAGCCTGGTGGATTTGGTTTTCCGGGTGAAGATCACGGCCGGTTGCTGGCCCGGGGCCATGACCTCGCCGTTTTCCTTGCAGGCGAAGGCGTTGATGATCAGCATGGGCGCTTCCCTCTCAATTTCTAACAATGAGTCGGCCTTGACAGGTTTTGCAATGACGGCAAAGAGCATATTCCCTTCCTGCACCACGGCTTTTTGTCCTCCGATGGTGACATCAAAGGGGTAGACGACGGGGCGTTCCCCCTCTTGGGCGTGGAGGCTTCCGGTCAGGACGGCGGCGAGAAAAATGAGGGTTTTCATCATATGGGGAATAGGGACGAGGAAATGGGGGAATAGGGGATTCCCGTGCGGCCGGGGCGGCAGTCTGATTCATGCCGCCCCAGCGGCACAAATCCTACTTCCTAATCCCCATTTCCTGCTTCCTATATTGTTACGGCTCGATGATGGCGTAGTCGCCGTCGGGGCGGCGGTAGAGGATCTGGGTGACGTTCCGGCGCTCGTTGATGTAGACGATGAACGGCTTGTCGGAGAGCTCCAGTTGCATGATGGCTTCCTCCTTGAGAAGGGTGCGCAGACGGTAGCTTTCGCGATGAATGATCATCGGCTCGGGATCATGCTCGTCAGGAGATTCCTGATCGGCCAGATTGTCGAGGAAATCGGAAGAGTAGACTTTTTCATCAAGGTGTTTGATGGTGTCGTGACGCCTGTTGGGACGATGCTTCTTCAGCAGGCGTGTCTTGTGCTTGCGCATGCGACGGGCGATTTTCGAGATGGTCTCATCGATGGCGGCATACATATCCGGGCCTTCGGTCGAGGCGTCAATGACGATATGATTGGCGCAGAAGAGGATGATTTCCGCGATGTGGCGGTTTTTCTGTACATCGAGGATCGCCTTGGCTTCGATGATTTTCGGGTAATCGAGGTGGAGACCTTCGATTTTTTTGGTGGCGTAGTCGCGCAGGGAGTCGGTGATTTCCTCGTGGCGTACGGTAATGGTTATTTGTTTGTTAGCATTGGCTGATTGCATCGTTTTTACCTTTCTTGTTTGGGTTTATATTGCTTGTCCGGGAGAGTGGTTTTTGGTGCGGGTGGGGGGCGTGGTAGGGGCGGGTTGTAGTCGGGGGTTAAAGCACGAAGTCCTCGCCAAGATAGTGTTGGCGCGCCAGTGGGTCGGCGGCGATATCGTGGGCCTCGCCTTCGAGGATGAGTTTGCCCTCATGCAGGAGGTAGGCATGGTCCACAATGTGCAGGGTTTCGCGCACGTTGTGATCGGTGATGAGGATGGAGAGTCCGTCGTCGTCGCGGAGGTCGCGAACGATGTTCTGGATGTCGCCCACGGCGATGGGATCGACGCCGCTGAACGGTTCGTCGAGCATCAGGAGGGTGGGATTGGTGCACAGTGAGCGGGCGATGGTGAGCCGTCGTTTTTCGCCTCCGGACAGTGACAGCGCCTCGGACTTGCGCAGTTTGCTGATATTAAAACGCTCGAGCAATTGGTCGCTCCGGTAGATCCGGTCTTTGCGGCTCAGTTCGCTGCGGGTTTCGAGCACGGCAAGCAGGTTGTCCTCGACGTTGAGGTGGCGGAAGATCGACTCTTCCTGGGGCAGGTAGCCCATGCCGAGGCGGGCGCGCTTGTGCATGGGCAGTGTGGAGATGTCATTGCCGCCGAAGGAAACCACGCCTGCGTCGGCCGGGACGAGTCCGGCGATGATGTAAAAACTGGTGGTTTTCCCGGCTCCGTTCGGTCCTAGCAAGCCAACGATTTCGCCCTCGCGCACGCTGAGGTGGACGTCGTTGACGACCGTGCGGCCACCGTAGGACTTCATCAGCCCGCACGCCTCCAGGAGGGAGGGGGCGACCCTACGGGACTCCGTTCCCAAATGGGCGGGGCCTGCAGTCGTGGGGGGTGCAGGCAGGGTTTCTATGTCGACGTTATGCATGGGTAATTGATTCGATATGCGGCGGGCGTTCGGGCGTGTCAGGGTGTCGTTTTTTTCGTGGTCATTTGCATCACCCATTTGCCGTCGCTGGTGACGAGTTTGCCATTTTTATGGATGCGGATGTATTGGCCCGGGGAAACGGCTTCGAGGTATTGGTTGGCGCTTTGTTGCAGGCGCGGGCGACCGCCGCGGAGGATCATTTCGCCGGTTTTCGCGTCGTAGCTTGCCGTTTCAGCGGTGGCGATGAAGAGTTTGCCGTTGTCGTCCTTCTGGGTGACTTTGACATCGCCGGATGCGATGATGCGTTTGAGGCCGCCAAACGATCCGAGGCTTTTATCCTTCGATCCGAGGCTTTTGTCTTTTTCCTCGGTTCTCTCGACGGCCGCTGATTTGTCCGCGGGCGGGGTGGTTGCTAGCGCGGATTTTTTGTCTGTTACCTTTGTTGGCTTGTTGGCTTCTTGCTCGAGAAAGACCTTCAGTTGCTGGCTGCAGGTGAGTTGGAAGCGGGGTTCGCTGAGGCGGACGTTCTTGAGATAGGCCAGAATGCCGGTATCGCTGTCGAAGTAGAGTCCGCCGTCGCACTCAACGCGCAGTGTTGTCTCGGCGGGTTTTTCGGAACCCTTGGTTTTGTCAGGAGGGGTTGTTGGGGGGACTGAGCCGGATGGGGTGGCCGTGCCGGGCGTGGTGGATTGCACGAGCAGGGCGGCTTGGCCGATGCTTTTGAGAAATGGGCTCATGCTTGCGTCCGCGGCCTCGGCGAGCTTGGCGTCCTGTGCAAGGATGCGTTTGGTTTCTTCCTGTTGGCGCTGGATTTGCCGGCTGCTGGGGGCCGTGAGCCGATCCATTTCTTCGAGTTGGGCGGGACTAAGGCGTGGTGGCGGCACCGCCATGACGCTGGTTGTCAGTGTCAGGAGTGTGCTGGCGAGGGTGCAGGTTCTTGTTAGGTTCGGGTGGGGTCGGCGCAGTTGCATGGAAGTGGTTTTGTCAGGTTGATCAGTCTGAAACAGGGTGGAGGCGGGTCCGAGCAAAAAACCGCGCTTGCTTGTCCAATTGAAGATGAGGCCGGTTCCGGATGCGAGGTAGTTTTTGCCCTTGATGTAGATGGCTTCTGTGGCGTGGAGGCTCGAGTCGGTTTGGTTATAGATGGCGTGGCGCATTTTTGTTTGTGCCTGGACGGAGCCGTCCTTGCCATAGAGCTGGATATTGAGCCCTTCACCTTCGATCCGGGCACGGTCGAGGACGGTGAGTTTATCGGCGGAGAGAAGGGAGGTAGGGTTGAAATCCTTGTCGTAGCGGGGTAGCCTGACGCGGCGAAGAACGCTTCCCTCTGGCAGTATATCCAGGGTAGGAAAGGCGGGCTTGGCTTTGGCGGCCTGTTCGTTGCCGGGCTTTGGAGCCGGTTTTTCCGCCGCCGTGCCCCATCCCGTGATCCATGCTGCGGCTGAGGCTCCGAGCGTTATGGTGCGGGTGCTCTGTATCAGGAGATGGATGGTTTTTTTCAGGTTGGTGTTAGGGTCTGGGTTCTGGGGCGATTGCCACTCTGGCAATTGATTCTTGATCAGTTAGGTGGTGCCGTGTGCGGCATGGTGGACGGCGAGAAGCCGGGTGAGGATGGCTTCGATTTGATCCAATGGAATTTGGTTGGGGCCGTCGGAGAAGGCTTGCTCCGGGTTGAGGTGGGTTTCCATGAAAAGCCCGTCGACGCCAGTGGCTACCGCCGCGCGGGCGAGTACGGGTGCCAGCGCACCATCGCCTCCGGTGGTGCCGCCGAGGCCGCCCGGGCGTTGCACGGAGTGGGTGGCGTCAAAAATGACCTTCATGCCCATGTCGCGCATCCAGTGCAGTGAGCGCATGTCGGCGACGAGGTTGTTGTAGCCGAAGGTGGTGCCCCGCTCAGTGATGTAGAAGTGTTCGCAGTTGAAGTGCTTGAGTTTGCCGGCGATGGGTTCGACGTCCCACGGGGCGAGGAACTGGCCTTTTTTGACATTGATGGGCCGCCCTGTCTTGGCGCAGGCCTCGAGCAGGTCGGTTTGGCGGCAGAGGAAGGCGGGGACTTGCAGGAAATCGATGGTTTCCGCAGCGATGGTTGCCTCCTCCGGGGTGTGGACGTCGGTGCTGACGGGGACGCCGAGTTCTTTGCCGATTTCGCCGAGGATTCGGCAGCCTTCCTTGACGCCGGGACCGCGGAAGGATCCGATCGAAGTGCGGTTGGCCTTGTCGTAGGAGGCTTTGAAGATGAACTGAATGCCGGCGCGGTCGGCGATCTCTTTGAGCGAGCGGGCCATTTGCCATGCGAAGTCCTCGGATTCGAGGGCACACGGGCCGAGAATGAAGAACGGGGTGGAGGGATCGAGGGAAAGATTACCTATGTGACTCATGATAGCGGAAACTTCATTTAAACCTAAACACGCTTCGTTGATATGGCACGTTAAATTTGCGTCCGAGGGGCTTTTTTATGCCTCTTTTTCGGCTTCCTCAATGGCAAGGGCTGCGGCACCGATCATGCCGGCGCTGTTGGAGAAGCGGGCGGGAAGGATTTCCAGACCGTCATAGAAGGCGGGGGCGAGTTGGTTTTTGATGCTCTCCTGCAGGGGCTTAAACAGAATTTCCCCGGCTTTGGCGACGCCGCCGCCGATGATGATGGCCGCCGGGTTGAGGATCCAGCAGGCATTGACGACGGTGCAAGCGAGTTTTTGGGCGATGCCGGTCCAGATGTCCAAGGCGAGTTCATCACCTCCGGCGGCGGCCTGTGCGAGCGAGGCCGGGCTGCAGTCGTTGATGCTTTTTTCAATCCCATGGCTGGCGTAAACATCACGGGCTTCGGCTGCGATCTCGTTGTTGCCGATGTAGTCCTCGAGTGAGCCGAGGTTGCCGTAGGCACCGCGGCGGCCTTGGTAGTCGATGGATGTCTGGCCGAGTTCGCCTGCGACGGAACGGGCGCCGCGGAGCATGTGGCCATGGGTGATGATGCCGCCGCCGACGCCGGTGCCGAGGGTGATGCAGACAAGATGGTCCTTGCCGATGCCTGCGCCCACTTTCCACTCGGCATAGGCCATGCAGTTGGCATCGTTTTCGACCACTACGGGAAGCTTGGTGCGCGCGCGCAGGATGTCACGGAGGGAGATGTTTTTCCAGCCCCGGACATTGGTTAGATTGTGAATGGTTCCTGTTGGGAAATCGACGAAGCCGGGGACGCCCACGCCAATGGCACAAATGTCGGGATAGTGACTCCGAAGGTCCTCGATGACATCGACAATGGCGTCAATCAGTGGCTGGGCTTCCTGGAAATCCTCGGTGGCAATGGCGGGCGCGTGGCCGATGACCTCCTGGCCTCGAACGATGCCGAACTTGACGCTGGTGCCACCGAAGTCGATGCCGAGGGCGGTGGGTGGTGTGGATTTGCTCATGGGTTAAAAATTGTGTTGGGCGATGATTCTGAGGCCGTCAAGAGTCAGGTGGGGGGCAAGATGCTGGATTTCCGGTAGGCCGCGGGTGATGAGGGGTGCATCACCTCCGGTGGCAACCACGACGGGGTCCGTGGGTAGCTCCTTGCGGAGGTTGCGGAGGATTTCGCGGACGAGTCCGCGGTAGCCGTAGACGGCGCCGGCCAGCATGGCCTCCTCGGTGGACTTGCCGATGGCGTGCCGGGGTTCCTCCAGTTCGATGTGCGGGAGGAGGGCGGTGCGGCGGGCGAGGCCTTCGGTCATGGAGGCGAGCCCGGGGGCGATCACGCCGCCTTGGTACGACGCTTGCGCTCCCTCGCGGTCGCCCGCTGGGGCTTGCGCTCCCTGTCGGTCGCCCGCTGGGGCTTGCGCTCCCTTCCGGTCGTCTTCTTGGTACGACGCTTGCACTCCCTTCCGGTCGTCCTCTTGGTACGACGCTTGCACTCCCTTCCGGTCGTCCGCTGGGTGAGCCGCTGGGGCGATGACGTCGAACGTCACGGCGGTGCCGAAGTCGAGCACGAT
>JBFERY010000126.1:0-6151 GCA_041548785.1 Oceaniferula sp.
GCCAACATCCCCGATCTGGGGGCCACACCGGATATCATTGGCGACCATCCGGATCCGGCAAAACGCTCCAACGCAACCGCCATCATCGCGGACCTCAACCAAGCAGTCGCCGCCCTCGCCAGCGCCCGCGGTGCCACCCTCGCCCCTATTTCGCATTTGACGGACCGCATTCTATCGCCCGACCCGCTCTACATCGGTGCCATCGAGATGATCAAGGGCAAGGATCCGGAAAACCCACCGAAGTATCTCTTTTGCAAAGGGGGCCTGCACCCGTCGACCAACGGCCAGTCCGTCATTGCCAACACCCTGCTCGCCGCGATCAACACCGCCACCGGCTCGGATATCCCCCTGCTCGCCGACCGCGAGATCGTCTCCGAACTGCTCGGCCTGAACCCCGACCAACCCTTTCTCGACTGGGCAACGACCGCCGGTCTCACCGACCTCAGCATGACCGCCGACACCGACGGTGACGGCATTCCGAGCCTCGGCGAGTATCTGCTCGATCTCAATCCCCTGCGGGTCAACGCGGCCCACATCGCCTCAGTCCAGGATATCGCCGGGGTGCCGACCCTGACCCTCGACTACACAGCGGACACCGCCGCCGGCCGGCTGGCGCACATCGTCGTCAAGCACTCGGGCAATCTGCAATCATGGTCGGCCGTGCCTGCCGAAAACCTCATCGACCTGGGCGGAGGAACCTACCAGGCGCGCATGCCCGCGAGTGCAGGTCTTGGATTTTTCCGGATGGAATTCGAACTCAAGCCCTAACAAAAAACCGGAGGCTACTCCTCCACCGGGATTGCCTTTACGGGTCTTTTGCCCGCATCCGGAAATTCGTCATCGTCTTCCTCGACCGGCACGGCGCGCAGCGGCCGCGCGTCATCGTCCCACGGGACAAGCCCTTCGTCATCGTCCTCTTCAACGGGAATGGCCCTGGGTACGGCTCCGGTATCCAGAACACGCCCGTCGACCCCATCACCCTCCTCCTCGATCACCATCGCCTTGGGCGGTGGCGTGATGGCTTTTTTAATATCCTTTGCAAAGTGCTCAAAAAAGGTGCTGACAATGGGAGCCGCCTTGCGGCCGCCACTCAATCGCTCATGGGGCTTCCCTTCATAGAGGGCGGCAAATGCGTAACGTGGGTTTTCCAGAGGAAAAAATCCGGCGAACCACGCGAGGCGCTGCTCCTTGCTCTTCGGCCCCCACTGGGCGGTTCCGGTTTTCCCACAAAGGACGGTGTAGCTCAACTTGCCACGCTTGCCGGTGCCATAGCCCGCATGCACCACCTGCATCATGCCTTCGTGCACAACATTCACCGCCATCGGGTCGAGGTTGAGAAAATTCCGCCGTTCGGGGTCGTTGGAGACCAACACCCTGCCAGCAACATCCTGGACCTGCTTGACAAGACGAAGCTTCGGCAATGCGCCGCCATTGGCAATACCCGCCATTCCCTGGGCAACCTGCAAGGGCGACGCCAGCATCACCCCCTGACCGATGGCCAGGTTGGCCGTGTCCCCATCCAGCAGTTTTCTCCCATGGTGCTTTTTCATCCACTCGTTATTGGGAATCAAGCCCTCGGTTTCACCCATAAGAGGCAGGCCGGTCTTCGAGCCAAACCCGAGTCGCCGCGCAACCGATAAAAAGGCGGACGGCCCGGTCTTGATCCCCACTTGATAGAACCACGGGTTGCAGGACCGGGCAATGGCCCGCTTGACATCGATGTAGCCCTCCGGGTTTTTGGACCAGTTGTGGAACCAATGGTTGCCTATCTTGACCTGGGCAGGACAATCAATCAGCGTATGCTCGTAGACATCACGATTCGTGAGCGCGGTGATGGCAACCACCGGCTTGAAGGTGGAGGCCGGTGGATACCCGCCCTGAAATGCACGCGCAAACAGAGGCGTTCCGGGATCATCACGAAGAGCGGCATAGTTGTCCGTGGAAATGAAGGGGATGAAATCATTCAGGTCAAAACACGGCCTCGAGGCCATGGTCAGAACCTCGCCGGAGTGGATATCAATCACCACAAAGGCACCACGCTCGCAGTACTGCTTCAGCACCTTCTCCGCGTATTTCTGCCAGGTTAAGTCGAGACTGGTAACAATCGTACCTCCTGGACGCGGCCGGCGTGCATACTTCTTGAAGGCCAAACTACCGTCCGCTTCAAAATCCTGACGCAACAACCCTTCTTTCCCAGTGAGGGATTTGTCAAAAACCTTCTCCAGTCCCGAGCGCCCTTCGGATCGTTCGAAAATCGGGTCGCCATAGTTGATTGGCCCCTTTTCAAGCTTTCCCGAACTCCCGACGTAGCCAATGATATGCGCCGCGCATTCCCCCTGCGGGTAGTGCCTCATGTACACAGGGTGAAAAATCAACCCGTCCATCAACTTGCCTTCCAACTCGGCCTTGCGCGCAGCGCTGACAACATGCGTCGTCGGCATCGCCAGCCAGCGACGGTGACGGTAATGCTGCCAGAGCTCCTCGTCGCTCACCTGCCAGTTGATCCCAAAGACCTCATTGGCCAACGCAATGCGCTTCCGCGCCCATTCGATGACATAGGCGCGGTCCTCCTTTTCAAATTGCACATACTTCAATGCCGGATACCAAACCACCTTGCTCTGCGCCAGCGGCTCACCATGTCGATCCGTGATCTGCCCGCGTGGCGCGGGAATCGACAGCGTCATCGTCCGGGCATCAGGGCGCACCGTCAATGAGCCACCCAGCCCCCGCCCTTTTTCAGATCGGCCAACCACCCCATCATCCTTAGGCAGGACCACAGCCACACGCTTGTCCGCATCCGGAGATTGTCCCGCTTCAGCATCAGTGGGATTTAACGCCGCCACCGGCGAAACGGCCGGCACCACCTGGGCCAGCGCCACCGTCACTCCCACCGCCACCACCACAAAACCGGCAGCCGATACCCTCAAGGCTCTCATGGCAGGGGGGAAAATACGTTTTTGCTGTCGCATCACCATCAATATGCGGACAATTTACACAGATAACCGCGATAGGCTATCAAGAATTTTACGCTGAACCGTAGCACGCGCCCCCCCTCAAATGACGCTCATTCAATCAAGCCGCCGTACGTAAACGCAATTCGTCCTTGAATATTAGCCAATTCACCCCAGATTACCGAAACGACAGGGGAGTCCCACGAACGCGGGACTGAGAGGCTCATCCGCGAAGAGCAAACCCTCCGAACCTGATCACGGATCATGCCGCCGCAGGGAGCTCGAAAAACATCCTCCTCCGTTTTCTGCTCACCTGTCCGCGCCACTCCGCCGACAGGCTTTTTGTTCCCCAAAAAACTCCCCGACTCCCCGACTCCCCGACTCCCCGACTCCCCGACTTCCCGACTCCCCGACTTCCCGACTTCCACCACCACCAACCACCAGCACAATGAGCTCTTCCAACGACAACAGTACGGCCAACACGGCCAACGGCATCACCCCTGAAAACGCCAAGCAACGCGCCGACTACACCGGAAACTTCATCGAGGATATCGATAACAGCGAGGAACTCGCCGCCATCGAGCAGGACCCCACCATTTTCCCCAACTCCACCCGCATCTACGTCAACGGCTCCATCCACCCCGACATCAAGGTGCCCATGCGGGAGATCCGCCTGTCAGACACGGAACACCCGAACGGACGCATTGAAAAAAACCCGCCGATCCGCGTGTACGATTGTTCCGGCCCCTGGGGGGAAAGCGACTTCAACGGCGATGTCACCCAAGGCCTGCCCGCCCTCCGCCGCCAGTGGATTCTCGACCGCGGTGATGTCGAGGAATACGACGGCCGTGAAATCACCGCCGCCGACAACGGTTACCTCTCCGACGCCCACGCGGAGAAATACAACGAGAACAAAGAGGCCAAAAACAAACTCAAGGAATACCCCGGCCTCAAACGTAAGCCACTCAGGGCCCGTGGCATGACCCGTCCCGGTCATGATCAAGCCCCCGGCGAAGCCGCTGACTACCACCCGGTCACCCAGAAATGGTATGCCGACCAGGGCATCATCACCCCCGAGATGGAATACATCGCCATTCGCGAAAACATGGGACGCACCGAGGAGTTCAAAACCATCTGCGACCGATACCCCAACCTCAAGGACCTGCCCGATGACGCGTCCGACCGACTGAAACAACTCTGCTCCACCCCCGACGGCTATGAGATGCCGCGCCCGTCCGAGATCGACCCCTTCAAGCAGGTCTCACGCAACGTGATGAACCACCAGCACCCGGGGCAGTCCTACGGCGCTCAGATCCCGCCACTCATCACCGCCGAGTTTGTCCGCTCCGAGGTCGCCCGCGGCCGCGCCATCATCCCCGCCAACATCAACCACCCGGAAAACGAACCGATGATCATCGGCCGCAATTTCCTGGTCAAAATCAACGCCAATATCGGCAACTCCGCCGTCGCCTCCACCATCGATGAAGAGGTGGAAAAAATGCGCTGGTCCACCAAGTGGGGCGCCGATACCGTCATGGACCTCAGCACCGGCAAAAACATCCACGCCACCCGCGAGTGGATCCTGCGCAACTCCCCGGTTCCCATCGGCACCGTGCCCATCTACCAGGCGCTGGAAAAAGTCAACGGCCGCATCGAGGACCTCACCTGGGAGCTCTTCCGCGACACCCTGATCGAACAAGCCGAACAAGGCGTCGATTACTTCACCATCCACGCCGGCGTCTTGCTGCGCTTCGTCCCGCACACCGCCCGGCGCATGACCGGCATCGTCTCGCGCGGCGGCTCGATCATGGCCAAGTGGTGCCTCGCCCACCAGAAGGAAAGCTTCCTCTACACCCACTGGGACGACATCTGCGATATCTGCGCCAGCTACGATGTCAGCTTCAGCATCGGCGACGGACTGCGCCCCGGCTCCATCGCAGACGCCAACGACTACGCCCAGCTCGCCGAACTCGAAATCCAGGGTGAACTCACCACCCGCGCCTGGGCCAAAGGCTGCCAGGTCATGAACGAAGGCCCCGGCCACGTCCCCCTGCACCTCATCCAGGAAAACATGCAGAAACAAATCGAGTGGTGCCACGAGGCCCCGTTCTACACCCTCGGGCCACTGACCACCGACATCGCCCCCGGATACGACCACATCACCTCCGCCATCGGTGCCGCCAACATCGGCTGGTACGGCTGTGCCATGCTCTGCTACGTCACGCCCAAGGAGCACCTCGGACTGCCTAACAGGGACGACGTCCGCGAAGGCGTCATCACCTACAAGATCGCCGCCCACGCCGCCGACCTCGCCAAGGGCCACCCGGCCGCCCAGGAACGCGACAACGCCATCTCCAAAGCCCGCTTCGAATTCCGCTGGCGCGACCAGTTCGCGCTCGGGCTCGACCCCGCGCGCGCCATCGATTTCCATGACGAGACACTGCCCGCCGAAGGTGCCAAGACCGCCCACTTCTGCTCCATGTGCGGCCCCACCTTCTGCTCGATGAAAATCACCCAGGACGTCCGCCAATACGCCGAGGAAAATGGCTTCACCGAGGAGGCCGCACGGGATAGAGGCACTGAGGAACTGGCGAAGGAGTTTGCCCGGAGTTAAGCGGCGTCCCGCTCAATTCAAGCCACCCCCGACTATTCAAAAATCAGCATCTCGGCACCCGTCTGCTTCAGTTGTCACCCGCGGCTACGCTCACCCGAGCCTGTCTGGTTTTTTTTCATTCGCCATCGCGTAACATACCTGATTCAATTTCTCCATGTACGAAGCAACCGGAAAAATCAAAGTCATTTTCGACACCCAGACCTTCCCCAGCGGATTCACCAAACGCGAGTTCGTGGTCACCGTCGGGGATGACAACTACCCGCAGGATCTCAAATTCGAGACGATCAAGGACAAGTGCGCCTGGCTCGATCAGTTCCAGCCCGACCAAACCGTCACCGTCAGCTTCGATATCCGGGGCAACGAATTCAAGGGCAAGTACTACGTCAACCTGAACTGCTGGAAAATCCTGGCCAATGACGCCAGCGGCGGCGGAAACCAGTCACCGTCCCAACCTGCGCCCGGTAATACCAGCGGCACCAGCTCAGAGGTCGAACCATCCCCGGACGAGCTGATCAATGATGATATCCCTTTTTAAACTCTCATCATCACGGAGATCCAAGTAACAGCAGTTGCTTCATCGCCCCCC
>JBFERY010000127.1:0-6148 GCA_041548785.1 Oceaniferula sp.
CGTTTTTGGATGGCGGCGGGCCCGCCCTCCTTGTGCCTGGGGCCGCGTTTTTTTCCGCCGGTATGCGCCCGTGGAATCGGGTGTGGGTCGGCTGGAGGGTACGGTTCGGGGTCATTATCGCGCATTTATGAAGAATGGTCATGGTTTACCAGGATTGATGAGTGGGGATTCGAACGGTGGGGTTGTCGTGACAAAGCGGGTGACCGGCCTCGATTTGATTGAACAAAGTGGGTGACGGTATGTCATAGTGCCTTGGATGGTTCGCAAGAGGCGAACCATGGGAACAGGGATCATGAAAAAAGGCACAATTGGATCCGACCAGAAACCGGGGATGAAGCTGGTGAGGTGGGTGATTGGATGGCCGTTGTTTCTGGGTGGAATTTGGTTCTTCGTGGTTCCCGGGCTCACAGTGTGTTGGTATCTCGGCACGGACACCGGCCTCCATGGCGAAGGGGTGTCGAAATTTGCGTATCGTCGGCACCAGTCGTTGAGTGATGATTATGCGCGCTACGCCCGTGAGCGTATTGTTTCCCGAAAAGCCGAGACGCTCCATACCAGCCAGATTGCCGAGACAGAATGGCCGTTGTTCGGTTCCTGTTTCTATCTCTGGGCCACGGAATCGTTGCAAGATGCCTGGGAAAAGGATCCGGGCTTGTCCAAGCGGGCACCCAAGGTCTATGCGCGGGCTGCGATCGATGCCGCCAAGGACCTGGTGCTCGACCCGGGTCATGCCAAGTGGGTGAAGGATCACTGGGGGGAGGACTACCTGGGAAAAGAAAACGTCTTTTACCGGATGCTGGTGATTTCGGCGATCGTGTCTCACCACAACCTGACCGGAAGTGCTGAGCATTTTGAGCTGCTGCGTGATCAGTCGGACCGGTTGATCAGGGAGATCGACGCATCGCCTCACGGGATTCTCGATGACTATCCCGGCCAGTGCTACCCGACGGATGTGGTGGCGGCGATTGGTGCCATCCAGAGGGCCGACAAGGTGTTAGGCGCGGATCATGGTGCGATGATCAAGCGGTCGTTGCGTGCGTTTTCAGGAAGCATGTTAGGGCCATATGGGTTGCCTGCCTATGCTGCCGAGTCGGCGACGGGGCGGAGGTTTGACGATTCGAGGGGCTGTGGCAATTCCTACTTCACGACCTTTGCTCCGGGCATCTGGCCGACGGAAGATCCCGGTTGGTATGAGGCGTATGCCAAGCATTACTGGCAGGAAGACCGGTTTGTCGCGGGCTTCAGAGAGTTTCCCCTCGGAACCAGTGATGATTATTACATGGACGTCGATGCGGGGCCGGTGTTGGGTGGCTGGGGCACGGCCGCCACGGCCTTTGGTATCGGGGCCGCCAGGGTGAATGGTCGCTTTGACCATGCCTCCGCGCTTTCCTACGAAATGCTTGCCGCGAGCTGGCCACTGGCGAACGGGACGATGCTTTTCCCCCGTTTGTTTTCCAACGGCGAACACGCGCCCTATCTGGGTGAAGTTGCGATCCTGTTTCAACTGAGCCGTGAGCCCGTGCATGGGGAGGCGGCTGTGGCTGGGCGCGGGAGTATTCCTGCTTGTGTTTGGTTGATGCTGCTAGGTTATGCCTGTTTGACAATGCTTACATGCTGGCCGGGATGGAGGCTGATCAGATCTTGAGTGAATCGAGATGCTTTGATCGCCTTTGCAAGACAGGGGACGAGCATGCCGGGATGATTCCGCAGCCGCTATCTGAGCAGCGGGGCCAATGCCTTGTAGACGTGCGCCGCTATCATCGTCTGACCCTTCACATTGGGGTGAATACCGTCGGGCAGGTTAAGTGATGGCTTGGCGGCCACCCCCTCGAGCAGGAACGGGAGCGCGTGGGCATTTTTGTTGCTGGCGGCCTCCGCGAACACCTTGCGGAAGGCATCGGTGTAGTCCTTGCCCATGTTTTCCGGCATTTGCATGCCGGCGACGAGGATTTTGGCATCAGGTTGGGCTTTGCGGACCCTGTCGACAATGGCCTCGATATTGGCCTGGCTGACCTTGGGGGCGATGCCGCGCAAACCGTCGTTGCCGCCGAGCGCGATCACGAGAATATCGATCGGGCGTTTCGCCAACACGGCGATCCTGCGCAGTCCGCCCGCGGTGGTGTCGCCGCTCAGGCCGGCATTCAGCACTTGCAGCCGGTGGCCGTCAGCCGCCGCCAGCTGTTGGACCATGGCCGGATAGGCTTCCTCTTTTTTCAGGCCATAACCCGCGGTGATGCTGTCACCCAGGAAGACGATTTTTTGCGGAGTTTGCCCGTGCGCGCCGGGTGATGAAGCCAGCAGCAGGCACAACGAGAAAATCGCTGCAAAAACTGAAGACGGATGCGAGAAAAGGTGTATCATGGTTCGGCGGGTTGCGGGTCGGGCGGTTTTGCACGGATGATGCAATGCCCATCCGCTCCGCTTTGCGCGACAACTTAACCCCATCTGGGAAATTGGCTAGAAATTCATGGTAACAAACGACATCAACCCGATTCTGAGGACGCGAGACCTTACAAAAACCTACGAGAGCGGGGGGCATCACCTCACGGTTCTCGACCAGGTCAGCATTGATGTCCCCCAGGGTGCGACCGCGGCGATTGTGGGGCCGTCGGGCAGTGGGAAAACAACGCTGCTCGGACTCTGCGCCGGCCTTGACCGGGCGACGAGCGGCACCGTGCAACTTGATGATCAGGATATTTCCGGATATGACGAGGACGCCCGTGCCCGGCTGCGGAGTGAGTCGGTGGGTTTCATTTTCCAGAATTTCCAACTGATGCCCACGCTGACCGCGTTGGAAAATGTGCTGGTCCCCGGGGAACTCAGGGGGGTGCAAAATACGGCGATCACGACTCGCGCCGCCGAGTTGCTGGACCGTGTCGGCCTTGGCGCCAGGATGGAGCACTACCCGAGTCAGTTGTCGGGTGGCGAACAGCAGCGTGTCGCGATTGCGCGCGCCTTTATCCACCGTCCCAAGATCCTGTTTGCAGACGAGCCCACGGGCAATCTGGACGAGGAGGCCAGCGCCCTTGTCGAGGAGATGCTGTTTGATCTCAACCGTGAATCGGGCACGGCCCTCGTGCTGGTCACCCACGATCTGGAACTGGCCCGGAAGGCGTCGTTGGTTTTCCGCCTGAAGGGGGGGAAACTCGTGGATCATCAATCCGGTCGATCATAAATCCATGCTGCGTCTGGTCAAACACCTCTTTTCTTCCTGGGCCTGGCGAATGGCCTGGAGGGATAGTCGACCCGTGCGCTGGCGGCTCTTGCTGTTTTCCGCCTCAATTGTTTTTGGCGTTGCCGCCCTGGTGACCATCGGCTCGCTGAGGCAGAACCTGAACGATGCGGTGGGTTCGCAGGCGAAGTCCTTGCTGGGTGCCGACCTGATGATATCATCACGTCAGCCATACACCGAGGAAACGAAGCGGTTCATCGCCGGGATCGCCGGGAACGGGGGCAGCCGGGCCAGGGAGGTCTCGTTCACCACGATGCTGGGGGTGGGGGAGTCAGCGTCGCCGAAGTTGGTGAGCATCCGCGGGCTGGACGCGTCGTTCCCGTTTTATGGCGAAGTGGTCACGAGCCCGCCTGATGCATGGGCAAAGGTGCAGAGAAAAGCCGGCGTCATCGTCGAGGCCTCATTCCTCAAGAACATGAATGCCAAGGTTGGCGACATGGCAACATTTGGCGGCCTGGAGCTGCCGGTCATGGGTGTGTTGCAACAGGCCCCTCCGTCCGCATCCGGTTTTGCCGCATTTTCACCCATGGTGATCACCTCGTTGGACGTGATTGAAAAAACAAACCTAACAGGAAGCAAGAGCATGGTTTTCTACCGCACCTATTTCAAGTTCCCTGGCAACGTTGATGCGGAGAAGCTGGTGAAAAACAATGCGGATGTTTTCGAAAAGCTGCGGTTGACGCAGATCACCGCCAGCAAGCGGAGCGAGAGTATTGAGAAGGCCATCAGCCGCCTCTACACCTTCTTCAACCTGATCGGATTCAGTGCCCTTTTCCTGGGAGGCATTGGCGTTGCCGGTGCCATCCATATCCATATCTCCGAACGCCTGCAAAGTGTGGCCACCCTGCGTTGTCTCGGCTGCTCCTCGGCCCGGGCCTTTGCGGTTTATCTTGCCCAGAGCATTGCCATGGGTGCTGCCGGAACCTTGGCGGGGATTCTGGTGGGCAGCGGATTTGTGCTTGTCCTCGGGGTGGTCATCACCAAGCTCCCGCCGGGATCGCTGCCGTTTGCGGTCGAGCTGGCGCCGGTGTGGTTCGAAGTATTCAAGGCCGGCGTCGTGGGTATGCTGATCTGCGTGAGCTTCGCGTTGCTGCCGCTGCTTGCAGTCCGTCGGGTGAGCCCGCTGGCCGCCCTGCGTCGCGAGGAAATCGCCCTGCACAAGGCGGCCCGGGACCCTCTGCGCTGGTTGGTCATGGCAGGGCTGGTCGTGTTTGCGTTTTTACTGACGTGGCTCGACACCCGGGATGCCGCCCATGGTTGGAAAACATCCCTGGGATATATTGCGTTCCTTGTGCTGGCATTTTTATTCCTGATCGCTGCCGGCAAGGCGCTGCGTTGGTTCACCAGGAAAGTGGCCCGGCCATCGTGGCCGTTTGTCATCCGACAAGGCATTGCCAGCTTGTACAGACCCAACAACCAAACCGGCCTGTTCATGGTGTCGATCGGCTTGGGCACCTTCCTCATCTTCACACTCATACTGATGCAGAATATCCTTCTGCAGTGGCTTGACCCCGTGCGAATGGACAATCGGCCCAATCTGTTTCTGGTTGATGTGCCACCCGAGGAAACCCAGGAAGTCGGGCAAATGATCTCCGCCAGCGGGGTCAAACTGATCGGCAATGCCCCCATTGTGCAGATGCGCCTGACACACATCAAAGGTCGGCCAGTCTCGGAACTCGTCGGCGAACCAGCCGCCGGCGAGCACCGCATTCCCAAGTGGATCCTCCGCAGGGAGTTCCGCTCCACCTACCGCGAATCATTGTCCGAAACCGAAAAAGTGACGGCGGGTGAATGGATAGGAACCGCGGGCGGCCTCAGGGACGATGACGCCATCCCCGTCAGCTTTGAAAAGAAACTGGCAACCGACCTGGGGTTGCAGCTGGGTGACGAGGTGACGATTGCCATCGAGGGCTTTGGTGAGAGCCGGAAAATCCGCATCGCCAGTTTGCGGGAAGTCGACTGGCGTAGCATGAACTTGAATTTCTTTATCGTGTTCCCCACCGGGACTCTCGAATCCTACGTCTCGTTTAATGTGCTCGCCGCCCATTCCCCGGATGACGACGCCACGGCGGACCTGCAGCAGTCGGTGTTCGAGCGTTTGCCCTACGTCAACACGATCGATCTCAGTCTGATTCTCAAAACGGTGCAGTCGATTCTTAACACGGCGGGCAAAACCATCCGGGTCATGGCTCTGTTTACCGTGATTACCGGGGCCATCGTCCTGCTGGCATCCATCCTCGCCGGGCGCCGGATCCGGATCCGGGAAAGCGTCCTGCTGCGCACCCTCGGCGCGACCCGCAGACAGATATCGCAAATACTCGCGGTCGAATACGCCCTGCTGGCACTGATGGCCACCGTGGCCGGCTCGATCCTCGCCCTCACCGCAAGCGTTTTGCTCGGCAACCTCGTATTCGACGGAGACGCTTACCAGATTCCCTGGCTGCTGCTCGCGACGGGGGCCGGCTCGGTGGTTGCGATCACGGTTGTTGTCGGCATGTGGCTCAGTCACGGCATTGCCAGCCAGCCGCCGCTGCAGATCCTCAGGAATGAAGGGTCCGGTTAAATGGATGGGGTTCCTGTCCGCACGTATTATTCAGTGCCGGCAGGCTCCTGATCCTTGAGGCCCTCAAACTTGGCCGCCATCGTCGGGTTGCGTCGGGTCAATTTCTTCACGGTAACATCCTGCGCCTTGTCGTTGGCGAGACGAAGGTTCCGATCCGCACCTAAAACCCGTTCCTCTGTGCTAGGGGAGCCCGAAAATATGGGCATGCTCCCAATTTCTTCCTGACCCGAATGGCACTTTATGAACTCGCTGTGAAACTGGTTCTAGCCTAGGGCCGATCTCCCTTCCTGCTTTCCGCCGTCAGTTTACCACACTTCACAATACACAAGCCTGGGGTGACGTGACAAAGGAGC
>JBFERY010000128.1:0-5811 GCA_041548785.1 Oceaniferula sp.
AATGGCTTCTTTGGCAAGGCGCGACGAAGGAATGGTGCGGGCACCATGACTAAGGAGAAACGCAGCCAAAGGAGTCATTCATCCGGAACTCTCATTGATCACGAAGTGCTTTTCCAAATACCTCAACAATAATCAATCGTCCCGTCTGTTTCACTACTTGGTATTACAACCATGGGTGAAGAGAGCCAGGGTGGCCGTTCCGTCATGGCTGCCGCCTTTCCCCTTTCCGCGCAGATGCTCTGTCGCTACATCATATCATATTCTCTATTCCTAATTCACCCTCCACGGACTGCCCCCTTTTTCTTATCCCGTCTCATGTAGCGGGGAGAAAGGGGGTTGATTTACTTCACCGTTCTGTGCCCTGTCCCATCTACGTAAAAGTCACCAATGTCGGTGCGGGCGGTCTTGGCCAAAGCCATTAACCGGCTCACCACAGCAGGATTGGATCCGGATACATCTTTCTTTTCACCTATATCGGCTTTCAGATCGTAAAGTTCTGCCGCGATAATATTCTCATGATCATACTTGATATGCAATTTCCACTTTCCCTGACGCACTGATCTCATGGTAGTGGTTTTATAGAAGAAGTAAGCTTCATGGGGAGAGGTCGCTCCATCTTTCATGCGTAGAAGAGGTTCAATATCTCTGCCGTCGATGATCCTGTCAGCGGGCATAGTGGCTCCGGCAAGTTTGGCGAAGGTGGGCATAAGATCCATACTGGTGGCTATCTCATGATTGACAGTCCCAGGCGGGATTATTCCGGGACCTCTAGCAACAAAACAGACCCGGTGGCCGCCTTCATACGCCCCCATTTTGCTGCCTCTCAAGGGGTAGCTTGAACCCGCATTTTCACTCTTGCCCCAGTGTCCGTTGTCACTGAAAAAGACAACAATCGTATTTTCGTCAATTTCCCATTTTTTCAGAGAATCAAGCAACTGTCCCGTGTACCAATCAATCTCATTAATAACGTCCCCATATAGCCCCCGTTCGGTGCTTCCTTTAAACTGCTCAGAAGCATCGATCTTCTTATGAGGCATCGTATGAGCCAACCACATAAAAAAAGGTTCATCCTTATGCTGGCCGATCCATTGAATAGCTCTGGTCGTGAAATCCCGCGTCACATGGGCCATGTCATTATAGGTCCCCAGTGATTTTTCATTTTCATATAGGGGAAAAGTCCCGTTGTCATTGCTGTATCGGGCACCCCACCAATAATCAAATCCTTGATCAACCGGTTTATATCCCTTGTCAATTCCCAGGTGCCATTTACCGATCATGCCCGTCGCGTATCCTGCTTTCTTCAGCACCTCGGCGATCGTGATTTCCGATGGATGGAGATCCACTCCTCCCGTGCCATTGAAGAGACCCTGAAACTGACCTTTGCTATTATTTTTCGTTGCGACACGGGCAGCATAGGAACCCGTCATCAACTGCACCCGTGAAGGCCCACAGTAGGTCTGGGCGTAAAAATTGGTGAACTTCACACCCTCATCAGCCATCCGGTCAATGCGCGGGGTTGGAATACGAATCCTGTCCTTTTCAAGCCATCCATCCCTGGGTGCCTCAGGTGCGGTACCGGAACCAAAGGTTCCCAGATCGGAGTATCCCTGGTCATCGGTAAGGATAATCACAAAGTTGGGCTGTTTGTAGATCTTTATCTCACCCAAGGACGCAGTGGTGTCAGGTAATTTAAGGGTTCGTCTAGGCCGATTCGGGCAATCGATATTCACAATATAAGGCGCCGTCTTCTGGGAAACAGACTCTTTACTCGTTAATAGAAATTCACCTGCTGCATTCGATAATGTCGTCAGTTTGCCCCCTTCCATGGATACAATGCAATCGCTAACAGGAACCCCTCCTCGTCCAACAATTTTACCGCTAATGGCGACCGCTGGATCGTTTGCAAAACACAGTGTGGGTAATATTAAGATTAAAATAAAGATTTTCATATTGTATTGGTTGACCGACCTGCACACGAAACTGCCCCGACTCGATAATCGAGTCAAGGCTGGTGACGGCCAGTGGCATACCGAGACAGCCATTTCTATCAAAAAAGGGGTCAGGCAGGGAAATGGGTCGTATCCCCTATCACGGTCCGGTGAATAACCAGCCAAAAGCCCCCCAACTCATGACGAGAAGGAGGGCTGAACAAATGAAACAAACAATGAAACAAAGAGATTGTTACTGGCAGGCCTCGCATTCGCCGCCGTTGATCATGGCGTCGATCGAGCAGGCTTGCACTTCGGCCGGGGTGAATTCCTTTTTGGCGCCGGCATGGCCCCGGACCTCCTTCTTGATGTCGATGGTCGACTTCTCGATGTTCGAGGCTTGCAGGGTGCGCAGGTAGTAGGTGGTTTTCAGGCCGGTGTGCCAGGCGCGGCGGTACATGTGGGACAGGGTTTTCATGTCGGGCTCGGCGAGGAAGAGGTTGACCGACTGGGACTGGTCGATCCATTTCTGTCTTCTGGCGGCGGCGTCGATGATGGCGTCGTAGCCGACTCCGAACACGGTTTTGTGTTTCTCCTTGATGGCGTCCGGGATGTCTTCGATGTCGGTGAGTTCGCCGTCGAAGTACTTGAGTTGGTCGAGCATCTCCTGGTTCCAGAGGCCTTCCTGTTTCAGGTCGCGGACGAGTTCGCGGTTGAGCACGATGAAGTCGCCGCTGAGGTTGGATTTGACGTAGAGGTTTTTGTAGTTCGGCTCGATACACGGGGTGGTGCCCATGATGTTGGAGATGGTGGCGGTCGGCGCGATGGCGAGCACGTTCGAGTTGCGCATGCCGTGTTGGGCGATTTTTTCGCGCAGGTGGGTCCAGTCCATCTTGGCGCCGCGCGGCACGTCGATTTTCACGCCGCGTTCGTCCTCGAGGCTATCGACGGTGTCCTGGGGGAGGATGCCGCGGTCCCACTTCGACCCTTTGTAGCTCGAGTAGGTGCCGGACTCCGCGGCCAGGTCGCTGCTGGCGTTGTAGGCGTAGTAGGCGACGGCCTCCATGAACTCGTCGTTGAAATCCACGGCGGCGTCCGACGCGAATGACAGGCCTTTTTTGTAGAGGGCGTTTTGCAGTCCCATCACGCCCATGCCGATCGGGCGGTGGCGGCTGTTGGCGGTTTTCGCGGCCTCGGTCGGGTAGAAGTTGATATCGATGACGTTGTCGAGTGCGCGGATGGCGACGGTGATGGTTTCCTTGAGCATCTCGTGGTCGAGCGAGCCGTCGGTGGTGATGTGGGTGTCGAGCACCACGGAGCCGAGGTTGCAGACGGCGGTTTCCTCGTCGGAGGTGTTGAGGGTGATCTCGGTGCAGAGGTTGCTGCTGTGGATGACGCCGCAGTGGTCCTGGGGTGAGCGCAGGTTGCAGGGGTCTTTGAAGGTGATCCACGGGTGGCCGGTTTCGAAGATCATCTTGAGCATCCCTTTCCAGAGTTCGATGGCGGGCAGTTTGCGCGACCAGATTTTGCCGGCAGCGGCCATTTGCTCGTATTCCTCGTAGCGGAGTTCGAAGGCCTTGCCGTAGAGGTCGTGCAGGTCGGGGGTTTCGTTGGCGCGGAACAGGGACCAGTCCTGGCGGGCCTCCATGCGTTTCATGAACAGGTCGGGAATCCAGTTCGCGGTGTTCATGTCGTGGCAGCGGCGGCGTTCGTCACCGGTGTTTTTGCGCAGTTCGAGGAAGTCCTCGATGTCGTTGTGCCAGGTCTCGAGGTAGGCGCAGCCGGAGCCGCGGCGTTTGCCGCCCTGGTTGACGGCGACCAGCTGGTCGTTGTGCAGCTTGAGGAACGGGATGATACCCTGGGACTCGCCATTGGTGCCCTGGATGTATCCGCCGGTGCCGCGGACCGCGGTCCACGAGCCGCCGAGACCGCCGGCCCATTTGCTGAGGTAGGCATTGTCGGCGATGCCGCGTTGCATGATCGACTCAATCGAGTCGTCGACCTTGTAAAGATAGCAGGACGAGAGCTGGGAGTGCAGGGTGCCGGAGTTGAAGAGGGTGGGTGTGGACGAGCAGAACCGGCGGCCTTTGTAGAGGTTGTAGAGGCGGATCGCCCAGTCCTCGCGGTTTGTTTTTTCGGCCCGGAACAGGCCCATGGAAACGCGCATCCAGAAAAACTGCGGGGTCTCGAGGCGGCGTTGCTTGTCGCCGGTTTTATCGACGATCAGGTAGCGGTCGTAGAGGGTTTGCACGCCGAGGTAGTCGAAGTCGAGGTCGGCGGTGGGGTCGAGGGCGTCGGCCAGTTTGCTGACATCATACTGGGCGACCACCTCCGGGGAGATGCGTTTGATTTTGATGCCGTGGGCGAGGTAGTGCTTGAAGCGCTCCTTGTGGGCGGTCTTGAGGCGGCGGATGCCGTCGGTGAGGATATTCCAGTCGAGCACCTCCTCGTAGATGTAGGAGAGCAGGATGCGGCCGGCGAACTTGGCGAAGTCGGCATCGCGTTCGATCAGCGACTTGGCGTTGAGGATGATGGTCGACTTGAGGTCCTCGCGGGTGATCTCGGCGCCGACGGAGCGGCGGAGTTCCTGCTCGATTTCCTGATCGTTGAGGCAGAGCTCGAGGCCGATGGAGGCGAAGGTGATGCGTTTGCGCAGCTCGCTGCCGTCCCAGAACTGGGTATTGCCGTCGTCCTCGGTGATGACGACCATGGATTCCTGGTTCGGGTCCTCGGCGGGGAGTTCGTCGAGGCGCATCTGGGCGCGCTGGGCGCGGTAGAGGATGTAGGCTTCGGCGGCCTTGAAATGCCCCTGGCGCATGAGTTCCTCCTGGACGAGGTCCTGGACGTTTTCGATGTGGGCGAAGGCGGAGTCGCCGGTGCGGATGGCTTCGGTAACGGCGTTGGAAACCCGGACGGCGGCCTCCGGGTCCTCCTTGATCGAGAGGAAGGCCTTGCGCACGGCGATCTCGATTTTCGTCTGGCTCCACGGCACCACGTTGCCGTTGCGGCGGATCAGGCGGACCGGCATCGTCTGGGGTTCGTCGGAGACGATGACCTCACCGTTTTTCTCCAGTGAGCGGGAGAAGACGAGCGACTTCGCGACGTCGTGGGCGTCGTTTTCGATGAGGGCTTTTTCGATCAGCAGGTAGAGGTCGTTCTGGGAAAGGCGAAGCTGGCCGCCGTCCTGCACCTGTTCCGTGAGCGAGGTTGCCACGCTCTGGGCGACGTTGGAAACGAAGGTGCGGTTCTTGTCGTTGAAAATGTTGTCGTCTTTTTCCTGGCGGGAGACAAGCAGGTCGGTGAGGGCGCTGCCGATGGTGTCGGCCAGGTTGGCCAGGGAGAGCTCCTCTTCGTCCTGGCCGCGGGTGACGAGTATTTGCGGGACGCGGTCGCTGGCATGCGTGTCGAGGACGGCACGCCAGTCGAACCTGTTCATGGGGTCGCCGTCGATGAAATTGGCGGCGCGGTCGGTGATGACTTTTTTCAGGGCGAGGTCTTCTTCGAGGGATATGGAGCGGTACATTTTGTTAAGTGGGTGGTGATCGGTGGTCGGCGCGGAGCGACCGGTGATCGGTGGACTGGGGTTTTTTGTTATGCGGTGATCGGTGGTGGCCGATCGGTTGTTTTTATTTATGGGAGAGATTGATGGGACGCGATTTTTTGAGGGGGGGAAGAGGTTGGAAACCTCTTTTACGTTACAGTTCGTCGTCGTCGATGTTGCCGAGGGCGGTGGATTTCTGGTATTCGGTGACGCGGCCTTCGAAGAAGTTTTGCTCCTTCTTGATATCGATCATTTCGGCGAGCCACGGGAACGGGTTCTGGATGTTGCCCCTGAGCGGCTCGAGGCCGCAGGTTTCGAGCCGGCGGTCGGCGATGTAATCGA
>JBFERY010000129.1:0-5719 GCA_041548785.1 Oceaniferula sp.
AGAAATGCCGCCGGTCTTCACCCAGCTGTTGGCTCCGGTGTTATCGAGTTTCCAGAAAAAGACGTCCGAGCTGGGGTACTGGGTATTGGCATCGGCGGTGGACTTGTTGATTCCACCGATACTCGCGTGTGCGGTGAAGTTTCCGGCGGCGTAGACATTGCCGGTTGAGTCTACGGTGACGGCCTGTCCGCGGACTTGATTTTGTCCTGTTGCAAATTTAACCCACTGCCGGCCGTTGACCGGGTTGTAGCAAAGCACAAATCCATCGCTGTGGATTGTGGCGGTGGTTTTGCTGGGGCCGGTGACGTTACCAATGTAAAACCCAACAGTGCCTCCGCCGCGACCGGAGAATTCTGAGGTGACACCTGTGTAGGTGCTGTAATATCCGGTGAGGTAGGTAAGGCCGCTATTATTGTCGTGTTTCACACTGGTCGGCCACTCTTGTCCTGCACCACCGAGAAGGCGGTGCCATCTGTAGTTTCCGTTAGGTTCGATGGATATCATGTAGCAATCATCCCATGCGCCGCCTGGGAGAGCGGAGTGAGACAGGATGTTGCTTGTGCTGTTGTTTTTACTGAAAGTGAATGCCCCTGTGACGGTTCCGCAGAGGTAAGTGTTGCCGTTGTCATCAATATCGAGGTTCCAGGCTCGGTCCAGTCCAGTTCCTCCACCCCGGATGATCCATTGGGGGACGCCATCGGCATCCACTTTGGCAAGGAAGGCGTCGTTGCCGCCCGCGCTGGTTACGGTCCACGATCCTAAGGTGATGCTGCCGCTGAAATATCCACCGATGTAAGTTTCGTTGTTAGGTCCGGCTTTGCAGAATTTCAAAGTGGCGTTGTCACCGGTGAACGACTTCGCCCATAGTCCTGCATCGGGTGGCCCGACCGTGAACGGAATGATCGATTCGGCTTCCTTTCCATTTTCATCGGTAACACGCATGCGTAGGGTGAGGTTATCTCCTTCAACGAGGATGGCGTTAGATGAGAGCAGGAGTGAATCATTGTTGGTTCCTCCGATGGTGAAGTAATGGTTATGGTCATCCCCGGCGCCGGTGACGAGGGCGTAGGTGTAGGTGCCGGAGGCGTCGGTGTCCTTGGTGATAATGTTGCCGAGCTTGTCATTGCTTGGGGTGTTCGAGGGGATCTGTGTACGGAGCACGTATACACCCACGGGTTCCGAGGCTTGGGAAATGTTGTTGAATTTATGGAGGTAGTGGGCTGAGGGGTTGCCTAGAACGGCTTCGGACTCAAAGGCGGCGAGCCCCTGGCATTGTCCGGAGAGAAATGTCTGGCCAATGCTGTCGGTCGACATGCTGTGGATAGAACCCGAACCGGCTCGTTTCGCCCAGGTCAAAGCACCGCTGCCGTCCCAGCGGGTGAGGAGGATGTTATACTCGGGGTCGGCGGAGATGGTCTGAGTGCCTACAGTGACATCGCCGCTATAAGTATGCGCGACATAGGGATTGCCATCGCTATCCATGCCCAGGCATTCGCCGGGGGTGAGAAAATCTTCTCCCTTGCTGGAACTGGCTTTGATCCAAGTGATCGATCCGTTAGATGGATTGAGTTTGCTAAGGTATACCCCTTGGGCATGGGGTGTTCCCATGGCTGCGCCATTGGGGCGGAAGTCTGCTTCTCGGAAAAGCCCGGCGGCATAGAGCCCGGAGCTGCCTGAGATCATCCCGCGCATTTCCCAACTGAAACCTGAGTGGGTCACCCATTGGGGGGTGCCGCTATTGTTGTATTTGATGATGAAACCGGTCGTGGTGCCACTGTTGCCTGCAATGTTGGCGAGAGGTGGGATGGTGAGGTTCCCGCTGTATCGTCCATAGAGGTAGAACGTTCCGCTGCCGTCTCCGCAGATTCCCCAGATTTGATCCGGGTCTGTACCGGCGTTGTCGCCAACCTGTTTGACCCATTGGTAGGTGCCAGAGGAGTTGTAGCGTACAATGAGGGCTGAATTCAGTTCATCCGTCTTGATTTCAGGTTCGCCGACGTATCCATTGGGGCCAAAGCGCATCAGGGTATGGAAATGTCCGGCTACGGTGACGTTGCCGGAAGTGTCTACGGTAACACCATGATAGGCTGCCGTGTTGGAAGTCAGGTTGTGACCCACCTTGAACCATTGCTGGACGTGACTGTTGTTGTATTTCACCACAAAGGCGTCGTTGGGTAACCCGCTGCTGGCGAAGGCCCCACAGAGGTAGACATTGCCCGAGCTGTCTATGGCCATGTCATTGATCGCACTACTGTTTGCCTTGAGAGTTCCCTCGATCGAGGTGAGCGAGATCCACGATCCGTCTGCTCCTGTTTGAGCCAGATTGAGGCCAGTGCTGCCACCCAAATTGCCTAGTTGGAACGGCCCGGTTGCCTTGATGACAGCGTGATAGGTTCCGGAGGGATCCGCCCGGCCCATGATGATCTGGGCGGTATCTGGCATGGGTTGTGACCATGTGGTGCCGATGACGATGGTGTTGAGTGAAAAATTATCAATCGCCCAGTGGTCCCAGCTCACCCCGCTGTGGCGTGTTTGACGGAAGCGGAAGCGGGTTTTGAGTGAGCGTGCAGCGGCAGGAATGTCGTAAGAAAATCTGTTCCAGCTGGAGAACGCGGGGTGCCAGCCTACGTAATACCGGATGCCCCGCCAACTAATGCCCTGGTTGATGCTGTATTCCAAACCGACATATTCACCCCGTTCCGAGGCTTCCCAGAGTGGGTGGCCGTCGTTGCCCGTGCGCATGTCGAAGCTGATGGTGCCGCCGTAGAGGGTGTTGAAGTCCTTGGTCTCGGCATAGCGTGAGCCGTTACCGCCGAACCACAGTCCGTGTCCGTCCAGGAAGCCGACTTCACCGCTGCCGCGCACTTGACCGCTGGTGTTTTGCCAGACGGTGGTTTCCACGCCGCCGCTGTTGAAGTTGTCAGAAAATGTCGACGCTTGAGCGGTCCCTTGGAGAGTCAAACCGAGTGCGGAGAGGAGAATGTATTTTGTGATGGGGGATGGCATGTGAGTCGAGGGAATATCTTTAAATAATAATTAAATGGAAACGGCGTGTCAAAGTGGAAAAGAGCGGCGCATGGGCGCATGGGCGCATGGGCAGGGCATGGCCGGTGCTGGGCGGTGGGCGGGGATATCTGACTTGGCATCCTGGCTTCCTGACCTATGATTTCGCCATGGACACGTTTATACAGATCATTTCCCAGCCGTTTACCTGGGGGCTTGTCGTGGGGGTTTTCTTGCTCGCGATGACGTGGAGGCTGATGCGCAAGGACATCGTGATGTTGCGGGCCGAGCTGAAGCGTGTGCAGGGGGAGAACAAGGAGTTGCAAGGGCATCTCAACACGCAGTTAAAGATCAATGCGATGGGGAACGAGCAGCTTCAGAGTCAGCTGGACGAGCTGCGCGCGCAGAATGAGACACTGCGGGGGAATTTGAACGTGGCGAGGCAGAAGCCGGGTCGCGCCGAGCTGCGCCAGCTGCAAGTCATGGAATCCGCGGCCGGCGTCATGCGCGAGCAGGCACCTGGTTTTGCGCCTGCCTGGGAAAAGGCGCTGCGTGATGCCGAGGCCGGCCAGGAGGCGGCCGAGGGCGGGTTGAAGAAGCTGATGCGCAAGGTGATGCCTGGTGGCAAGGCTCCCCGCGCCATTGACACGGAGGCCGAGCCGGCTCCGGCCTCGGACCGGGACCGGGGTGACGAGGTGTAGCCGCTGCTGACGCGCGTCCTGTTTCTTACATCTTGCTTCTTAGGTCGTCTCATGCTTCTCTCCGCCCGTCTCGCAGGTGAGGCGCTTTCAAGTCCATTTTCAATCCATCAACCCATCATCACTATGAAAATTGTCGTCGCATACTCCGGAGGTCTCGATACCTCGGTTCTTCTTCTCTGGCTCAAGGAAAAGTACAACGCTGAAATCATTGCCTACTGCGCCGACGTCGGCCAGGGTGAGGAGCTTGACGGCCTTGAGGCCAAAGCGCTCAGCACGGGTGCCAGCAAGTGCTACATCGGCGACCTCAAGGAGGAGTTTGCCGCCGACTACATCTACCCGATGTTCCAGGCCAACGCGCTGTATGAAGGCCGTTACCTGCTGGGAACCTCGATCGCCCGCCCCTGTATTTCCAAGGGGATGGTTGATGTTGCCATCAAGGAAGGCGCCGATGCCATTGCGCATGGTGCCACGGGCAAAGGCAACGACCAGGTTCGTTTCGAGCTTTCCGTCGCAGCGCTCGCACCCGACATCAAGATGATCGCCCCCTGGCGTGACGCCGAGTTCCGTGCCCAGTTCCCCGGTCGGTCCGAGATGATCGCCTACTGCGAAGAGCACGGCATCGACGTGACCGCTTCCAAAAAGAAGCCCTACTCGATGGACCGCAACCTGCTGCATATCTCCTTTGAAGCCGGGGCGCTTGAGGACACCTGGTACGATGCCACCGGTGAAGCCGACCGCGACATGTACGTGCTGTCCGTCTCTCCCGAGGACGCGCCTGACACTCCCGAGTATGTGCAGTTTCTCTTCGAGCAAGGCAACATCATCGGCCTCAAGTATGAGGGTCTGGATCAGGTGATCTCCAAGCTCAGGGACTTTGCAGTCGAGGGTGAAAAAGACGGCTACACCCTGCTCAGCCCCTACGGCGTGATGCGCGTGCTGAATTTCCTCGGTGGCAAACACGGTATCGGTCGAATCGATATCGTGGAGAACCGCTTTGTCGGCATGAAGTCCCGTGGTATTTATGAAACACCCGGCGGCAGCATTATCCTTGCCGCCCACCGTGACCTGGAAACGCTCACCATGGACCGGGAAGCCCAGTATGTCCGTGATGATCTCATCACCAAGTACTCCCAACTGGTCTACAACGGGTTCTGGTTTGCTCCCGAGCGTGAGGCGATCCAGGCCCTCGTGACCTCGACCCAGCGCACGGTTTCCGGAGAGGTCCGGCTCAAGCTTTACAAGGGGAACTGTCTGCAGGCAGGCCGTCGTTCGCCTCTCTCACTCTACTCCGAGGACGTCGCCACCATGGAAGGTGGCGCCGAGGAAGCCTACAACCAGGACGACGCCACCGGCTTTATCGCTCTGAATGCACTCCGTCTCAAGGCGAGCGCCCGTCAGAGCAAGTAGGCCACCGACGACCGCTCACTGATCACCGGCGACCGATACATCATGGACGAAGCTGTCATTTACACCATCCTGGGTGAGTCCGGATTCACCAAGTTGGTCGCGGCTTTTTACGAGCGGATCAAGACGGATGATCTGATTAAGCCGATGTATCCCGAGGATGACATGGAGGGTTCGGAGGAGCGGCTCCGCGATTTCCTGCTGTTCCGTTTTGGCAACGACCCCCGGTACCAGGCGAAGCGTGGGCACCCGCGGCTGCGCATGCGCCATGCGCCTTTTGCCATCGGTGAGGCTGAAGTCGACCGCTGGCTGAAGCTGATGGACGAGGCCATGGTCGAAACCAAGGTGCCGGACTCCATCCAGCTGGAACTGCGCACGTTTTTCACCATGGTGGCGCATAATATGAAGAATCGGTAGCGTTTTTTGATTTTGATTCTATAATAGCCCCATGGATAAAATTTGGTTTTTCGTCGGCATCGTCGCCGTGTACTTCGCGCTCCAGCTATGGATCCTGCCGGCATGCGGCATCCCCACATGAATGTCGGGCAAATGTTCTCCGGGTGAGAACAAGGACAAGGCCGAGAAAAAGACCGGGAAGGAGGCCGGGAAGG
>JBFERY010000130.1:0-5699 GCA_041548785.1 Oceaniferula sp.
AAACCCTTGAAGGATCAAGGGTTTAGTCATGGTGTGTTACGGTCTGACACGCTGTGTCACGATGGGGGAAATGGCTCCTGCGCTTGGGATCGAACCAAGGACCTAGTGATTAACAGTCACCCGCTCTACCGCTGAGCTACGCAGGAATTTCCAGTTGTTGTCGTTTGCCCTTTGCAGGGGTCGGACGGGCGGGAAAGTGCCAGATTAGCGTAGTATTGCAAGATTTTTTGGAGAAAAACCGTCATTTTTTTCAGCGCCCTGAATAAACCTTTGCATCAGCCAAAATGGCAGCACCGGAGTGCTGCCATTTTGGGGTTTGGAATTGGAAACGTGGTGTGAAAACCTTGATGTCGTTATGACTTGGCCGGGTTGACTTCGGCCTCGAGGTTGGCGTCGAGCAGTTCGCGGCGGAGGTTGGCGCCGCGCATCTTGCTCCAGATGTAAACGATGGGGGAGGCGATGAAGATGGACGAGTAGGTTCCGACGATCACACCGATCATGATGGTGAAGGAGAAGTCCTTGAGGGCGGATCCGCCGTAGATGAAGAGGACAAGCACGGCGACGAAGGTGGTGATCGAGGTCAGCACGGTCCGCGACAGGGTGGCACTGATGGCGTGGTTCATCACGTCCTCGACATCGCCCCGGCGGGAGCGCAGGTCCTCGCGGATTCGGTCGAAGACCACGATGGTATCATTGATGGAATAACCGGCGATGGTGAGGAAGGCGCCGACGTGGATCAGTGAAAGTTCCTGGCCGGAGAAGACGACGATACCGAGGCAGATGAGGATATCGTGGAAAAGGGCGGCAAAGGCACCGAGTGCGAAGGAGAACTCGAAGCGGATGGTGATATAGAGGAGGATGGCGACAAGGCCGAGCAGCAGGGCCCAGACGGCGGTGGTCAGGAATTCGCCACCGAGGCTGGCGCTGATGGTTTCCTTGGCCATCTGGTACTTGTATTGCATCAGCGGTGAGCCGTCGCCGTCCAGTTTCGGCTGGCCTTCGCCGTCGAGCACGTTTTCCTGGAGCTGGAGCGCGGGGAAGGCGCTGCGGAGCGCCTCCTCGATGAGTTCGGGGTCGGTTTTGCCGCTTTCGACGGTATTGTTGGCGCAGCGGACGGTGAGCAGTTCGCCCGTGGTGTTTTGTTCCTCCTGGGTGGTGGCGGCCTTGGTCAGTTTGAGGTCGTTGATGATCTTCTGGGCCTCGGGCTGGCTGACTTTGGTGCCGTCGGCAAACTGGAATGACAGCTGGGCGCCGCCGGTGAAGTCGATGCCGAGGGCTTTGTTTCCTTTGATTCCCACGGCGCTGATGCCGGCGAGGATGAGCACGGCGGAGACGCTGAAGGCGAGTTTGCGTTTGCTGAGGAATTGAAAGGCGTTTTTCGGGATCAGGTTCATGAAGCTGAGCTTCTTGAGGATACCGGAATCGGCGAACCACCAGAACAGCACGCGGGTGCAGAGCAGGGCGGCGAGCATGGAGGCGAGGATACCGATGGTGAGGGTGATGGCAAATCCCTTGACGGTGCCGCTGGCTCTCCAGAAGAGGATGAGCGCGGTGAGCAGGGTGGTGATGTTGGCATCAAAGATGGCGGAGAAGGCTTTTTCGTAGGCGGCGGCGATGGCGGCCTTGAGCGATTTCCCGTGGGCGAGTTCCTCGCGCAGACGCTCATAAATGAGCACGTTGGCATCCACGGCGACACCGATGGTGAGGATGATGCCGGCGATACCTGGCAGGGTGAAGGTGAAGCCGAACATGGCCATGGTGCCAAACAGGATGAGGATGTTCAGGCTCAGGCCGATCAGGGCGATCATGCCGGCGAAGCGGTAGTAGAGCAGGACAAAGAGGAGGGTGAGTCCGAGGCCGGCCATACCGGCAACGATGCCTTGGGAGACGGTCTCCTTACCGAGGGTGGCGGAAACGGTGCGTTCCTCCTCGACGATGAGCGGGTTTTTCAGCGGGTTGAGCAGGGCGGCGGCGAGCGCTTTGGCCTCGCCGGCGTCCTTCATGCCGGAGATCTCGAACCTCTGGCTCAGGCTGCTCTGCACGGTGGGCGCGCTGAGGACCTTGCCGTCGAGCACGATGGCGAGGCGGTCGGCGCCGTGGCGCATGTTTTTGGTGAGATCGAACATCTTGGTGGCCCCGTCGTTATTGAGTTCGACCGTGAGCTTGCCCTCGTACGGGCCGTAAAGTTCCTGGGCGTGTTTGACATAGGAGCCGTCAAGCGCCGCGCGGCGTTTGATCAGGATGTTCTCCGTTGTGATGGTGCCGTCCTCGTCCTCGTCCTGAAGCGTTTTGAGTTCGTAGCCGGGGACAATTTCGTTTTCCGGATCGGCGGCCACCTTGGCGGCGAGGTTGCGGGTGTCCGGGTGCACGACCTTGAGCTCGAGCTTGGCGACTTTTTCAAGGATTTTGCGCACGCGGGACGCGTCTTCCGGGGTGACGCCCGGCATTTGCACCAGGATGCGGTCGCTGCCTTGGGCGACGATGAGGAGGTCGGCGGTGCCGAAGGCGTTGAGGCGGTTCTCGACGGTCTCGATCGCCTGCTGCACGGCATTGGCGGAGACGGGCATTGCGCTGCCGTCGGCTTCTTGACCCGGCTGCACGCGCAGGGTGAAGGACGAGCCGCCGATGAGGTCGATGCCGCCCTTGAGGTTATGGGCATCCGAGATGGGTGTTTTGCCGGTGAGGACATCGCCCCATTTGCCCTTGGGCACGATGGAGAGCAGGCTGAACACGGCGATCAGAACCACGATGATGGTGCCGATGTTGCGTTTTTTGCGTTCGAAATCGGTGGCGAAATACCAGAAGAAGAGGGCGAGGAGTCCAAGACCGGAGAGGAAGGTCAGGAGGCGGTCGTCACTGAAGAGAGAGGCAAGCATGGTTTTAGTGGGAAATAGGAAATGGGAAATAGGAAATGGGATGGCGCGCGGCGCGGCAAAGGGGTAGAGGGGAGTCGTTGTTTGGCAATCGGGGGATTGCGAGCACCTAGACTAGATGCGGTGGGTTACCTGATGCCTCATCCTTTGGGGGCGTCAGCGACATCGTCGGTTTTGTCACTTTTATCACCCTTGGGGATGACGGTGGCGATGGCTGTTTTGTCGTATTTGACAAAAGCGCCTTCGGCAAGCTTGAGGGAAACGGTCTTTTCGCTGACGGCGTTGACGGTGGCGTGCATGCCGCCGATGGTGACGACCTTGTCGCCTTTCTTGAGGGCGGCCTGGCGGGCGGCGAGTTCCTTGCGTTGTTTTTGTTGGGGGCGGATGAGCACGACCCAGAAGATGACAAACATGAGGACCATCATGATCATGGGGTTGCCGAGAATGTTACCGGCACCTTCGGCGAAGATGGTGGGCAGGGTGGACAGGGGGCTATGGGAAGCGAATGTAGGGTTCATGATTGTTGAAGGTAGCGTTGGTTGAAGTCGTTTTTGAAGCTGGTGAAGGTGCCGGATTCGATGGTTTCACGCGCATGTTGCATGAGGCGCAGGTAGAAATGCAGATTATGCAGGGAAAGCAACCTTAAAGAGAGCATTTCGCGCGAGCGGAACAGGTGCCGGATAAAGGCCCGGCTGTATTTTTGCAGCGACGGGTGGGTGTTTTCGTCCAGCGGACGCGGGTCGAACTCGAATTCCTTGTTTTTGATATGGATCGGGCCGTCGGCGGTGAAGGCGAGGCCGTGGCGGGCAACGCGGGTGGGCATGACGCAGTCGAACATATCGACGCCGCGTGCGATCATTTCCAGCATCTGCGGCGGGGTGCCGAGCCCCATGGCGTAGCGTGGCTTGTCGGCGGGCAGGAACGGCACGGCATTCTCGATGGCGCGCATCATTTCGTGTTCGGGTTCCCCGACGGAGATGCCGCCGACGGCGTAGCCATCGAAGCCGATGTCGACGAGTTCCCGGGCCGACTGCTCACGGAGGTGGGCGAAGGTGCTGCCCTGGACGATGCCGAAGGTCAGCTGTTTGGGTAGGGGGAGATTGGCATTTGGAGTTTGCAGCCAGGGCACGTGCTTCGCCGCGTTCTCCTGGTGCCAGTCCTTGCAGCGTCTGGCCCAGCGGGTGGTGAGCGCCAAGGAGTCGGCGGCGTATTTTTCCTCACAGGGGTAGGGCGGGCACTCGTCGAAGAGCATGGCGATGTCGCTGCCGAGCGTGGCCTGGATTTCCATACTCAGTTCCGGGGTGAGCATGGTTTTGGCGCCATCGAGGTGATTGGAGAACTGCACGCCCTGCTCGGTGATTTTGCGCAGCTTTGCCAGCGACCAGACCTGGAAGCCGCCGGAGTCGGTCAGGATGGGTTTGTCCCAGGTGGTGAACTTGTGCAGTCCGCCGAGTTCGCGGATCACATCGAGGCCGGGTCGGAGGTAGAGGTGGTAGGTGTTGCCGAGGATGATTCTGGCGTCGACGACGTCGACGAGTTCATCCGGCGAGAGCGTCTTGACCATGCCCTGGGTGCCGACCGGCATGAAGATGGGCGTCGGGATGTCGCCGTGTGCGGTGCTGAGTGTGCCGGTGCGCGCCGAGGTGTCGGGGCATTGATGGTGGATGGAGAAGGACAAGAATGAAGTGGGTTGAGATTGAGAATGAGATTGAGAATGGAAGCCGGGGGATTCCTTGCCAGAATTTCCTAGGGCACAAGGAGGAAGTCGCTGACGACCATGCGATGGTCTGAGGCGGGCACGATCACGGTGTGTGACCGGACCGCCTTGAGCAATGGGCTGGTGTAGATGTAGTCGATGCGGTGCAGGGAGATGCGGCGGTGCCAGGTGTTGGCCCAGCCGGTGCCGGCCTCGTCAAAGGAGTCGTTGAAGCTGCCACGGAGAAGGTCGTGCAGGGGATCGGACGCGGGGGCATTGAAGTCGCCGGCCACGATGACAGGGCGGGTCGGGAAGGGGGTGGTGTTTTGGAGCAGGGCAAGGCTGTAGGAAACTTCGCGGCGTTGGAGTTTTCGATTGTTCGCGTGGTTCAGCCAGCAGCTTTTCCGCCACAGTCGCATGTCGGTTTTGGCGGACCGGAGGTGGAAGTTGACACAGTCGATGAGCCGACCGTTAGGGAGTTTCAAGGTGGCGTGCTGACTGTGCTGCATCGGGTTGTGGATGGCGAGGTGCGCTTTCCAGCGGGTGATGATGGCGGAGGCGGCGCCGGTCCGGTAGTCGCCGCCGTCGGCGTAAAGGATGTCGGTGATCAGGCGGGCTTGCCACGGGTGGATTTCCTGGAGGAAGAGGATATCGGGATGATAGGACGCGATAAGTTCGGCCTGCGCCTTGATTTCCTCCTCGCTGTGTTTTGTGCCGCCCCAGTTGAGCGTGCAGACGCGCAGTGTTTCCTGCGAGGCGTAGGGCTTGGCAGGGCCGGGTTCGGGCGCTTCCCTTCCGACACGGGCGAGGGCGTGTGATTCGTCGGACGCGATCAGGATGGTGAGCGACCAGAGGATGACCAGCATCAGGGAGAGCGGGGCCCGGCAGAAGACAAAGGCGATGGCCGCCAGGGCAAGCCCGATCATGCCCCACATCCAGATGGGGTAGACGGTGTAGGCCGCCATGATGTCCGGCTGGCGGATATAGCAGGCCGCGGTAAACACATGCAAGCCCAGGGAGGCGATGATGAGTAAGCGTGGAGGCCAGCGGCGCATGGGTTGGGAGACTTGAAGTCTTGAAGTCTTGAAGTCGGGGAGTCGGGGAGTCGGGAGCAGAATTGATTGACGAGT
>JBFERY010000131.1:0-5597 GCA_041548785.1 Oceaniferula sp.
AGCGAGGGGAATTAAAATGCCAGGCATATAGTGATAGGCAGCTGCCCTTCGGGTGCCACCTCATAGTTCCCACGGACCGGACAGTGGCTGGAGTGCAGGCCGGTAAAAAACGACGACTGACATGGCGCGCAGACGGTCGTGCCGCAGTAGGCCTGCTGATAGCGCGTGCCCTCGGCGGCCATCCGGTCGAGGTTCGGGGTCTTGATCAACTCCTGACCATAGACACCGATGTCGCCTTGCGCGATGTCATCACTGAGAACAAAGATAAAATTCGGCAGGCGCTCCTTGGCGGAGATCAGATTACCCGTCACCATTAGGGCGAGGGAGATCATGGTAGTCCGGACGGCGGTTCTCTTATGGTTGGGCTTCATGTTGCTTGGTCTTGTGATAGAGGAGTGTTAGGGTTTGCGACAGATTTTCTATACTGAATTCAACGATTCGTCCTTTCAATGCACATCCACTCCTGCTGCGTCCAGCGCTAAGAAACCTTGAAGAAATAAAGATTCACATATAGAACGAAGACGAGATGCAAATAAAAGACACTCGTTTCACGCCCATGATTTTACAGGGAATCATACTGCTTATTAGTTGGGGGATTCACAGTTCTGTATCAGCAGCACCTGAAGATGCTTGTAGCGCGGCAGCAGCTCATTACGCACGGGGTGACATACCTCATCGTGACATCGTGGATAAGTTTGAGCAAATTGCCCAAAAAGGTGACGTTCGGGGTAAGATGTGGCTAGCTCGTCTCCACTTCAAAGGTAGGTGTTCGTTACCTAAGAGTCCCGAGAAAGCACAAAAAATGGCGAAGGCCGTTCTAGAAGACGTTAGAAAATTGGCAAAGGAGGGTGATTCCGAGGCTCAGTTCCTTTTAGGGTCTTCGTATAACGAAGGCCTAGGGGTCGAGCTGGATTTTGAGAAGGCAGGCAAATGGTTCCTTAAGGCTGCGCCCTCCGGGCACATGGTCGCTATTAACAATCTAGCAGTGATGCTGGTTTGGGGACAAGGCATGGATCCAAATATCGACGAAGCACGGCGCCATTTCGCACGCGCAGCCAAACTCGGATCAACAATGGCAAAGAGTAATACACACAAATTTCGTGATGATGGCCGTGACGACCGTGAAAAATTAAAAACTCTCCGGAAATCAGTTCTTGTTCAAGCCGTGGGTATGAAAGTGGATACTGGCATCGCATTCCTTGTAAAAAATGCACTGATCACCGATCCGAAAGGATATGATGCAAAAATTGCAAAATCACAAAACAGGTATCTCTTTCAAACGGATGGTATCAGAATGACGGTATTTAAGGATAGTGGCCGTATTGTGACGGTTGACGGACATGCAAAGGGTTTCAGAGACACTGAGCAATTCAGGGGAGGCATTCCGTTTGGACTGAACTGGAGTGATAGCCCGGCCTCGACAAGAAAAAAACTAGGTAACCCCGATGACTCTGGAAGCGTGGCGAATGACAACGCCTATGGAATGGCTTATATCATCGAAAATGTTAATTTTTCGGTAATGTACGAGTATGGTGGAGACCATAAAATCAAACTGTGGCGCGTGGCTGAAAGATGGGCTGACAGGCCGACACGGTAATAGCAACTCTTGGAAAGCCCCCTTTTTTTCCCTCTCAACGGCAAGCTCAAACGCCCCCTAATTCCTAGCAATAGAATAATTCATTCTTGTCGTGGACCCATCAGATTGTTAGCAATGGCCTCATGTTAAATTACCGCTGGTTTCCCGCGCTGAATCTCTGCTTGTTTTTTCTATTCACGGGAACCTCTCATGCCTGGGAAACCCTTGCAGAGGTCATTCAAAAGGCAGAGAAAGGCGATACAGCTGCACGTGTAGAACTTGCGCATCGATCACTGGCTAGTGAGACGAGCTATTATTTTAAGGATGAAGTAATTCAAGCCTTCAGGGAGGGCATCAATCATAATCTGGGAGAGGCTCATGCAGGCATGGCCCGCTGTTACCAGAAGGGATACCATGTTGACAAAGACCTAGTGCTGGCACGGAAACATGCTGAAAAAGCAATAGCTATGGCTCCTGGTATCGGCCACTGGGTGATAGCAGAGATCGCGGCGGATGACTGGAGATCGGATGAAAGTCGAGAGCTCGCAGAGAAGCACTACCAAGAGGCTATCAGCCTGGGCAACGCAAGGGCCAAATTCGCCAAAGCCAGTACCACTCGCACAAAGAGTAGCTACTCACCAAAAATATCCAATTTAGCGAATATCATCGAACTTGCACAAGATGGCTATGGACCAGCCATTCAGAAGCTATGGCACCACTACCATTACACAGAACGTGATGCTGAAAAAGCAGACCATTATTATAAAAAATGCATTGAGCTAGGCGACAACATCGCCCTTTTTGATGAGGCCACCAAATCATCCCGATCCTATGGTGCCAGTGATACTGAGGCGGACAAAATCCGTGCCTTGGACTACCTTCGCCAAGCCGCAGCGCAAGGAAGTAACGAGGCCATTTATCGCCTCGCCATGATACTCAAAGATGATCCTAATCTGGCAAAAGAGGGTGAATCTTGGCTCGATCTATTGAAGCAAGCCGTAGCCAAAAACAGCTACATTTCAATGGATGCCCTTGGTTGGTATTATTACAATTTGAGCAGTGGTGATGAGCCGGAAAGCTGGAAAAAAGCCGCTGAAGTCCTGGAGAAATGTCTTACGCAATCAACCCAAAACCAAACCGGTATATCCTCCGTTCTCGCGAAAATATACATCAAAGGTGGACGCGGAGTGGTCGCCAACCCGCGGAAAGGCATCGATTTTTACGCCATAACACTCAAGTGGCGTCCTCAGAATTATTTGGAAATCGCCAAAGTCCTATCGAGCAACGAGGCCTTGGCAAACGACCCCGATCATAAAATCAAAGCCTACGCCTGTTGTTTAAGCTATCTTAGCAAGTACACCGAACCTGATAAAACAGCTGCTGAGAAAATGATGACTGGGCTTAATCTGAATGAAGACGAGAAGTCGAAAGCCCAGAAACTTGCCGACGACGCCTTCCCCACCAAACCTGAGCACAGCTATCTCTATCAGCAATTCTACTTATCACCGGAGGAACTCTGCAAGCGTTTCGTTGCACGTTACAAGGCCGAGGGAATCGAGGCAGGTATCAATGAGCTTGATACCCTGATGAAACAGATGGATCTCTCACACGGGTATGGCGCAAACAGCGGTAAATACTATAGTAAGCATTTCTATCAGATCTTTCGTGAGGCACAAGTTCGCTCCGGAAGTTATGACTCCGCATGGGCGGCTTCCATCTACGGCTGGATGTATGACCGACCTAAAAGCCCACGCAGAGGCCTCATTTCCGGAAATTTCAGCCGCATCAGCTTACTCAACAATTACCTGGCCACCCTTCATTCGGGTGGGCAGCTGGCCAAGCGAAAACGCATTATCCAATACTGGCAAGACTCCTTCGCGCAACAGGGCTACCAAACCGATCCCGAAAAACATAACGCCCAAGGCAATGCTTTCCCCAATTTCCCCAGTATCAGAAAATTCCACTTCGATCAGGGAGAAAACCCACCACTCGAGTTTATCGATTTCGTCGGTGCTCTGGGCGCTGAATACTTTGTAGAAGGTCAGTGGAAGCTCGCCATGGAGCAGTTCAACGCCGCTGCCGAGACCATGGAGATCCTCTACAAACGAGGTAAATACCCCCGGGGCACGGAAAGGCAATCATGGGTGCCCAGGATCAAATCTACACGCAGCCAGCTCATAGAAGGCTTTATACTTATGGGCTTTGATGACCATGCACAGCCTCTCATTGAAGACCATATCAACCAGAAGCCGCGGTATTCCTACAAGAAACGGAATGTTTACACAGGCAAGGTCGGTCTAGCTGCATTAAAAATCCGGCATGATCGTATCGACGAGGTTGATATTGAAGATCTCTCGAACACAGTAGATATCATCAAAGACCATCTCTTGCTCAGTTCCGGATCATGGCACCATGCCCGCTGCGTACTTATCCGTGCTCTCTTTGCTAAAGGTGAAGATCAGAAAGCATGGCAGACACTTAACGCAGCCTATCAAAAACACCCCAAGCAAGGCAACATCCTCATGCTATGGGTGGAAAAACGCATTGAGATAAAACAACTCGATGGCATTGAGCAGTCACTGCTCCATCGGCTGGATGCAGTTAGGAAAAATGGACACAAAATTTACGAGCCTAACATTTACAAATGGTATGCGCGGTTTCTGGTAGCCAGCGGACGCTATGATGAGGCGATCCGCGTGATGCACGAACGCCTCCGCCTGCTTGAGGCGTTTGATCTATATACCTGGATCCCCAGCGCGCGCCTGGAGCTGGCGGTATTACTCGCAAAACACGGCAATATTCAAGGAGCAGAAGCCGAGCGGGAGAAGGCTAGGCAAGCGCTGAACAATGGCCGCCCATTTCCAGACTGGATCAAAAACAAGATTCTAGCAGAACTCGGCAAGTCACTGCCTGAAGGGGAAAAGGCCGCGCTGGTCGCTATTGAAATCCAGCCTGTGGAATCATACGCACGTCCCCTTCATGACCGTCCGGCACTCGGGCTAGTCACGCTCACTAATCCTAACAAAGAGAAAATATCAGGATATGTCTCACTCTCCGGTAAACATGACCGCGTTTTCAAGCGTGAGGACGATTCCGGCTATTCCGTGTTTATTACTCCTTCCCAGTCAAAAAATGAAATCACCAAACCCATGTTCCTCGAGCTTGATGCAGGGCAGACTAAGATCGTCGAGTTCATCACCACACCACTCAATAAAGACGACAAGGGTGAGATCACGCTGAACTGGAAGTCATTAGACAAGCAGTCCGGTAAGGCGCTTTGGAGCTATCAGGCGAGTGAGGATAAGGGCGAGTCTTTTGCAATCATTGATGCCGGGGTCTACAGCGCCAACCCTTTCCATCCCATCCCGGTCTATAATCTTATCCAGAGCAAAAATGCGCTCAATGAACCTACCAATATCCGCATCGTAGCATCACATCCTACACGTATAGAAATTTACAATGAGTCTAACAAACTCGTAGTCATTGATCACAATGGAAATGGTGACCTCAATGATGCTGGTGACGTACTCGTCATCGATAATGACCGCGATGGACTCCCGGACTTACTCCCTGCGGACAGCAATACGAAACAGAGCAGATTCCTCACGATGGTGCATCCAGTTTCGCCCATGCCGAAGGATGAGATCGAGCTATCTGTCCAAGTCCATGAACCCGGCAATGGGTGGGTTGAAATTTCCAAACACGTCATCAACACCGGAATGAGTAAATAAATTTTTTCCCTAACTTCTAAAACCACCGATCATCAAAATGAGACATCCCATGCCACCAAAGAAGTCTTGATTAAAATGCCAGGCATATAGTGATAGACTTTTTCGTTAGATCTGCTAGGTTAGCACCATGAAAACAGCTGAATCCCCACAAAGTAAGGCAAAGAGAGGGTTGACTGATCTTGAGAAGGCCGATTGTAAGACGGGTCATATGGGGGGTAAAACGGGGCGGATTTACCGTTCATGGTCGGGTGGGCGGCGGCGGATCCTGGGTGGGGAGGATGACGATTACT
>JBFERY010000132.1:0-5498 GCA_041548785.1 Oceaniferula sp.
GACCCCTGACCCCTGACTAGGTAGCGGGGGTGACTTTCTGAAGGAGGAGTGCGAGGCCGAAGAGTGCGAGGCAGGCGACTGCCGCTGTTGGCGAGTGCGCGGCGATGAGGGCGGCGTCGAGCAGGCAGAATCCGGCCAGCGCACGGGACACGAAGGCGGGTTTTGACAGGTGGAGGGACTTGAGTGAAAACGCGGTCCAGGCGAGCGCGAGGATGAGGAAGATGCAGTGAGGGATGATGTTAGGTGGCGGGAATATGGTGGTGAGATGGTGGCTGTCATGTTCCCACCGGTAAGGGGGCGCATGGTAGGTGGAAAGGATGAGGGGGGCGAGGATGAGGGTGACGGCGGGCAGGGCGAGCATGCATGCGGCGAGGATTTTGCGGGAGGAGAACTGGCCGGGCTGGGATTCGGTGGAGGCGACCCAGCTGAGCAGCAGGGTGTAGAGTCCGACGGTGCCAGCCATGAGGATCATCCAGGGCTTGATCCAGTCGAGATCGAAGAGGGGCGCGTCCTCGGGCCAGTGGTCGTGGGCGGATAGGTGGGCGGCTGAGATGGCGAGGAAGACGAGGAGGAGGCGGCAGGACGCCATCAGCGGGAGTGCGACGAGGCGGTTTTTTTTGTGGATGAATGCGTAGGTGACTACGGTGCCGACCAAGAGTGTGGCGATGAGGGCTACGTGCAGTTGGCTGAACTGCAGGACTGGGGGGGAGTGTGAAAAGGTGGCGAGTTCCTTCCACGCGAGCTCCGGGCTGGCGAGCGCGCTGAGGGGGAGGGACAGGGTGGTGATGAGCAGCCCCCCCAAGAGCAGGGACCAGGCCGTGAGGGTGATGAAACGGATTGAGAGGACGCCTTGAGGCAGGGGTCTGTTGGGCCGGTGTTTGCGATCGAAGTTGATGTCCCGTGCGTCGCCCAGCATGCAGCCGCCGGTGTAGATCATGGAGGTGGCGAAGAGCAGGAATGCCAGATGCCATCCCCGGGAATGGGAGCTTTCGGCCCAGCTGTGATCGAGGTAGGCGTGTGATACGACAAAACCGGCGAGGACATTGCTCCACACCGTCGGCAGGTTCGCGACGCGTCCTGTGGCTGACAGGGCGCTGAGCTTTGCGCCAAGGGTGGGGGGCTTCATGGAGTGGAAAGCGGTGCGAGACCGCTTCTGCGATTAGCCTGTGCGATTAGCCTGTGCGATTAAAACCGGACCTCAAACCAGATGCCGCCGAAGGCTTGGTCACTGCCGGCGTCGTCATCATCGAGCAGTAGCGAGCCTCCGACAAATGGGCTGATTGAAACGGTGTCGGAAATGTGGTAGGTGAGCGAGAGCCTGCTGTAGGCATCGTTGAGGCCGTCACGTCCGTAGTAGTCGTTGACATAACTGACGCCGGTCCTGAGTGAGACGAAGGATTTCTCGGAAATGGGTTTGGTCCAGAGGGTTTCGAGGTGGCTGTACCAGCCCTCGGCACCGGTGTCGTAATAGGCGCCGAGCTCGGTGCTGAAGTCTTTGCAAAAGTGCCAGGTGGCGAAGGTTCCGACGTCGACGCCATCCTCGAATATCATGGAGAGTGGCGGGGTGGAGTGGCTGTAGGAGCGGTAGGTGGCGCTGAGGCCGATGGTCAGTTTGTCGGATTTTTCAAAGCGGAGGTGGGTGAAAAATGCGGTCTCGTCGAAGTCGCCGTTGCCGGTTTCGGTGGCGTACCAGGCGCCGACGTTGACGAAGGTGTGGTCGTTCAGCGCGATCTCGGCCTCTAGCTGGAAGTCGAGGGTGCTATCGGCGAGTTCGAACCCGCGGTAAACGTATCCGCTGCGGTAGCCGGTGACCGCTTCGATACCGAGCTGGATGTCATCTTCGACATCGGCGGAGATGTGGGTGGGTAAGCAGAGTGCGAGGAGTGTGAGCGCGAGGAGTGTTTTCATGACGTTAATGGGTAGCCTATGAGGTTTTTGCTTTTTAGCAAGGGCTAGGTTAAGCCAGGGTGAGGAGTGCGCAGGCCATTTTTTCCAATCCTTCGAGCAGGCGGCTGTGGGGGCAGCCGTAGTTGAACCGGACATGGCCCGGGGCACCGAAGAAGTTGCCGTCCGAGAGGTAGAGCCCGGCTTCTTTCTCGAAGAAATGGGCGGGTTTTTCGGTGGCGAGTGCCCGGCAGTCGATCCAGGCGAGATAGGTCGCTTCGATGTCGGGGATGATCAAGCCTGGGGTTCGGGTGCGGATGAAGTCGGTGATGGTGTCGCGGTTTTTGCCCAGATAGGCGATGAGCTCCTGTCGCCACGGTTCGCCGTGGCGGTAGGCGGCCTCGGCGGCGTAATAGGCGAGGCAGTTGATCTCGGGCAGCGTGTGGCCGCGGGCGGCGGCGAATTTGCGGCGGAGCGAGTCGTCGCGGATGACGGCAAACGCATATCCGAGCCCGGCGATGTTGTAGGTCTTGCTGGGGGCGAGCAGGGTGATGATGCGCTTCTGCAAATCGTCCGGCAGCCCGGCGGCGCAGACGTGCGGCGTTTTTTGGTCGTCGAGAATGAGGTCGCAGTGGATTTCGTCTGAGATGAGGATGAGGTCGTGGCGGTCGCAGAAGCCGGCGAGTCGTTCGATTTCCCCTGCGGTGAACACGCGGCCGAGCGGGTTTTGCGGGTTGCTGAGGAGGAAGATTTTGGTTTTGGGGGTGACGGCGGTCTCCATGGCGTCCCAGTCGAATTCCCAGCGTCCGTTGTGGGTGACGTGGGGCACGCTGATGAGATCCATTCGGGCGTCGTGGTGGATGCCGAGGAAGGGGGGGTAGATGGGGGTGCAGGTCATCACGGCGTCACCGGGTTGGCCGAAGGCGCGGGCGGCGAGTGAGAGCGCGGGAACGAGACCGCCGAGGTGGATGATTTCCTCTTGGCCGACGGTCAGCTGGTGCCGTGCTTGCATGTACTGGATGAGGCTTTCGACTAGCCCCGCGTGCGGAAGTGCGTAACCCATCACGCCGTGTGCGACCCGTTCCTGCAGGGCGTTAATCACCTCCTGTGGCGAGGTGAAATCCATGTCCGCGACCCAGAACGGGTCGAGGGAGGGGAACTTGTCCCATTTCAACGAGCCGGTGCCCCGGCGTGGGATGATGCGGTCGAAATCTGTGCAGGAAGCCATGCCCATGTGCTAGCCTAAGCGGGAGATAGTGGCGAGTCATTATTCGTGGGGGAGTGTGCAGGGCGACCAGGCGAGGCAGAGATGAGCAGTTGATGCCTGCCTCCTGCGCTGAAGCTTCGGCGAGACAGGACGGCGCTTGCCGGAATTTACAAAATGAACGGGATTTTTTAAGAAGAAAGCCGATTGAACCCCCACCTCTTTTCAAGAGATCATCCGGCCTCCCAACCCCCCGTTATTCACAAGCCTGATGCTGTGGAATTCTGTTCATGCTGTCTGTGAAATCTCTAGCTTGATCGCCCGCCACGGGTGGGGTCGGGAATTATCTTGCTTCCTCGCTCCCGGATCATAACTCTGGGCCCATGCAGATGCGGGACGTGGCTGAGCGGATATTGTTGGCGCAGTCGCTTGAGGAAAAATTGTTACTTGCCCCCGAGTTGGGTGACGGCGTGAGCGACGATGCGCCGGGGCCGGCGGTCAGGGCGCCGGACCGTCCCGGTCGGCCGGATGAGCTCAGGATTGTCCCAAAGGGCGTCAGGGCGGGGTTTCCCGGGGTGAACCGTCTCGATGATGATCGTGAGCGCGGGAAGATGATGCATTTTCTCGCGAACCATGAGCTTCTTGCCGCTGAGTTGATGGCCTTGGTGTTGTTGAAGTTTCCTGATGCCCCGAAGGAGTACCGTCGCGGGGTGTATGAGGCGATGCGCGAGGAGCAGATGCATACACGGATGTACTTGCGGCGCATGAAGGACTGCGGCATTGCCTTTGGCGAGTTGCCGGTGAACGACTACTTCTGGCGGTTGATTGCGCCGATGGAGACACCGATGGATTTTGTCACCCGGCTGAACCTGACCTTTGAGCAGGCGAATCTCGATTTTTCCAAGCACTACGCGGCACTCTTCCGGCAGGTTGGCGACACCGGGACGGCGGCGGTGCTGGAAAAAATCTATCTCGATGAGATCGGCCATGTGGGTCATGGGGTGAAGTGGTTCCGGAAGTGGAAGGCGGAGGGGGAGACGGATTGGCAGGCGTTCAAGAAATCGCTCACCTTCCCGCTGGCGCCAGCCAAGGCGAAGGGGATTGCTCCGTTTAATGCGGAGGGGCGGAGATTGGCCGGCTTGGACGACGATTTTATCAATCACCTGCAAGTTTGCGAGCAATCGCGTGGCAGGACACCGGTGGTGCACTGGTTCAACCCGAACGCGGAATCCTGTGTGGCGGCGGCAGCGGCGGGCCGGAGCTTCGCTCCCAACAAGGTCGAGTCCGCACTCGAGCACGATCTGGAGTTGTTGACCCTGGCGTGGTGTCGTCCTGATGACGTCGCCCTGGTGCGTCATCATCCGGGCAACGGGCACCTCGCCCGCTTGCAGCGCGCGGGCATCAAATTGCCGGAAATACTGGAGGTCGGCCAGCTTGCCGACCGAAAACTCGGCGGGCTCCGTCCGTGGGCGTGGTCGCCGGATGCCTCGGCACTGCTCCGACAGTATGCCGCGGATGTGCCGGACAATCGCGCCTGGAAATGGAGGCCGGCCGACCCCTCCCGGTGGTTGAGTAAGGAGGTTGGAGTGCGGCTTGAAAAGCGGTTGGGGTTGATGGATGGCAGCGGTGTTTTTTGTCGTGACCGGGACACTGCGCTTGCTGCCGTGCGGGCGCGAATGGGTGCGGGGGACGTTCTTTTGAAAGCGGCGCATGCCTGTTCCGGGCGTGGGCACAAACGGTTGCGCGTCGGAGACTCCGAGGAGGAGTTGCGGCCGTGGTTGACAAATGCGCTTGCCGCGCACGGCGGAGTCGTGGTCGAGCCGTGGCTTGACCGGGTCATGGATTTTTCCGTGCTCTACGAGATGAAGCCCGGGGCGAAGCAAGGGGGGAGCACATCCACGGCGCAGGGGACGCAGGCGGGCTTTATCGGAATGACCCGGATGGAAAACGACGATGCGGGTCGCTTTCTCGGAACCCGCATCTACCCCAAATGGGCCGCAGGTATGGATGCCGAAGTGGCGGAGTTCCTTTTCCGTGAAGCCGAGGTCATGCGGTGGTATCGCGAGAAAATCCCGACGGAGTTGCCTGGGTTGTTGCCGGGCTATGTGGGGCCGGTCGGCGTGGATGCGATGGTGTTTCGCCGTGTCGATGGCTCGCTGGGGCTGCGCCATGTCGTCGAGCTCAACGTGCGGATGACGATGGGGAGGGTGGCCATGGAGTTGTATAAAAAGACCTGTCCGGGGCGCGAGGGAAGCTTGCGTATTTTACGTAAAAACAAACTGAGTGCAGACGACTTATCCGGACTTTCCTCACAAGATATTCACAGTGCGTCGGTGGCGATCAACGACCCGCAAACGGCGCGCGAGTTCATCGCGGTGTGGACGGTGTCCGGTGCCTAGTTTCCAAGTGA
>JBFERY010000133.1:0-5447 GCA_041548785.1 Oceaniferula sp.
GCCCACAACCCAAGCCCACACCCCAAGCCCGCAACCCAAGCGCCCACCCCAAGCCCGCAACCTAAGCCTTCCCTTCGCGTCCATTTGCGGTTAAAAACCCATCCATCAACAACATGAAAAAAAACATCCTATCCCGTGTCGTCCCCGCCGTAGCCCTGGTTGCCGCCTGCACGCCACTGACCGCCACCGCCGCCGAGAAAATCAAAAAGGAAAAACTCCAGATCGTCTTCTGTTTCGGCCAGTCGAACATGGTCGGCCTGGCCGCGGTGCCCACGGCCTGGTACATGACCCAGCCACAGTACGTGCCACCCCGCGATGCCACCTTGCTTAAAACCCGCTACTTCGATTGGAACTTCTACTGGAGCGGCGCCCGATATTATCAGGGGCCGAAAAAGCAAGAGCTGGTGGATCTGGTCCAGGCACGCAGAGACTCGCGTATGAAGTGGCGGCAACGCATCAGTGGCCGTAACGGGGTCGTCTGGAAAAAAGAATGGGGCGAAAAACCCAAATCGGGCCGCAGCAATGCCTATGCATTCCTCGACCAGAAAGCCGAGGAAGAGGGGATCTACAAGCGCATCGCAGCCATCCTCGATTCCAAAGAGAATCAATTCAATGTCGAAGACGCCTACAACGAATTGATCGCGCGCGACAAGGTGAATGCCGAGGCGGTCAAGCGTGCCAACGAGATCTACCTCAAGGGCGTGACGGACGCCGACTTCGACGCCTTCAACGCTGCCGTCAAGGAGGCGAAAATCAACCCGAAAGACCAAGGCCCGGACACTGAAAGGAACCGTGCGATCTACGCCGGGCTGGCGCAGAAACACCTCGGCCTGCCCATCGCCAAACGCACACGCATCTTCGGCCACGGCGCCATCGGTGGCTCCGAGGGGACATCGGGCATCGACCGCAGCACCCAGGGGCCACTCAGTGTCGGCTACGGCGGCGGCATCACCAGCATCGGCCCCGAGTATGGCGTAGGCATCGCCCTGGAGCGTCTCGTTGATGCTCCGATCCTCCTGGTCAAGTGCTCGTGGGGAAATACCTCCATCGCCGCCGCCTGGCGGACGCCATCGCTCGACGGTGTCGAGACCCCCATCGAAAAAGCCACCCGCGTGGCATGGGACCAGAAGATGGCGGCGGAAGCGAAAAAAGCGGGGCGCGAGTATACCCCCCGCCCCGCGCCGGCCAAAACAGGCAAACTCTCCTGGTGCTGGAACCAGGTGCTGCCGCAGGTCGATAAAGTTCTCGCCGACCCCGGCAAGTTCTACCCCGGCTATGACCCGAAGGTGGGGTATGAAGTCGCCGGTCTGGTCTGGTTTCAGGGATACAGCGACAAGGATAACCCCGCCTACGGCGAGCTTTTCGCCCAACTGATCAGGGACTTCCGCGAGAAGGTCAAAACCCCGAAGATGCCCGTCGTTTGCGGCACTCTCGGGATGGCTGGCTTTAAAAATGCCGCCTTCTCTGAAGGTGCTAACAAAGGCATGCTCCAAACCTCACAAATGCCCGACCTGGCCGGAACCGTGGATGTGGTGAACACCGCACCGTTCTACCCGCTCGAACTCGACCTCTTGAAGCAGGTGATGGGCTCCTATGAAAAAGGCTCACCCGAGTATGAAAAGGCGCTGATGATCCAGAAGCGAGCCACCAGCAACAAGGGGTTCCACTACCATGGCAGTGCCAAATGCTTTATCCTCATGGGCGACGCCATGGGTCGCAGCCTTGCCAACCTGATGGCCGGCGGTGAGCCCACCATCAATGCTACCCTCAAGCAGTAACAATCGCCATGTCCCGTGTTGGGCTCATCTTGTTATGCCAGTGTCCGGATCTCACCCGGTAATGCCACCTGTTATATCGATCCTGTGGATGGCGATGACGACCATTCTGGGTTAAAAAATGACCTGGGCCGGGTAGGCGGTAGCCTATTATTATTTCGCGGTCGGGGATGTTAGCTGCGCGGCTGGAGGCCACGGCCATGTGTATTGCTAGGGTTGGCGTTTTTTGAGCCACTTGCGGAAGTCCCCGCCGGTGGATTTGGGGAGGGTGCGTTGGCCGAGCCAGGCTTGCATGGGTTTGATGGGGGCGACTTGGAGAGGGAGGTGGTTCATGGCCTTGGACATGGTCATGGTGGTGCGCCAGAGTTTCGGGGAGGTGGCAAGCTCGGCGAACGGGGCCATCGGAAGATTGCCGGGAGACTTGACCTTTTCCTGTTTGGCCTTGTCTCGGAGCCTGAGCAGGAGCGTGGGGATGGGGATATCGACCGGGCAGACTTCCTGGCAGGCGCCGCAGAGGGTGGAGGCTTTCGGGAGGTCGGCGAGTTCGGGGAATTTGTCGCCGGCGAGCAATGGGGAGAGCACGGCGCCGACCGGGCCGCCGTAGGTGGCGCGGTAGGCGTGGCCGCTCGACTGGCGGTAGATCGGGCAGACGTTCTGGCAGGCGGAGCAGCGGATGCAGCGCAGGATTTCACGGCAGTTGGATGCGAGGATGTCGCTGCGGCCGTTGTCCATAAAGACGACGTGCATGTGTTCCGGGCCGCTCGGTTGGTTGGCGGAGCGTGGGCCGTTGATGAACTGGGTGTAGACGGTGAGTTGCTGGCCGGTGGCGGACCGGCCGAGCAGGTTGAGCAAGACGCCGAGGTCGCGGTCGCGCGGGACGAGCTTTTCGATCCCGATCAGGGCGATGTGGACGGGGGGTGGCGCGATGCCGAAGCGGGCGTTGCCCTCGTTGGTGACGAGGACCACACGGCCGGACTCGGCGGAGACGAAGTTGCCGCCGGTGATTCCGGCCTCGGCCTCGAAGTATTTCGCGCGCAGGTGGGTGCGGGCGCGGCGGGTGATGGTTTCGGGATCGTCGTTGTAATCCTGTGCAATGCCCTCCTTGAGGAAGGTGTTGGCGATTTCGCGCCGGTTTTTGTGGATGATGGGTTTGACGATGTGTGACGGCACGTCGTTGTCGAGTTGGATGATAAACTCGCCGAGGTCGCTTTCGAGGCATTCGATGCCGTTTTTGACGAGGTACGGGTTGAGGTGGATTTCCTCGGACGCCATCGACTTCGATTTGGTGAGGCGTTTGACCCCGTGTTGTTGGAGGATTTTGAGCACGGTCTCGCGGGCGTCCTGGTCAGTGGCGGCGAAGTGGACGTGGGCGCCGTTGGCGGTGAGTTTTTCCTCGGCCTGGGCGAGGTAGGTATCGAGGTGTTCGAGCGTGTGTTGTTTGATTTGTGCCGCGACCTTCCGGATGGCATCGGGGTCCTGGTAGTCGTTGAACAGGACGTTGTAACGTTTTTCGGTGCCGGAGGAGGTGCCGTCCATAACCGAGGCTTGTTTCTCCGCGCTGATCTCAGACGCGTAGGTGTCGATGAGTTGGTGTGATGGCATGATGTGAAAAGGGATGGGTGATCTATGTGCGGCGATCAGGTTTTGCTAGTTGGCGTTTGAAACTTGGAGTTTGTAGAATTGGACGGCGGTGTCCTGGCGGATGGCGGCTTGTTCACCGGGGCTGAGCGTGTGGATGAGGTTGTCGACCGTGTTGAGCCAGGCGGGGTAGGTGGTGTTGAGCAGGCACACCGGCCAGTCGGAGCCAAACATGATACGTTCCGGACCGAAGGCGTTGAGCAGGGTGTCGGCGTAGGGTTGCAGCAGTGCCGTGCCGCGGGAGGTGTCGGTGCCCGGAATCCCGCTGGTGAGGCCGGAGAGTTTGCAGTAGACGTGGGGCCGGCGTGCAAGCTCACGGATGTTGCGCGCCCAGCTTCTGGAGTCGGGGTCGGTCAGCCCTTGTTTGCCGATCGGGGGTTTGCCGCCGTGGTCCAGGACGATCCGTTGGTTCGGATGTTTGTCGGCAAAAGCGATGGCCGCAGGGAGCTGGTGGTGGAACACGAGCAGGTCGAACGCGAGGTCGCGGTGGGTGAGTTCGCGGATGCCGTGGTCGAAGTCGGCATTATCAAGGAACTGTTCGTCCGGCGCGCCCTGGATGATTTCGCGCACGCCCTTGAAAAGCGGCTCGTGGATGTACTGGTCGAGAAAGACGCGGAGCGAGTCGCAAGTGAGCGGCGCCCAGCCGACGATGGCAGCAACCAGATCGTCGGATTTTTTCGCCTGGTCGATGAGGAACCGGTTTTCCCGGTCGGAGCAGCGTGCCTGGACGGAGATGACCTGGTCGACTCCGGACATATCGAGGTCGTGATCGAGTTCCGGCACAAGGCAGTCGCGCATCAGTGCGGGCATGTCCTCGGTGATCCAGCCGTATTCTTCGGCGGAGTATTTCCAGAAGTGATGGTGGGAGTCGATCATGGGAGCCGGGGGTCGGGAAGTCTGGAAGTCTGGAAGTCTGGAAGTCTGGAAGTCTGGAAGTCTGGAAGTCGGGAAGTCGGGAAGTCGGGAAGTCGGGAAGTCGGGAAGTCGGGAATCAGGGGGTGGTGCCTTTGAGGGAGGCGAGGAGGATCTGGGCGATGTGGCGGTAGGTGATCGGCCGGTTTTGTTTTTCGGCGAGGCCGCCGAGGTGCATCATGCATGAGAGGTCGGCGGAGACGAGGTAGTCGGGTCGGTCGTCGAGGAGGTGATCGAGTTTCAGGGTGCCCATTTTCCCGGAGATGTTGGGGAAGGTGACACAGAAGGTGCCGCCGAACCCGCAGCACTGCTCCTTTTGTCCGTATTCGACGAGATCGATGCCGTTGATGGAGCTGAGCAGGGCGGTGGCGGCGGCACGGGTGCCGGTGCCGCGGGTGTGGCACGAGTGGTGGAAGGCGATGCGGGCGTCGAGCTTGCCGGGCCAGCTGGTGATGCCGAGTTCGTTGACGATGAAGTCGGTCAGCTCGAAGGTGCGGCGGCCCATGTCCTCGATGACAGGCAGGTCATCCTCTTTCTCGAACTGGAGCGGGTTGCCGTGTCGGTGCATGGCGGCGCATGAGCCGGACGGGACGATGATGGGGAGTTCACCGGCAAAGACCTCGGCGGCGTGCCGGGCAACCTTGCGCGACGATTTCCAGTCGCCCGAGTTAAACGCGGGCTGGCCGCAGCAAGTTTGGTTGACCGGGAAGATGACTTCGACACCGAGGTGTTCGAGGATTTCGACGGTCGCCTTGGCGGCCTCGGCATAAAAGGCATCGCAGAGGCAGGTGCCCATGAGCAGGACCTTTTTATCTTTGACGGGGGAACAGGGGTCGTCCTGTGTGGCGTTCATGACCGGGATACTAGGATGTCGGGCGAAACCCGCAAGTCTTGATGTGGGTTGCTACTCCATTTTGCAACCACGGAAGGGACGGAATACACGGAAGTGCTTGGGTTGCTACTTCATTTTTTGACCGCGAAAAAAGACGAAATGCGCGAAAGGAAGACTTGGGTTGCCGAGGGACAGGAGTGTCCCTCCTCCCCAGGCCTTCGGCCCCACGCGGAGCGGGGGATAGGGAGTGTGGACACTCCTGTCCACTGCGGAGGATAGGTGAAGTAGCC
>JBFERY010000134.1:0-5429 GCA_041548785.1 Oceaniferula sp.
ATGGTACGCAGACTGGGACTCGAACCCAGGACCAATTGGTTAAAAGCCAACTGCTCTACCAACTGAGCTACCTGCGCTTTGGGTTGGATTTTTTTGCCTTGCTTGCCGGACGGGTCGCTGGGCGGGCGCAAAATACTGATCCGCGGCTATTTCGCAAGATTTAATTCAACCTTTTCTTCATATTTTTTTTGCGGCGGTTGTGGGTGGCTGAAAATGGAGGGTGGGGGGACGCGCTGGGGGAGGCGACAAATGGGCGGGTTTATGGGGGGGCATTGGAGGTGGTGATGGGCAGGGAAATAGGCAAGAAAGAGTGAGTTTCTGCTTGTCAGGAAAGCGATTCAGGCCTATGGGAACTGCGCACAGCTCTGCGATTACTCGGGAGTGGGTCATCGGGACCCACTCTTTTGTGTCTCGGGGTGCGAAGAAGATTTTTTGTTCGTTCAGAACACTCTCAACATTCCTGTAACCATTCAAACACCGCCAGCAAATCCATGACCAACGACATCGTCGCACTCATTGACTACTACGAGAAAGAAAAGGGTATCGACCGTGACAAGGTCCTTGCCGCCCTCGAGTTTGCCTTTATTTCAGCCTACCGCAAAATGGTTCCCGGAGCCGATGCCATCGAGAATATCCGTGCTGACGTCGATACCAAAAAAGGTGACACCGTCATCTATGCCTCCCTGAGCGTGGTAGCGGACGATGATTACGTGGACAAATTCAACGAGGTGCCCATTTCGCTGGCACGCAAAAGCAAGCCTGATGCGGAGCTCGGCGACAGCGTGGATTTCAACGTCACGCCGCAGAACTTCGGTCGGATCGCCACTCAGACGGCGAAACAAACGATGATGCAGCGTTTGCGGATGGCCGAGAAGGAAATGATCTATGACGAATACAAAGATCGCGCCGGCGACATCGTCAGCGGCACGGTCCGCCGTTTTGAGAAGAGCGATGTCATGATCGATCTTGGCAAATTTGAAGGTCGCATCCCGTCCCGCGAGCGCGTGGTGACGGAGGATTACAACATCGGTGACCGGATCCGGGTGTATGTGGTTGCCGTGGAAAACGAGTCGCGTGGCCCTGAGATTATCCTTTCGCGCAGTCACCCGAACTTTGTGCGTCGCCTGTTCGAATCGGAAGTGGCCGAGATTGCGGACGGCACCGTGGACCTCCGCGGCATCGCCCGTGAAGCCGGTTACCGCACCAAGGTGGCCGTGGCGAGCAACGACGACAAGGTTGACCCGGTCGGGGCATGTGTCGGTCTGCGCGGTGCCCGGGTCAAGAACATCGTGCGCGAACTGAACAATGAAAAAGTGGATATCATCCGCTGGAGCGACGACCCCGCCACGTTTGTGGTCGACGCCCTCAAACCCGCCAACATCCGCACCATCAAGCTTGACCACGAAAACAAGGTTGTTTCCGTGACCGTCGACGAAGAGGAATTGAGCAAGGCGATTGGTCGTCGTGGCCAGAATGCGCGTCTTTCCGCCAAACTGATGGGCTGGGACGTGCAGGTGAGCAAGGACGAGAGTCAGCACGAGCAGTTTGAAGCCCGGGTCGGTGATGCCGCCTCGACGCTGGCCGAACAACTGGGACTTGATGCTGAAATGGGGGAGAAGCTGTTCCGTGCCGGTGGCGCGTCAGCTGATCTGGTGGCTCAAATGCCCGCCGAATACATTGCCCAAGCACTTGACGTTACCGAAGAGGAGGCCGAGAATATCCTGAGCAAGGTCCGAGTGCCGAATGAAACGGCCACTGACCAGCCGGCAGAAGAGCCAGCCGTGGAAGAGCCGGCCAAGGAAGAGCCGGAAGCAGGCAGCCAGGATGCGGAAGAGGCAAAGGCGCCTGAAGATGCGGAAGGCACCGAAGCCTGATTTTCTGGCCTCATCCCGTTACTCCCTATTCGTATTACCTGACATTCTATCACTCAAATACCCCAACCCCATCCCACATCATATCCAGCATGGCCGAATCCAGCGATAAACCGAAAAAAGCAAAGGAAGTTCTCGATCTGCTCGATGACTCCCATAAAAAGTTGTCGCGGCGTGAGCGGCAGCGTGAAGAATCTGCCAAGGTTGTCACGGTAGATGACCAGAAGAAAGCGGCGCTGGATATTTTCGAAGATGAGGGGGAGGAGAAGAAGACCTCGGTCATTAAGAAAAAGGGTGGGGTGAAAAAAGAAATGCCCACCATTTCCAAACTGCTTGATAAAAGGGAGGATGAATTTGCCCTTCACAAAGCCTCTGCGGCAGCGGCGGCGGATCCGTCGGCCGAGCTGCAACCCAAAGCCGGTGTCGGGGAAGAGAAGGCCGCCGTGAAAGAGGGCAACATCATTACCATCAAGCCACCCATTATTGTCAGTGATCTGGCTGATTTGATGTCTCTCAAGTCCTTCCAGCTGATGGCAGACCTCATCAAACTTGAGGTTTTTGTGGCTCCGCACCAGGCGATTGAGCCCGATGTCGCCGAGAAGCTCTGTGAAATGCACGGGTTTACTTTCGAGCGTGAGAAACGCGAAAAAGGAGGTGGCGTGCACAAGGAGAAGAAAAAGATCAAAGAGCCGAAGGCGAAGAAACTTGAAGACGAACCCGAGGAGAAACTCGAGTATCGCGCCCCGATCATCACCTTTATGGGCCATGTGGACCACGGCAAGACATCCCTGCTCGACTACGTCCGCAAAAGCCATGTGACGTCGGGTGAAGCGGGTGGGATCACCCAGCATATCGGTGCTTATCGCGTTGAGCATGAGGGCCGTCCGATCAGCTTTATCGACACCCCGGGGCACTCGATTTTCACCGAAATGCGTGCCCGTGGCGCGGATGTTACCGACATCGTCGTGCTCGTCGTTGCTGCAGACGACGGGATTATGCCGCAGACCAAGGAGGCGATCGAGCACGCCAAGAAGGCGGAGAAAACCATTATTGTGGCCATCAACAAGTGCGACATGCCGGGGGCTGACCCAACACGGGTCAAAACCCAACTGATGGAGCATGGTTTGCAGCCGGTTGATTTTGGCGGCGAAACCGAGTGCGTGGAGGTCTCTGCCGTTACGGGCCAGGGAATGGAAGAGTTGATCGAGCTGATGGCACTTCAGGCTGAGGTGCTGGAGCTCAAGGCCAACCCGCGCGCCAATGCCCGTGGATCGGTTATCGAAGCCAGTGTGCAGGCAGGAAAAGGGCCGACGGCCACCGTCATGGTGCAGACGGGCACCCTCAAGGCCGGCGTCCCCTTCATTTGCGGCCCGTTCGCGGGTAAAGTGAAGACCATGTATAACGACCTCGGTGAGGTGGTGAAGGAGGCTGGCCCCGCGACGCCGGTTGAGGTCATCGGGTTTGCCGAGTTGCCTCATGTAGGCGACGAGTTGGTGCAGATGAAGAGCGAGCGAGCCGCCAAGAAACTTTCCGAGGAACGTCTGGCCGAAAAGCGTAACAGCCGGCTTCAGCGACCGAAGAAGAGCCGCATGGAAGACCTCATGTCCATGGTCCAGGGGGATAACGCCATCCAGCTGAATATTATCCTCAAAGGCGACGTGCAGGGGTCGGTCCAAGCCATCGAGGGCGCGATCAACGAGATCAAGAGCGACAAGGTGGAGCCCCGCTTCATCAAATCCGCTGCCGGCGCCATCACGGAGAATGACATCCTGCTGGCCAGTTCATCCGATGCCGTTATCCTGGGATTCAACACCAAGGTGGAAAGCAATGCCGTCAGGGCTGCCAAGCGCGAGGGTGTGCAGGTTAAGCTTTTCTCCATTGTTTACGAACTGATCGATACCGTCCGCGAGTCAATGCTCGGCTTACTTGATCCTCTTACCCGCGAGACCATCATCGGTCACGCCGAGGTGAAGCAGATCTTCAAGGTCCGCCGTGGTCGTGCCGCGGGTTGTATTGTCAAGGACGGCAAGGTAACCCGCCTGGCACACGCCCGCGTGCTCCGCGGTGGTGTCCCGGTCTTCGATGGCAAAATGTCCACGCTTCGCCGCCACATGGACGAAGTCGACGAGGTCAAGCAGGGGATCGATTGTGGTATCCGTCTCGGCGAGTTTGACGAGTATGAGGAAAACGACATCATCGAGTGCTACATCCTTGAGAAGGTCGATCAGACTCTTTAAGTTGAGCGTTTGGGATTTGTCAGCTATTGTTCCTCATGAGTCAGCGATTAGACAGGATTAACGAACTGCTCCGCCGTGAAATTAGCACGGTGTTGCAGCGCGATTTTGAGTTTGGAGGTGCGCTTGTAACCGTCAACGCGGTGGAAATCACCCAGGATCTGCGCGAGGCAAAGGTATTTGTCGGCGTGATCTGTGGCTATGGAGCCAAGGTGCTGGAACAACTCGGTCATAAGAGGCATCTGATCCAGAGCCGCATTGCCAAGCGTGTGGTTTTACGATGCACGCCGGTCCTTGATTTCCGACTCGACACTTCCGCTGCACGCGGCGTCGATATGGTCAATGTCCTGGACGAGGTGGACAAGCTTCCGAAGGCGCCTGAGGAGGATGCCGAGGGCGACCAGACGGGGGAGTAATCATCCCTTGCGCAAGGCGCTGACCTTACTCGCTGACCTTACTCGCCGGGTTCATCCGGCAGCGCGTCGAGGAGTTCTTGATAGCGGCTGACATCAAAGTCACGCTTGTCGATGTACATCCTGTTGGATTCGTCGGCGAGACAATGTGCGATCAGATTTTTGGATTCATCGGGGCTGATGCCTTCCACCTCCACCAGCCTGACGAAGGTTTCCCTAACGTAAGGTGTCTGCGTTGATTCCAGTTGCTGTTCCACCGCGGGGAGCAGGGATTCGACCAGCGATTCTTCATTCATGGGGTTTGGGGGGCTATGGGGTTCCGTCATCTGAGGGCGATGGTACTACTCCACCTCCACGATCATGTTGATCTCGACGGACACATTGAGGGGCAGGGCGGCGGCCCCCATGGCGGTGCGGGAGTGAATGCCGCGATCAGCAAAGATTTCGACAAGGAGGTCCGAACAGCCATTGATGACGGCGGGATGTTGATAGAAGTCGGGCTCGGAGTTCACAAATCCGCCGACATTGACGATGCGGGTGATCTGATCCAGGTCGCCAATTTCAGCTTTGATAACAGCGAGGCGGTTCAGGGTGATGAGGCGCGCGGCTTCTTGGGCCGACTCTACCGAGGTGTCGGTAGGAACTTTGCCGAGGTAGCGGTCATCATCAATCGGCGGGATGCCGCCGGCGAGGAAGAGCAGATTGCCGGAGCGGACACAGTTGACGTAGGAGCCGGCAGGTGCGGGTGCCTCGGGCAGGGTATAGCCAAGCGCTTGGATGCGGGATTCGATGGCGGACATGGTGGTGGGGGGGGGAGTCTTGAAGTCTTGAAGTCTTGAAGTCTTGAAGTCTTGAAGTCTTGGAGTCTTGAAGTCTTGAAGTCTTGAAGTCTTGAAGTCGGGGGGTCGGGG
>JBFERY010000135.1:0-5291 GCA_041548785.1 Oceaniferula sp.
ATATACTCCGGTGAGAGATCGCTGGAATACATCGTGTAATCCGCGCTGCCTTGGTTGAGATCGATCGCGATCTCGAACTCGGGCCCGGCGACGGCCGTGCGGAGCGCATCCATCGGAGTGTCGGCCTGAAGGCCGCCGATGCACGCGGCCTTGCCCCCGATGTGAATGTCGATGAGTTCCTCGCGGATGCGGGCGCGCGAGTAGCCAACAGCATGGATGATGCGGCCCCAATTGGGATCGCCGCCATTCCATGAGGATTTCACCAGGGCGGATTTGCAGACGGCCTCGGCGACCTTCTTGGCATCGACATAGGTGCGGGCGCCCTTCACATGGACGGTCACAAATTTGGTGACGCGCTCGCCATCCCGGACCACCGCCTTGGCGAGTTCCAGCATCAACCAGCGCAGCGCACGGCGGAACTGCTTGCAGCGTTTGCCGTTGCGCCGGACCGGCGACATTCCGGACGCGCCATTGGCGAGCATGATCACGGTGTCGTTGGTGGACATGTCACCATCGATGGTGATGCGATTAAAACTGTCCTCAACGCATTCGAGCACGGCCTTGCGGAGCGTGGCGCTGGGAATGTTCGCATCGGTGGTGATGAAGCAGAGCATGGTGGCCATGCTTGGGGAAATCATGCCAGCGCCCTTGACACAGCCACCGAGGCGGACGCGCTGATCACCGAGATCGAAGGAGATCGCGATTTCCTTTGCGCGGGTGTCACTGGTGAGGATCGCCGCGGCGACATCCGATCCGTTTTTCGGGCCGAGCCCGGCCAGCAGTTTCTCGTATTTCGGTTCGATTCGCATCATCGGCATCGGCAGGCCGATCACGCCGGTGGAGGCCACACCGACCTCGGTTTGATTGAGGCCGAGTGGTTTGGCGACCGCCTTGCACATGGCTTTGGCGTCATGGATGCCCTGGACGCCCGTACAGGCGTTGGCATTTCCGGAGTTGACGATCACGGCGCGCAGGTCGCCCTTGCGGAGGTGAGTCTGGGAGACGCGGACGGGCGCCGCTTTCACCCGGTTGGTGGTGAAAGTGCCGGCGGAACTGCAGGGGCGGTCCGAGTAAATCAGGGCGAGATCGAGACGGTCGGCGTTGGGTTTCTTAATGCCGCAGCTCACGGCACTGGTGGAAAAACCAACAGGCGCGCCGACGCCACCTTTGATGCGGGTAACCGGAAAATCCATGGGGAAAGGGGAAGAGCGGCGGAGCGTGGGCTACTGTTAAAAATTTTGCAATCCATCAGTCTCGGAAAGTCCGAACATCAGATTGAAGCTCTGCACCGCCTGTCCGCCGGCACCTTTTCCCAGATTGTCCTCGGCGCTCATCAACAGCACCCGGCCGGTGCGCGGGTCGTGCTGCCAGCCGATATCGACGAAGTTCGTGCGGGTGACGTTTTTTGTGTCCGCGCAGCCACCCTGGCCGAGCAGGCGCACGAAGGGCTGATTCCGGTAAGCGTTTTCCAGCGCGGCATCGATCGCTTCGGGCGTCACTCCATCGCGGAGTTTTGCGGTGGTGGTGGTGGCGATGCCGGCGTTCACCGGAATCAGGTGCGGAATGAAACTGATGACCACGGTTTCGCCGGCGGCGAGGCCGAGTTCCTGCTCGATTTCCGAGAGATGCCGGTGTTTCGGCACGCCGTAAGCACGGGTGCTTTCATTGCACTCGCAAAACAGGAGGGTCAGGTCCGCCTTCCGGCCGGCACCACTGACGCCGCTCATGGAGTTGGCGATGATGGTCGCAGGATCAATGAGGTTTTCGCGCAGCAGGGGAAGCAAAGGCAGCAGGATGCTCGTCGGGTAACACCCGGGGGATGCCACCAGTCGTGCGGCGCGGATTTGCTCCGCCCGGATTTCCGGCAGGCCGTAAACCGCCTCCGCCAGCAGGTCAGGGGCCGGATGGGCTTGGCCGTAGAATTCCTTATACACCGCCGCGTCACGTAGCCGGAAATCCGCGCTCAGGTCGATCACCCGCAGGCCGCGCTCAAGTAGTGCGCGCGCGATCTCCGCCGCCACGCCGTGCGGCAGCGCGAGGAAGGCGGCTTGAGCACCGGTCGCGGCGATCGCGTCCGGATCCGGCTCGATGAACGCGAGATCGGAGCCGGGAGCCTTGCGAAAGCGGGGGAAGACATCGCCAAGGGCCTTGCCGGCTTCCTGACGGGAAGTCGCCGCCACCAACTCCACGCCCGGATGGATCAGAAGCAGGCGGAGCAACTCGATTCCGGTGTAGCCGCTGGCTCCGACGATGGCGGTCTTGATTCGATTCATGCGGCGCATGGAATCTCATGATTTTCCGTGCTTGCCAATCCGCATTTGCCCTGTTTCTTTCGCCGTCCGTTCACGGCAACGGGCTGTAGCGCAGTCTGGTAGCGCACTACACTGGGGGTGTAGGGGTCGTGGGTTCGAATCCCGCCAGCCCGACCATCAAAAACCTCCCCTTCCCCTTGCGGGAGGTTTTTGGTTCCCCGGGTCTGGTCCAAAGTTTGGGGGAGGGGTCGTGTGGTTGGATGACTGTCCATTCGAGGTGATCGATCCTGTGGCCGATGTTGGGTTTGGGGGCCGCTTGGGCGAAGCCAAAGAGGGGACAAAAGGCGGAGGAAGGTGCCGACGTCTCATTGTGAGGGGGGAGCCTTGGATCCTTTTCTCCGGGACCTCTTTAAGCGTGGGGAACCCGAGTGTTGCTCTGGATGGGGGCGCATTCAGGCGCGGACAAATGGCTTGCTACGCCCCATTGGTCCTCTTATCCACTGTCGGACCCTGCCACTCCATCCGGCCCAAAAATGAGCAAGGCGGCTAGGGAGATGACCTGATTTCGAAATGAAGAAAGACCCAACACAGTATCCAGAAAAAGGCGCGGCATGCGGATGTGAGAGTATCGCATCTTGCCAGGGATTCGAATCCTTCCGCCGATCACGTTTCTCCAGCTGCCGACTCCCGGGCCAGTTTCTCAGGGCATTGGGCCTGCTGGTTCTGCTGCTGGCGCTGAACGGCGTGGCCCAGGCCATCCCCTTTAACGGCGACCGCTTCACCTACACCCAGCCGGACGGCAGCTCGTTTGTGGTGCGCATCTTCGGCGACGAGTTCTTCGCCTATCAGGAGACCGAGGACGGCTATCTGGTCACCCGCGATCCTCGGACCGGCTTCTTCTGCTACGCCAAGGTGGTGCCGAATGGCCGGGATCTGGTCTCGACGGGGGTGCGGGTCGGGCAGAATCCACCCGCCGGCCTGCAGCGCAAGCAACGCCTCGCCCCGGGGGCGGCATTCGAGAAGAGCAAAAAGCTGCGCGAAATCCTGATGCGCACCGAGGACGGCCGCATCGATCTGGAGCGACTCAAGCAACTCGACATCGAAACCCGGCGCAAGGCCGGCAAACCCCCTCTTAAAGAGGCCGCCGAGGTAGAGCCTGACGCCACCGCCACCGAGGAATCTTCCGCCCAGTTCGCACCGGCCCCGGGCGACGGGACCGCCACTCCGCTGGAGCCGGCTCCGCAAGAAAGCACGGAACCGCCGGTCGCCTACGCACCACCTGCCACCATCCAGACCCGCACCGGTCTGGTGCTGCTGGCCTCCTTCCCCGACCGACCGCAGGACATCTCCAAGACCCGCGCTCAGATCGATGCGTTCTGCAACGCCCCGACCTACACCGCCGACGGCAACGCAGCATCGATCTATGAATACTTCATGATCCAGTCCAACGGCCGACTGGTCTACAAGAACATCGTCACCGCCTGGTACACCGCCAAATACAACCGATCCTACTACACCGATGAAACCCAGGCGGGCTCGGTGCGCGCCCAAGAACTGATGATCGAGGGCTTGGAAATCCTCAAGGCGGACGGCTTTGACTTCACCCAATGCAATAGCGATGGCGACAACAAGATCGACGGCGTCAGCTGCTTCTATGCAGGAGCTGCAGTCAACAATTGGTCCAAAGGCCTTTGGCCCCACATGGGTGGCTCAAGCTGGGCGGGCTTTGCCGACGATGGTATGTCCACCAGCTTCGTCTACCAGTTTTCCGATATGCCGGCTTCCCTGCCGACCTTCACCTTCTGCCACGAGAGCGGCCATATGATTTTAAACTACCCGGACCTCTATCAATACGACGGCAATGCCGCGCAGATGAACTATTGCCTGATGGGCTCCAACACTCCCAAGCACCCGCGCCACATCAGCTCTTACCTGAAGATCCAGTCCGGCTGGGCCGAGGTGGTGGACATCGACAGCACCAGCCAACAGCGCTGCATCCTGCAGGAGGACCTCAACTTCTTCTACCGTTACAAAAATCCATCCAATGCTGGTGAATCCTTCCTTTTCGAAGTCCGCGGCCCCAACGGCTACGAGGGTCCCTACGGTGGCGCCTCGGCCGTCAATCCCACCTCGGGCCTGGCGGTCTACCACGCACTGGATAGCGGCACGAACACCCGCTCGAGCATCTTCACTGCCGAAAGCCCCAACTGCGATTATTCGAAGCCCTACAAACTTCTGCTGCTCGAAGCCTACACCAGCAACAACGGCACCACTCCTTGGTATGACAATCCCAAATTGGAGAGTAATGACGGCTTCGGACCGGTGAAGAATGCGCTCTCGGACAGCACCACGCCGGCTCTCAAATTCTGGGACACCACCGGCCCGACATACACCGGCCGCACCGTCACATCGGGCGCCAACATCCACAGCATCAGCAGCGCCGGCGAGACCATGAGCTTCGTCATCGGTACTGTGCCCGCCAATGCGGAAATCGGCATCACCTGCGGCTCGCTGGCCTGGGTGATCGACGCCGGCCAATCCACCCCCGCCCAGAGTTTCTCGATCTTCAATGCCGGTAGCGGCAGCATCGACTATTCCATCGCCGAGGACATGGACTGGCTGAGCGTGACTCCGGAGATCGGCACGGTGGACACCGATATCGACAAGATTACCGTCAACTTCGACACGGCTTCCCTTGCTGCCGGCAGCTACAGCGGCACGATCACCGTGACCGCCACGGGCATCGCCAACTCGCCGGTGACCATTCCCGTAACCTTGCAGGTCAATGCCGCCCAGCAGGCACCCGCAATCACCCAGCAACCGGTGGGCGCCAATCTGGACGCCGGCAGCAGCTACAACCTGACCGCAACAGCCACCGGCAACCCCACTCCCGGCTACCAGTGGTACAAGGATGGAGTTAAAATTTCGGGAGGCAACGATGGCTCCCTCAACCTGACCAGTATGAGTGTGTCGGACTCCGGTGATTACTATGCGGTCATTTCCAACCTCGCAGGATCCGTGACCACCAATACCGTGACC
>JBFERY010000136.1:0-5212 GCA_041548785.1 Oceaniferula sp.
CACAAGCAAGGCGAAGGTGAATCCGCGAGGCCTGACCCCACTCACGGATGATAAGATGCTTCCTCCCAAAGATTTGCGTGGGGAGTGGACAGAGCTCCAAAAGCTGAAGTTTTCAGAATGGGGCATCAAGAGCTTCCTTGGATGGGATGTCCCGTTCGATGGCGGATCGAAGGTCTTTTCCTTCGAGTCTGATGGGGGCGAGAGATTTGGTCTTATGATAGCCAATCCTGGCTACTGGACGGCACAGGACAAGAAGGAGAGTCGCCAGGTTTTTCTCGTCATCCACAAGAATCGATTTTACCGCATCGATCCCAAGAGCGATGAGGAGAAGAACATGATTCAGAAGCTCACCGAAGCAACCGGGAAGCTTTCAGGCGCAGGCAAGAAGGATACCAAGCTGCTCACAAGTATCGCGGAGCGTCTGGAATCCCGAGAGCCAATGTTTAAACCCAAGGGCTAACCCCACTCAAGCTGGATCAAGAACGTCCCGAAGCTTCCAACACGGATTACCCCCCCCCTGGCCCCGTGTGCGATCGCGAGAGGGTGGCCCGCCAAGCCCGGCGCGGACAAAATGCCGGCAGTTCGTTTTGGGGATGTGCCGCATACCCGGATTGCAGGGGAACGCGAAAGATGGATGGCTGATCACGCAGCCTGAGCAGGGGAGTAGGGGGCGTAGGCGAAGAGGAGGGGCGTAGGCGCGTTCGTGAGAACGCGGGGTGAGGGGCGTTTCTCCTTTGCGTGGAGCTGTAGGCCTGATAGACAACGGGTCATGAAAACGGCCTGCAAGAGCGTCGATGGCCGCACTCCGCGCGTGGCTGATTAAGACTGTGTTGCAATGAAGAAGGAACAGGGAATGAAGCTCTTTTGGGGTGCAGTAATGGCAGTGACAATGGTCACTATGGCCGTAGATAGGTCCGTGGCTGCGAAACCAGAGAAGGATGAGAAAGCTGACACCGTTGCGAGCCTCTACACCGAAGGCGCGGGGAGAAACCCGTCATTTCAGGAATTGATAGACAAGAAGAAGGTCGTCGTCGGTGAGAAATACGGGAAACCTATTCAGGGCACAAAGATCGATGTGAACAACACTCTCATTGAGTCCAAGATGGATAAGGTAGAGGGAACTGTCCGGCCAGGCCGAATCCATACCCACGTCAACAGTAGCATCCACGAGAAGACTTTCGATCAATGGTCGCGATGGTATCAGGAGGATGGCAACACCCAAATATTTCGGTTATTTAGAGGGGAGCAACATGTTCGAAGTCTGGACAATTTCAAAGCTGGCCGGATAGAGGCTGTGAAGGATGTTGCGAATCCAAAGCCAGGGGATTGGGTCGAGTGGCAAGGGACCTACACCATCATCAAGCCAGGCCGCAGCTGCATCTTTCAGATTCTCGTCGGCGAGAATCCCGAGACCGGCGAGGGTGGACTATGGCCTGTGCATCTTGACCAAAGCCCAAACGGAGACATCTTCATGACCCGTCGCCGACCCAAAGGCGATCAGGAGAAGAAAGTGATGGTGGCCGAGGGGGCCCTCGGAAAAAACGTCACGGTCAAAGTCCGCTTTGATGGAATGACAAGATACGAGGCGTATCGCAAAATCGACGGCCAAGATGAAGAGTTTGTTTTCGTTGGCGCAGGTACGTATCATCAGCACTACGGTGAGAAAGTCACGTTTCGCTGGGGCATCTATCAGGGATCCAAGCCGGACTCGAAGGTTACTGAAGACTGCATGCTCTTCGTAACCGGAGTGAAGATCCGCTATTCGAGGGCAGGCAAATGAAAGCCGAACAATAGCATTCACGGGACACGGCAACCCGCGCCCGTGATGCTCATGTTCGGAAAAAATAATGAAGACAATCGCGATATTACTATCATTCGTCATGATAAGCGTAAGCTGCAAGTCATCGCGGTCACCTTCCTCTGGTGGTGGAAGTGGTAGTTCACGTTATACGGTTACATCGGCTAATGAGCCTAAGAACGACAGTGACGCATTGAAGATCGTAAAGATTCGGATGGTTCCACCTCCAGTTGTGGTTCATCGAGCATACGAAGCGGGATTGGACGATAACATGAAGCTGGTGATTAGGCTTCGATCTGACCGTTTAGACGATTTTTGGGGGAAGGGCCCTTGGTTACGCGATAAGGCAGTAAGATCTTCAGGTGACGGCAGTTTGGGCAGAGCGCCTCGCTTATCTAAGCATGGGAGTGTTGAGTGGCTGAAGTGGCAGACTTCGTCGATGGGGTGGTCAGCAGTGGCTGATTTACCTAGTGGCGAAGTAGCTAATCTTTATATTGCCGAGGATATTGAGGAAGGCTTTTTGCTTATCTACATCTTCTGGCATCAGACCTAAGAATGTGGCCGAACAAGTCGAAGTATCCGACAGCTAACCGTGTTTGAGACGCGGACGACACTCCCGAAATACCCTTTTAGATTTCCGACTGTTGCTTAGGCTGCGGTTGAGCTATACGTTCCGTAATACTAAGAAGATCATGAAGGAGCTTTATCGTCACAAGGACTATTCTACCGTGGCATACTATAAATCGATTCTAGAATCTGAGGGTATTCCTATCATGCTGCGGAATGAGCACACAACGATGGCGGGATTATCAGAGATACCGATTCCTGAGTTTTATCCTAATATTTGTGTGATGCACGATGTAGACTATCCTCGTGCATGGGCGATCATGAAGCGCATAATGGAGGCTAATGCGAAAGATGTTGAAATCGATGTTACATGCACGGGTTGTGGAGAGATAAATCCTGGTAACTTTGATATGTGTTTTGCCTGTGGTTGCAATCTGACCGCTGTGGAATAATTTGATCGAACAAGTCGAAGCATCCGGCAGCTAGTCGTCCTCGAGAAGCAGAGGTCACCAGGGCGACCAAGCTAGGGAGAGATGAGCAGTTGGTGCCCGCGGCGCTCGACAGAATTGACAAAATGAACAGAGTTTTTTCAAGAAGTAGGCTGGTTCAACCCCAACATATCCTTCACAGATCATTCGGCCTCTCCAATTCCCGTTATTGAGAAGCCTCATTCTGTGAAATTCTGTCAATTTTGTCTAAAAAATCCCTAGCTTGGTCGCCCTGCAGAGGTCACTTACGAAATACCATTTTAGATGTTTGACTGTTGCCTAGGCTGCGGTTTTTCTGTAGGTTTCGCGGAAGATATTCCCGATGAAATCGACCTGCTGTAACTACACCATGCACAAAACACAAACCCACCACTCCACGAATCGCCAAGGCCTCCTCGCTTCCCTACCTATGCTTGGACTGCTCTGCTGCCTGCAGTTCCTTGCCGCACCCAAGGCGGAGGCCTTTCGTGCGGGCTGGACTGCTGCGGAAAACAGCAACCTCTGGAACGCCCAGTCGGGAGGCAGCGGCAGCACAAGCAACAACTGGCAGACCGATAGTCTACCCAGCGCCGACGATCTAGTGGTGTTCGATGACAGCATCTTAATCAATCCGATCCGCACCATTCATCTGAATGGCAACCGTTCGGTGGATTCTGTAGTTTTCCAAAGCGACTCCTACACCTTGGGAACCACCGTTGGAGGTGAAACTCTCACGATTGGGCAGGGCAGTGAATTCTCTGGATATGGGATAGCCTCTACTAGCTCCGCAGACGCTCTATCGAATACCATCAACTCCCACATCGCCATGAATGATACTTCAGGCGACAACACTTTTAGTATTTACATTGTTCAATTGCACGAAGTCACGATTCGCGGTGTCGTCAGTGGCAATAACTCGATCCGAAAGGAGCGACTAGGGACACTCGTTCTGACGAATGCAAACAGCTATACGGGCGGGACCAGGATTGCCCGAGGCACCCTCCGGGTATCCAATACCACCGGTTCGGCGACCGGAACCGGCAATGTGGTTGTGGAACCGGACAGCTCGTTTCCCGTAACTCTTTCCGGGACCGGCCGCATCGGCGGAGCCATCACCGTCGAGTCCGGCGGAACCATCGCCCCGGGCAACTCCATCGGCACATTGACCGCCCTCTCCGGTGTTACGCTCAACGGAACCTACGCCTGCGAAATAGGCGGAACCGCCGCCGACCGCCTCGCCGTCACCGGCACGCTGGATGTGCGCAACGGCACCCTCCAAGTGAGCCAGACCAGTGCGTGGACCGGCTCCAGCTACACCATTGCCACCGCCACCCAGGTTCAGGGTCCTTTCGCCACGGTCACCGGCCTGCCGGCAGGCTACTCGATCGTTTACAGCGACACCTCCATCGTCATCCGCCCCACCATGACCTTCCACGTCGACGCGGCTGCGGCGCCCGGAGCCACCGGTGCCAGTTGGGGTGATGCTCTGAAGACGATCGATGAAGCGCTCGCACTGGTCGCCGAGGGAGAGCAGATCTGGGTCAAGCAGGGCGTCCATGTGCCGGGCGGAGGATCCACCGATCCTTACTCGACCTTCGACGTGCCGGACGGCGTGGACTTGCTCGGCGGATTCGCCGGCACCGAGACCTCCGAGTCCGAGCGCGATCCTTCCTCGAATTTGACCGTGCTGAGCGGCGACCTCGGCGGGGATGACACGAACAAGGTCGACGGCATCACCACCACCCCTGCCAACATCGTGGGCACCAACGCCTACAGCGTGGTCACCGTTTCCTTCGCGGCGCCGACGATTGACGGCTTCACCGTCACCGGCGGCAAGGCGCTGGTCACTCCTGTCAACGGCCAAGGGGAAGAGTCGCGCGGTGGCGGCATCTTCGTCGATACCGATTACGCCCTCGTTCCGACGATTTCCAACTGCCGTCTCTACGGCAACACCGCCGTGCAGGGAGGGGGAATCTTCGTTCATAGCAGAGGCGGCTGCGACATCGTGAGCTGCGATTTCCGCAGCAACAGCGCCAGAGGCCGCGGCGGCGCGGCCTATTACTGGTGGAGCAACGTCACGACCAAGAACAGCAACTTCTCCGGTAACTATGCCGGCGACGACGGCGGCGCGATCTACGACGATCCACTGGACAAGGGAACCTCACTTATCGTGAACTGCACCATCACCGGGAACCGGGCGGTTGATCGCGGTGGAGCGATCAATGCCAATACGACGGGCTCCAGCTCTTCCCAGATGATCAACACGCTCATTTGGAACAACAGTGCGGGCTCATGGCCCACCATCAACAACCTGATCTTCTACGACTTCACCCACTGCCTGTTGGAAAACAACGACCTGACAGGCAGCGGCACGGGCAAC
>JBFERY010000137.1:0-5211 GCA_041548785.1 Oceaniferula sp.
CAGAAAGTAAAATCGACAAAACCACAAACAACTTTCCAAACGGGCGTCACATCAGTGGCGTCCGTTTTTTCTGCCTCCTGCCTCCTGCCTCCTGCCTCCTGCCTCCTGCCTCCTGCCTCCCGCCTACCCGGCCGCCATCAGCGAGAAGTACCACCCCCACACCTGCCAGCCCCAGAAGATCCAGCAGACGCCGCCAAAGGCGAGGCTGGGGCCGAAGGGCAGGCGTTGTCCGAATCCCATCCGCCCGAGGATAGCGAGCAGGATGCTAAACAGGCAGGCGACAAAGATGGTGAAGAGCACCGATTGCCAACCGAGGCAGGCACCGAGCATGCCCATCAGGTAAACATCACCCATGCCCATGGCCTCACGCGGGATGGTCACCTTACGCGCCTTGCCGTCGAGGGATTTCAGCTCCTCGATCATCAAGGTCTTCCCACTCAACTCAACGCAGGTCCCCTTGATGGTCAGCGTGTTCGCCTTCACTTTTTTCCCATCCACGCGAAAACCACTGCCATCGATGATGAGCTGGTCGCTGTCGCGGTAAAACAGATCCGACCAGCCGTGGGCTTCGCCATCGATGACAAAACAAAGCTCCTGCTGGTCGTCATTCTCATCCTCCGGTTCGCGCAACATCCAATCGACCGATTCCCCGAACTCCATTTTCTTTTTCCCGAAGGCGAGTTTACCCAACAACACAACCGCCCATAGGCCGCCAAAGCCGGCGATAAATCCTTTCACCGAGGCCCACAGCCCATCCACCCAGCCATGCCTCTGGCCATCGAGGTACAAATGATGCTGGACCAGCACCGCGGCAATCACCCCCAAGCCCATACCCAGCCACGTCACCTGGATCGGAATCAGCATCAGCTCCGCATCGACAAAAACCACCACCACCAACAGCGCCATCAGCACCATATAAAAAAGCGCCTCACCCGGGTTTTGAGGGAACGCCACCCACATCAACAAAAACAGGAGCGCCGTCAACAGCTCGACCGCAAAATACCGGAACGGAATCCGGCACTGACACTCGGCACACTTTCCCCCCTGGGCGAGCCAGGTGAACAACGGGATATTCCGATACCACGGGATGTCCTTGTTGCAGGTCGGGCAAAACGACCGCTTCGGCTTGTTCACCGATAGCCCACGCGGCAGCCGGTAGATGGCAACGTTGAGAAAGGAACCCACACAGGCGCCGAGAACAAAGGCCGAGATAACAAGGATGGGGTGCTGCCAGTTGACGGCCTGCAACGATTCGAGAAAAGTGGGCATGCCAACTTTCTAAACTCCAACTAGCAAAAACCAAATACCAAAATCGAGCAATCGCCCCCCAACACGGTTTCGTTTGGAGTGCTGAGGCTTGCCTCCGCTTTGGGGGTTGGCGAGGCTCGCCTCGTGCGGCGGGGTTTCATCGTGCCGGTAAAAACAGCATGAAGAAAAAAGTGCAGCACCGCTGGCGAAGAACGGTCAAGCCGGCTCAGAAGCAAGCGGAGACAACCCCGCAGCAGTCCAAATCGCTGCGCAAAATCTTGTTAATCCTGGTAATCCTGCCTAGAAAATACCAACCCACACCCCCATCCATACTTCCGATGTCCCACCTCAAGTCAGCCGCCCACGCCACCGCCATGCGCCTTGTCGACGCCGGCCATACCGCGTACTTTGCCGGTGGCTGTGTCCGGGACACACTGCTCGGCACGGTGCCCAAGGACTACGATATCGCCACCTCCGCCACCCCGGACGATGTCCAGGCCCTGTTCCCCCGCTCCAATGCCATCGGCGCCCACTTCGGCGTCATCCTCGTCAAACAAGACGGCCACCCGTTCGAAATTGCCACCTTCCGCCACGACGGCTCCTACAAAGACGGCCGGCACCCGGAATCCGTCACGTTCTCCACCCCCGAGGAGGACGCCCGCCGACGTGACTTCACCGTCAACGGCCTCTTCCAGGATCCGCAAAGCGGGGAAATCATCGACTTCATCAACGGCCAGGCCGACCTCAAGGCCCGACTGCTCCGCGCCATCGGCACACCCGCCGACCGGTTTCAAGAGGACGCACTCCGACTCATGCGCGCCGTGCGCTTCGCCACTACCCTCGGATTTAAAATCGAACCCGGCACCTGGTCGGCCGTCTGCGACAATGCCCGTTTATTGGAAAAAATAAGCACCGAGCGCATCCGGGATGAATTCACCCGCATCCTGGTGTCCCGCAACAGGGCCCACGGGTTCGACCTGCTCACCGAGAGCGGCCTCATGCGCCATATTGTCCCCGAGGTTTACGATCTCATCGGCTGCGAACAACCACCGCAATGGCACCCCGAGGGCGATGTCTACACCCATACCCGCATCATGCTCGAGATGCTCGGGGACGACCCGTCCCCCGAACTCGCGCTCTCAGTCCTGCTCCACGATATCGGCAAACCCGCCACCTTCAGCTACGATGAATCCGACGACCGGATCCGCTTCAACGGCCACGACCGCGTCGGCGCCGAAATGGCGGAAACCATCATGCGCCGGTTGAAATATTCCAACAGCACCATCGACGCCGTCTGTGCCATGGTGGCCAACCACATGAATTTCATGAACGTGCAGCAAATGCGCACGGCCAAGGTGAAACGCTTTATGGCCCGCCCCACCTTCGAGGACGAAATGGAACTGCACCGGGTCGACTGCGCCAGCAGCAACGGCTTCACCGACAACTACGTCTACCTCCGTTCCAAGGAGGCCGAGTTTGCCGCCGAACCCCTCATCCCGCCCCCCCTGGTGACAGGCAAGGACCTCATCAGACTGGGCCTCAAGCCCGGCCCCCGATTCAAGGAAATCCTCGATCAAATCCAGACAGAACAGCTGGAAGGCAGGCTGAATGATAGGGAAAGCGCCATAGCCCATGTCAGGAGCTTGGTCGATCTGGAGTGCTGAGGCTTGCCTCCGCTTTCTTCCGAACCGGCTTGCCGGTTTCACCCCGGCGTAGCCGCACTTTCTCCATCTTCAGGAATGCTCCGGCACGATAAAACCCCGCCACACGAGGCAAGCCTCGCCCAACCTCAAAGCGGAGGCCATGCACGCTCCCCCCCAGCCCGACGGAGGAGGAGGGCCGCATTTCAGCATGGCGTGAGCGGGCGAGAGCAACCCCTCCGCGCTCCGGATCACTCCTCACCCTTATCCTTGAGCTCGGCCAAAACGTCAGACATGTCCCGCAACTCGTCCCATACCTGCTTGCGCACGTAGACCGGAGCATCCTGCCGCACCGCCAATGCCAGGCAATCACTCGGGCGGGCGTCAATTTCCACCACCTTGCGCTCCATAATCTCGTTCTCCGCCACCACAAAAAGCCGGGCGTAAAATATATCGCCCTCGGCTTTGACAATCACCGCCCGCTCCACCTTGGCACCAAAGGCATCCAACATCTGGGAAAACAAATCATGCGTCAACGGCCGCGGCGGCTTCACCCCGGACATCACCGCATTGATCGACGCCCCGATCGCCGGCTCAATGTAAAAAACAATCACCTTCTCACCATCCCCCAAAAACACAGCACAACCCGCCGAGGTCGGCATCAGGGCAACAGGCTCTACTCTAACGTGATCTTTCATTCTTGGTAATTGGAAATTGTGGTAATTGGAGCTTACAACCTAGACCTCGCCCCCATTCGGCCGTTCCAGAAACCGCCTTGATACTTTGACATACTTTTCCGCCCAGTACTTGATCCCCTCCTGCTTTTTCTTGTCCAGGGTCTTGACCACTCTCGCCGGACTTCCTAGCACCAGTGAGCCGGGCGGTATTTCCATCCCACCCGTCACCAAGGCATGGGCTCCAATGATGGAACGCTCGCCGATCACGGCACCATCGAGAATACAGGCACCCATCCCCACCAACACCTCGTCCTTTACCGTGCAGGCATGGATGATGGCACTGTGGCCGACCGTAACCAGCTCGCCGATATAGGCACCATAGTCGTCGGCCAAGTGCACCACCGCGTTGTCCTGGATGTTCGATTTCGGACCGATCACGATCTCGTTAATATCGCCACGGAGTGTCGTATTGTACCAGATGCTCGCCTCCTCCCCAATCTTCACCCGGCCAATCACATCCGCGCTGCCCGCAACAAATACGCTGGGGGCAATCACCGGAGCAATCCCGTCAAATGTCTCAATCGCCATGGCTTGAACGTATCGCGCATCAAAGTCTTTCACAAGCGAGGTTTTCACAAGTTGCATTCATCCCATGTCAGTGGCATACTTCTGCGCATCCCCTCCGCCCCCGCACTGGCAGGGTGAACACCCACGGACCACGGACTCCCACCGCGACCCTATGAAGGAAATCTATACCATTCTCGCCATTCTGATCTTCGGATACGCCCTTCGCTCCTGCAAAACGGTCATCCTCCGCAAACTCGGCGCCGTGGTTATGCTTGTCGCATCAGGCCTTTGCTTCTATTACCTGACAGGTAGCGTCGGATGGGGTATCGGCGCTGCCGCGGCATGGTTTTTCCTGCCATGGATCGAACTGCTCACCCGCATCCGCAAAATGCGCATGCCTGTCGAAAACAAACTCGAACAACGCTACTCCACCAACATCACCGGCTTCCCCAACGCCGAGGAACATATCCATATGCTGGAACAGGCCAGCTTCGAACACATCCGTGACTGCAGTTGGAACCTGGGCGGCATGGAACAACTCTACCGGCTCTACTGGAACGCAGAAACGCGAACCGTGGTCTCGCTCTGCCTCTGTGAACAATCCAATGTCACCTTCTCCTATCTGACCATCACCTCACGCGATATCTGCAACGGCGTCTGGCGCACCACCAACTTCCCGTTCTCCCCGACACTCAAACCCACTCCGAGCGTACACTGGAACCAGATCAGCTGCGTCAATGACAGCCTGCTCAAACTCATCGAACACCACTACCATTTCCTCGATAAACAGGGGTTCATCGAGGACGACTTCAGTATCCCCGACCCCGATCACCTGGAAACGGAAATCGAACACGAGCTCAGCCGGCAAATCGACCACAACCTCGACCAGGGCATCATCCAACTGACCAACGACGGACACTTCCGCTACACCGCCCGAGGCCTCCTCTTTCTCTGGCGCCAGTTCATCCGCGACATGATCCGCCTCTGCTGAGACCCAGCAGACCAAAGGACTCCAGGACTCCAGGACTCCAGGACTCCAGGACTCCAGGACTCCAGGACTCCAGGACTCCAGGACTCCA
>JBFERY010000138.1:0-5125 GCA_041548785.1 Oceaniferula sp.
ACCGCCAGCTCGCCTCTGGCGCGCATGGCCTCGCATTCCGATTCGACCCATTTCACGAGCGCCGCCGCCCGCGTCGGCGCGGCGATGCCGGAGAGGATAGCGAGACTGTTGCCTAGCAGGTCGAAGCGCTCGCTGCCGAGCACCTTGTATGACCAAAGCGCGTAGTAGGGTTTGCGACGAATGGCCAGTCCCTCGTGCACGTGCTTGTGCTGAACGCCGCCCCCAATGGTGAAGTGGCCCATGGCCCTCCGCAGGGTCTCGGCCTCGTTGTGCAATCCGAGTAGGCGCATATAGGTGTAGACGACCGCGTTGACGTAGAGCCCATAACCAAGCACCCACTGTTCATCGCGCCAGTCGCTCGTCGGCAGCTGGGCGACGATCCCATCGTCGGCGGGACTCTGGTATTCCATCCACCGCACCGCCTTGCCAACGGCGGATTTCAGGAAGGTGGACTCGCCGGTGGTTGTGCGGAACATCGCAACCGCCATCAGGAACAGCGGGGTGGTGTCGCTTGCCCCGCGATCGTCCGCGTCGTGAACGAGCGAGGGAATGTGGCCGCGCGAGCTCTGGTTGCTGGCCACCGTCTCCAAGGTCTTGCGCAGGGCGGACATGAGCTTTGCATCCCCGGTTCCGAGGATACCGAGCGCCGCGATCATCAAGTCGCGCGTGTAGGGTTCGGGATAACCCCAGCCGGCCGTACGCGGCAGGCCGCGAAACGGTCCGTGCGCATTGTGCCGCAAAACGTCGAGCGCGGCCGCCTTGGCATTCTCAATTTCGTTGTTCATTTGATGATAGTTTTAGATGTTGGGTGGCGGTGTCGACAAACTGGCGCGCGACCACACGGTAGTCGAAGTGCTCCACGACCCGCCTGCGCCCGGCTTCGCCAAGGCGTTTGCGCAGGTCCTCGTCCTCCATCAACTGAAGGAGGTGTTCGGCGATGTCGTGCACGCTGGCGCGGTAGTCGACGGTGCGCGGACGCTTGAACACGTGGTGGTGGCCATCGGCAAAGCCGGATTCCTTGCCGAGCGTGGTTTCGCGCAGCACGATCTCCTGCGCCACCCCGGCGAGCAGCGCGGTTTCGCCATGCACCATCGTGTCGAGCAGGCCCATGGCGTTGATGCCCAGCACGGGCTTGCCACAGGCGTTGGCCTCGACCTGGATCATGCCGAAGCCTTCCAAGCGGGAAGGGGCGGCATAGATGTCGCACGCGGCAATCAGGTAGGGCATGAAATTACGCGAGGTGATGTTCATCGCATAGAGGACGTTTTTGTCGATGCCCAGCTGTGTGGCCAACTGCAGGTCGGCGATGTTCTGCTGCCGGCTGCGTGGCTGCGGCCATACCTTGCAAACATATTTCCAGTCGGGCGCACGCGCGTCGATCAGTGCCAGCGCCTGCATCACTTCCTGTGCGCCTTTCGACGTGGCGTCGCCGCCGATGGTGAGCACCATGATCTGTTCGGGGGTAATGCCGAGCGCCGCGCGCACGGCCGCTACCTTGGGGTCGTTTTTATCGCGCGGGATGAAGGCGTCGGTGTCGCAACCCACCGGCAGGATGCGGATGTTCCTGCCCTTGAGCCCGTCGCGCACATAGACCTGCTTCACCCAGCGCGAGGTCACCAGCACAAGCGGCAGGGCATCAAGGATTTCGCGGTAGTTCGCCATGTAGCCATCGGCGACGAGCCATGGCACGGGCAGCGCACCGTAGCGCTGCGGGTGCAGCACCAGGTCCGGCGTGTGGCCCCAGTAGCCGATGCCAACGACGACATCCGGCTCGAACCAGCGGTAGTACCATTCCTTTTCCAGAGGCGATTCAAAATGCACGGAGTGCACTTCCACACCGAGTTCCTCAAGCCCGCGGTGCAGCAGCGCGCCTTGGGTTGCCAAGCCTCCGGGCGATGGCGGGTAGTCATAGAGCAGTAGTATTTTCATCGTTTTTTTCTCCCTGTTGGTCGCAATCTCCAGAAGGCTTCTTCCGGCAGCGCAGCGTTGGCCTCGAAGCTGTCCGGCGCGAATCCATAGACCCCGGTGACCAGCTCGCGCTTGCGTTGCCAGAGTTCCGGCGGCAGCTCACTGAAAATATCCGCCCCCCTGATTGCGCGGGCGTCGCGGTAGGCGAAGGTCCAGAGCTCGCGGCTGCGGAGCTCGCCAGCGTCCCACAGCGCAAGCACGGCAGCACCGATTTCCTCGTGGCGGCGATGCCGCGTGTATTCGCCTGCCGTGCTGTGCGTCAGGATCAAATCCGGGTCGGCGGCGCCGACGAGGGCACGCACCGCGTCCCGCACGAGGGCGGGAGGAAGGGGCGACTGGTCCGGGCCGTCGTCGAGATCGCCCAGTTCGCCGGCCGCGCCGAGAATTTCCAGCACTTTTCGGAATCTGGGGGCGCGGTCAGGGTCGTCCCGGCGGCAGAGGGCCAGCACCGTCCAGTGGGTTTCGGGATGCAGCAGCACCGTGCCGCCAGCCCACAGCACCTCGTCATCGGGATGAGCGACGATCATCAAAGCCGAATTGTACGACCAGCGCGGCGAATCAACTTGCATCCGTTGCTTTCTATTTTGCGGTTACAACATAGTCGCGAACATGGTTTCCGCTACTGGTTTCTTGCCAAAGTCGCAGCCGCAAGTCGCCTTGCAATACAGGCCGACTGAGCCGTCTCAGCGCGGCGGTGGCGGGCGGAGCAGGTCTTGGCTCGCAGGAGCGGAACAGGTTGGCTCCAAGATGTGCCTTATCAACGGAAAAAGCCCTCAAGCGTTGCTGCTCAATGGCTTTCGGAAGGTGCGTATGCTGGGATTGAGCTCGTCCGCTCCCTCGCTGCAGGCTTGCGGAATTCCGCCGCCGGAATTTCGGTGGTGAACAAAGCCCGTGATACACGGGCACTGGTGCAGTCGAACCTAGCTCCTCCAACCCCTGTGTGAGAAGCTTCCGGAAGCCGATGGTCGTCGGCATTAACCTCATGGACACAATGGATTAGCAAAATCATAGCCGGAGAAATAGGCGTGCTTTCGCTGAGCTGCTGCAAAAACAGCCTGCATGAGCCGTTAGCTGGTCAAAGAAGCAAACCAGTGGGTGAGGGTTGCCGGAATGGGTCGCTACGACTTAGATTCCGATCAGGATTGACCGCAGTTCTAGCGGCACCTTGCCGTTGATTGATTTCAGCTGAAATCATAAATTAACTAACAAAAAAAATCTCACATAACAATATGAAAATGAGATATATGCTCGCAATCCTGGCGGCAGAATCGACCCATTGAAGTCATTGGTCGCAGTCGTCGTTGTTAACTGGTAATCATAATTGTCAAATTATTGATATTTAAGCTCGGGGATTTGTGATGCAATGCGCTGTCGGTTCAAACAAAAGCCCCTTTCCCTCAGAATGATGAAACCCAGTAAACACTCGCGCCGAAACTTTCTCAAGACCCTCAGTAGCATAAGCACCGGTCTTGCTGTAACCAGCATCCACTCCCAAGCTTCGACTCCGTCGCGCTCTGCGCAAGCCAAGTACATGGGTGGTTTCATCGCGCCCAAACTTGGTCTTATCAAAGTCGCCATCATCGGGTGCGGTGCCCGGGGTGGCACACACTACAGTCACTTATCAGCCTTCGAAGGCACCGACTTCGTCGGTATTTGCGATCTCCATCAAGACCTCGTGGAGAATGCCAGGAAAAAGGTTCTCGCCAATGGCAAGGGCACGCGCCACCAGAATGTGAAGCTCTATAGCGGTGATGAATTCGTCTACAAGAAGATGCTCGCCGAAACCAAGCCTGACCTCGTTTACGTCGTCACTCCTTGGGAATGGCACGCACCCATGGCGATCGATGCCATGAATGCCGGAGCCCACGTCTGCGTTGAGGTTCCATTAACCACAACCATCAAAGAGAGCTGGGACGTGATCGATACATCCGAGAAGACACAGAAGCACTGCATGATGCTCGAAAACGTCAACTACGGTCGGCAAGAGCTCATGTATCTCAACATGTGCCGCCAGCATATCTTCGGCGAAATCCTTCACGGTGAAGCCGCCTACATCCACGAACTTCGCGGTCAAATGCGCTCCGTCGAAAAAGGCCGCGGCACAGGAAGCTGGCGTACTCACCACTGGGCCAAGGAAAACGGCAACCTCTATCCGACACATGGGCTCGGGCCTGTGGCCCAGTACATGAACATTGGCCGGACCGACGATAACTTCCGCCGCCTCGTTTCATTTTCCTCCCCCGCCCGTAACCACGAGCTCTATGCCCAGAAGCACTTCAGTCAGGACAGCAAGCTTAACAAGATCGATTATTCAAAAGGTGGCGATATGAACACGTCTATCATCAAGACCCACCTTGGCCGCACAATCATGGTGCAATGGGACGAGAGTAGCCCTCGCCCATACACCCGTCACAACCTGATTCAGGGAACCAAGGGCACAGGAAAAGGATTCCCCTTCGGTGTCGCACTGGACTACGGCAAAGATGAAGGACTCCCGGAAAAACTATTCAAAAAACTGGCAGGTAATAAGAATCACACCAACTACCACAGCTGGTCCACGGATCAACAAGCGTTCTACGATGAGTTCGACCACCCGCTCTATAAGCGCATGGCTGACGTTGCCAAGAAGATGGGCGGACACGGCGGCATGGATGCGATCATGAATTTCCGGGTGATCGAGTGTTTGCGTGCCGGTCAGCCACTTGATCAGAATCTCTATGAGGGTTGCCTTTGGTCTGCGGTGACTCCGCTGTCGCGCAAGTCGGTCGCTGAGGATGGAATGCCTCAGGATTTTCCGGACTTCACCCGCGGCCAGTGGAAAACCACGGCGCCGTTGGCGATCATCCGCTGACGCCTGTACGACGCCGGCATACATATCCTTCCGTGTCTCGGGACACCACCCCGGCTGCCCAGCGTGGCAGGTTTTTCTGATGGCTGTCAGGCATTGTGTGTTGGCACTGAGTTGTGCCGTATAAACGGAGAAACCCCTTAAGCATTGATGCTCAAGGGGTTTCATATGGTACGCAGACTGGGACTCGAACCCAGGACCAATTGGTTAAAAGCCAACTGCTCTACCAACTGAGCTACCTGCGCTTTGGGTTGGATTTTTTTGCCTTGCTTGCCGGACGGGTCGCTGGGCGGGCGCAAAATACTGATC
>JBFERY010000139.1:0-4921 GCA_041548785.1 Oceaniferula sp.
AGCAGCTGACGCCGTCGATCGTGTTGTAGACATCGCCATAGCTATTGCATTGGGTGAAATCAAAGCCGTCGGCCTTGAGGATTTCCAAGCCTTCGATCATCAACTCTTGGGCGCGCACGGTGGGGCCCTGGGTTTCATCGGTGTAGTAGGATCGGTTGTATTTGGCGGTGTACCAGGCGGTGACGATGTTCTTGTAGACCAGCCGGCCGTTGGACTGGATCATGAAGTATTCGTAGATCGAGGTGGCGTTGCCGTCGGCGGTGTAGGTCGGGGCATTGCAGAAGGCATCGATCTGAGCACGGCTCTTGTTAATGTCCTGCGGTTGGTCGGGGAAGGAGGCCAGAAGCACCAGACCGGTGTGGGTGTCAATGGTGGCGGGTGGGGCGAATTGAGGTGCCGGTGCCGGTGAGGTGCCAGTGTCTTCACCGGGAGCGGGCGCATAGAGAGTGCTGGATTCCCCGTCAGGAGATGGGGAATATTGAATTGAGGCGTCCTCTTCAGTTCCCGAGGAAGGTGAAGGGGCTGCCTCGGCGGGGGGCAGCGGTTTGCCGGCCTTTTTCCGAGTCTCGATATCGAGTTGCTTGAGCCGTTCATGGTCGATGCGGCCGTCTTCGGTGCGGTAGAGAAGCTCGCGCAGCTTCTTTCCCTTTTCCATGGCGGCACCGGGAGCAAGACGCTCCTTAGGTTTCAAGCCTGCCGGCGGGCGCTTGCCGACCCGCACTCCGGTGGACACCAGATCACGACCATCGGGGGTCAGCTTCGCATAGCAGAAGAACTCACTCTTGGGATCCCGGGTAACCAGGTAGCCGTCCTCGGTTTCCTGGTAGGCGAAGAATTCATCGCCCCAGAGTCTGATGACAAAAGAGTGGCCGTCCGGCTGGGTGTAGGTGAAGCGGTTGCCATTGAAGGGTGCGGCCTCGGCGGGGGTGGCTAACAGGATGCATGCCATCGCAAGGATGAACCAGTTAGGAATCATGTGCAGCTGGCGTCGGATTGACCGGTATTGGGTTGGGGTCGGGCTCATTGGGAGATTAAATGAGTATCTATCCTTTTTCTGCTGCCCTGTCCATGCTGGGGCTATCGAGCAGCCGACCCCGCAAAGGGGGGGGTGCCGTGGATGCAGATCCACGCCCCACCCCCAGATCCACCCCCCACGCCCCCCTTGCTGGGGTGGTTGCGTGAAGCGAATCTTGGCAGTCTGGGAATTGTCGCCGCCGGATCTGATCACGGATGAACGGATCAGGGTGCGGCAGGTCTGGCGACGAGCTTTTGATAGGCCTGCGCGAAGCGCTTGCCGATCTCGTGCTGGGATGCGGTGTTGTAGTGCAGGCTGTCGCCGATGTGGCCCTTGAGGTCGCGGGCATCGACACAGGCGGTGTGCTTGCGCCGGGTCGGAAGGCGCAGGAGGATCTCGTTGATTTCACGGGTGTGAGCGAAGCGCTTGGCTTTATTGCTCTCGGCAATGAAGGAGCCGATGGTGCAGGCGATGAAGGGGAGCTCCGGTTGTTTGAGGTCGCGGCGGTAACGGTCAACCAAGTCGAGCAGCTTGCCCTCGTAGGCGTCCGTAATTTCTTGGCTCATGCTGTCGGTTTCTCCCTGCAACCAGAGGATGGCCTTGAGGGTGGTGGGGATGGTCGACTGCTCTTGGGCTTGTTTGAGCATGGTGAGTGAGAGCTGGTAAAGTTCGCCATCACGGTCGTATTTGCGAATGGGGACCCCGCCCTTGGCAGCCGGAATCAGACCGATGGGGGGGTGCTCCTTGTCCTGCATGACGGTCAGGGCAAAGCTCAGCCCGGGGCCGGTGCCCGAGTTGTCGCTGCCGTCGATTTCATCCGGGGTGCCGACGGCGTGGAGCGGATCGCGAGCGACGAACCACTGGCGCTTGGTGGGGTGGAGAAAGAAAATCTTCGGATGGGTGGTGGGCGTCATAGCGATCGCACCGCGGCCTTTCATGTTCGACTGGCCGATGAGTAGGAAGAGCTCGAGGGGCTGGCTTTTGGGTAGTTTTGCGAAATCAACGGCATGCAGGGGAGGTTGGGCCTCGCCACCCCGGCTTCCCTGCGCGCTCAAGTGGTGCACGCTACCGAGCCCCAGCAGCAAACAAATGACGGTGGCGGCGTATCTCCGAGGCGAGGTGTGTTGGGATGGATGGGATCGGTTCATGGCAGGTGGTGTTTCGCTTGTGGCAACGTGATTTTTCTCAGGGATAGGCTTCGCGGATCAGAGGCCGGGATTCCTGGCCGTCGGCTACCCGCTTCTCAATGCCTTTAAGCAGCGACTTGCCGACGTCGGTGTTGCGGACCGGTTCCTCCATGTTGGACTGACCGGCGGCGACCCAGACTTCACCGACCACGATGTCCTTGATTTCAAGGCGCTCGCCTCCCTGCTCGGTGATCATCATCGAGGAAGGCGTGCGGGTGGCTTTGAGCGGGTCCAGGTGCAGGTGCCACTTGCCGTTTTTGTCGGCTTGGGCGGTCTTGCGCTGGTTGGCGAATGCGACAGTGACTTGGGTGCCCGTTGCACACCAACCCCATACCGGAAGGGGGAGCCCACGCTGCAGCACAGCATGGTCGCGGAAGGGCGCCCCAAGCCGGTGGGCCAGTGCGTCGTCGATGGATGGTGGGCTGGAAGAGGCGCGGGCCAGTGGAATCAGGATGCCGCTCAAGGCCAAGAGTGCGCTGAGGATGTGGCGGCCGGCGGATGTGACGCACCGGATTCGGGATGGCTGAGAGAGGGTGGTCATGGACGAATGGAGTCGAGAAGCTTGGCGTGGCCGCACCCCCATCAGAGTTTTGGTTCACATGCGCCGGATGATGGCATAGTAAGCGCCAACTTCGCCGCCCATTTCGGTGATGAACACCGGGGCCAGCTGGATCGAGCCTTTTTTTAGTTCCGCGGTGAAGGTGATTTGGGTGTCGTCTTTGTTAACCGCTTGCCGGGCGATTTCCTTGCCATCAATCTTGAGCACGGCTTTGGTGAAGGGGAAGGCGAGCCCTTTCGTGCAGCGGTAGGCACGGCTGGCACCGGGAACATTTTCTCCCGCAGGCATGGCGGCACGGATCGGAGTGTTGGCTTCTGCCGGGTAGCGCATGACAGAGATTTCGTAGGTCCCGCTCTGCATCACTTTGACGGCCCAGTGTCCCTGGAATTTGGCGCTGTCGTATTTGCCGCCGCGCCCCTCGCGTCCGCCCCAGCGAATCTGGGCCTGGTTCCAGGGCGGGGCGTGCGGCACCTCCAGCCAGTCGTGGGCGGTGAGGGTGACTTGTGGTGCATCGGGGTGGCCGATGTAGATCTCGGTGGTCTCGGCGAAAGTGGGCTCGAGTTCGGCCCACCACCGGTCGTAGAAGTCGCGCATTTTCTTCACCTGATCGGGATGATCCTTGGCGATGTCCTTCTTTTGGCCGGGGTCGGCGTCCATGTCGTAGAGCTCCTCGCCGTTGATCAGCCGCCAGCGGTCATCCATGACGGCGGACTTGCGCCACTTGATGGGATCGACCACGCGTTGGGAGTCGGTCACGATGTAGCGGTGCACCTTATCTTCTTTGATGCGGGGATCGAGCTGCGCACGAATGGATATACCATCAAACTCATGGCCCTCCGGGGCTCTGGAATCGGTCAGATCGAGGAGCGTGGGCACGACGTCGACAGCGTGGCAGATCTGATCGCTCACATGCTTCTTGTTGAGCCCGGCTTTGGGCCAATGGAGGAAGAAGGGGACGCGATGGCCGCCGTCGTATTCGGATCCCTTGGCGCCGCGCATGCCGGCATTGAAGACGTTCATGCCGCCGGCGGTGCCGTTGTCGGTGGTGAAGATGACGATGGTGTTGTCGGCGATGCCGAGTTGCTTCAACAGCTCCCGGGTTTTGGCGAGATTGTCGTCGATGTTAGTGATCATCCCGAAGAAGGCCGCGGTGGCGGGCGGCAACTCAGGGTAGAGCGCCATGTATTTTTCGGGGCAGTGGAAGGGGCCGTGTGGGGCGTTGGTGGAGATGTAGGCGAAGAAGGGTTTCTTCTCCTGCGCGCACCGGCGGATGAAGGCGTGGCTTTGTTCAAAAAAGACATCGGTGCAGAAGCCTTTGGCAGGAACGGTTTTGCCGTTGTGGAGGTAGTGACCGTCGAAGTAGGCGTTGTTCCAATGGTCCGGGGTTTGTCCGATCCCGCCGCCACCATGGCAGTAGGTCTCGGTGAAGCCGCGGTCCTGAGGCCGATACGGGTAGTTGTCGCCCAGGTGCCACTTGCCGAACATGCCGGTGGCGTAGCCGTTGTCTTTGAGGTGTTGGGCGATCGTCACCTCGTTGGTGCGCAGCATCGAGCGGCCCATGATGGTGTGCCAGACGCCGGTGCGATTGGTCCAGTGGCCAGTGAGCAGGGCGGCGCGGGTGGGCGAGCAGGTGGGGGCGACATGGTAATCACTGAGCTGTGATGACTCTGCCGCCAGTGCATCCATATGTGGCGTCTTGATGACCGGGTTGCCGGTGCAGCCGAGGTCGCCGTAGCCCTGGTCGTCGGTGATGAGCATCACCACGTTGGGCTTGGGCGCTGCTGATGCACAGAGTGAGACCAGACACAGGGGGAGGATGAGAAGATGTGATGCATGCATGAGTCGTTATGGGATAGGATAGACGGGGAAATGGATGGGTCAGCGTTGATCGCATCAGCGCTGCTGCTGTGATACGTGTCATTAAACGTGTCTGGATGCCATACTCTTTCTCGAAGGGGGCAGCCATCTTTTTCCAAAGCAACCCCTTTGGTGGTGCGGATAGGGGTGAAGCAGCAAATCCCCGTCGAGCGGAAGCCCAGGGTCGGGACCTTGATGGCGCGGGCCATGCCGACCCAATAAACTTGATCAAAACGGAATTCCGGGCTGTATGGTGGCACATGAACTTACGAATTCTTGCCATGCTTGTCACCTGCGCTGGCG
>JBFERY010000140.1:0-4823 GCA_041548785.1 Oceaniferula sp.
ACCGGTCTGGGTGTGGCCATCATGGACAAGCTCCGGCGTGCGAGTGCGCGTTGACGGGCGTGCGGCGCCCTCCCTCTTACCCCCTCCGGTCAATATCCACTAATCCCTGCCCATGCTCCGCTCCTTCATGAAAGTATCCGGCTTTACGGCGATCAGCCGGGTGCTGGGATTTCTGCGGGACATTCTGATTGCCCGTTACCTCGGGGCGGGCTTGTTCGGGGATGCTTTTTTCTCGGCGTTCCGGTTCCCCAACCTGTTCCGCCGGATTTTTGGCGAGGGGGCATTTAACGCGGCCTTTGTGCCGATGTTTGGTCGGAGGTTGGAAAAGGACGGTGAGCCGGAGGCGATGAAGTTTGCGTCCAATGCGTTTTCCACGCTGCTGGTGATACTCGTCGCGCTGACCCTTGTGGCCATCCCCTGTATGCACTGGATCATGGGGGCGGTGGTTCCCGGGTTCAAGGCGAAGGTCGAGATGCCGATCGGGCCCGGTGAGAACCGTTCATTGCGCGAATCCTTCTCGGTCCGTGTCGATGGCATGCGGGATGTCTACCTGACCGTGCCCGACGACGGGAGGGAGGGTGTTTCGCCCGACTATGCCCTGGAGAACCTCCATTTCGTGGTCGAGAAGCCGCTCAAGTTGCGCCAGTTTTTCGGAGTCGGGGAGCGGGGCGAACGTGCCAGCGTGCAAGACGTTGCCGCAGCCTACGCGGAGCAGGAAACGAAAAAGGCGGCGCGGGAAGGGCGGGTAGCGAAGGAGTCGATAGTGCATTTGGACGTCATCGATGGGGCGTGGACGATCGGTGCCGGCGGGCAAGCCCGGTTGCGGCTTCCGGCGGGGCACCGCTATGGCTGGTTTGAAGGTGAGATGGTCCGGAAACCGTCAGCGGCCGCTGGGGCGGATGCGGGTGGGCGGGTGCTCAGGATCTACCGCAATCACCCGGAGACCTTTGATCTGACCGTGCGCCTTTCCCAGATCACGTTTTGTTACCTGCTGTTCATGGCCCTGGTGGCTCATTTGAGTGGGGTGTTGAACACGTTTAGGATTTTCGGGGTGCCGGCGGCGGCACCCATCTTGCTTAACCTCGTCTTCCTGGTGGGGCTGGGTGTTTTTGTGGCGGGGATGAAGTCGGAGGTTCCGGCCCATGTGCTCGCCTGGTGTGTCGCGATTGCCGGCTTGCTGCAGTTTGTGATGCTGTTTGGTGCCTGCCGGAAAAACGGCTATGCTGTCAGGTTCCACAAGCCCGTTTTCGATGGCTCGATGAGAAAGCTTTTCCTGCTGATGGTGCCGGGGATTCTCGCTGCCGGTATCCAGCAGATCAACCTGCTGGTAGGCGGGATCATCGCCTCGTTTAAACAGGGCGCAATCTCGTGGCTGTATTATTCGGACCGTGTTTATCAGCTTCCGCTGGGCATGATCGGCATTGCGCTCGGTGTGGTACTGTTGCCCGAGGTGACCCGTCTTGTGCGGCGTGATGATGCCATGGGGGCATCCCGCAGCATGGTGCGCGGCATGGAGCTGGGCTTGCTGATCACCCTGCCTGCCGCAGTGGCGATGCTGGTGATCCCGATCCCGATTATTACCGTCCTTTTCCAGCGTGGCGCATTTACGCCGGACGATGCCTATCAGACGGGGATGGCACTGCGCGGTTTTGCCCTCGGCCTCCCTGGCTACGTGCTGATCAAGGTGCTGCAGCCAGGGTATTTTGCCCGGGAAAACACACGCGCTCCGATGATGATGGCCGCAGTCACGGTTGTGGTGAATGTCGCTGTTAGTCTGCTTCTTTTCGGCCCGCTCGGGCACGTGGGTATTGCCATCGCCACCACGGTCGCCGCCTGGGTGAATGTCGCCTTGCTCGCACGCGGACTGAGAGGTCTGGTTCATCCCGGCAAGCTATTCTGGACCAAGTCGCTGCGTATCGGTTTGGCCAGTGTTGCGATGGGTGTCATCGTCTGGCTCGGTTACCAGGTGCTGGGGACGTGGTTTGTAGCGGCGTTCTGGAAACAATGTACCGCCCTCGGGTTGTTGATCGGTCTCGGCATGTCCGCCTACGCCGTGCTGGTGCTCGTTTTGAAAGCCACCAGCATCGCCGAGCTCAGGGCGGGATTCCGCAGGGGCTGATGGCCCAGGGTCCGGCCCGTATGACGAAGGTTGTTAGTCCAACGGGGAGGGGATCTGAAATTCCTCCACCACCACGCCGCCGACGAGGTGCTCATTAATGATGCGTTCCAGCACATAGGGTGTGCATGAGTGATACCAGACGCCCTCCGGGTAAACGACCGCGATCGGTCCCCGGGTGCAGACGCGCAGGCAGTTCGCCTTGGTGCGGAATACCTTGCCGACAGGTCTGAGGTCGAGCTCGTTGAGCCGGTTCTTGAGATAGTTCCACGAGATCAGGCTGTCCTCACGCTTGCAGCACTTGTCCTTGGTCTGATCGGCGCAGAGGAAAATATGGCGTTCGATGTGGTGCGGGACGCCGATGGAGTGGGCCGCTTTTTCCAGAGTCGTGTTCAAGGTGACGAGATGGCTTGTGGAATGATGAAAGGGTGGGGGATGTGATATTCAAGTCCAATCGAGAACCACCTTGCCGGACTGCCCTGAAAGCATGGTTTCGAATGCCTCGGTGAATTCGCTGTAGTGATAACGGTGGGTGATCACGGCGGAAATATCCAGACCGGCGCGGATCATGGAGGTCATTTTGTACCAGGTCTCAAACATTTCACGGCCATAGATTCCCTTGAGGACCAGGCCTTTGAAAATGACCTTGTCCCAATCGATGGAGACGGGTTCGGGGAAGATGCCGAGCAGCGAGACCTTGGCTCCGTTTGAGGAGTGGGTGAGGATGTCGTTGAGCCCGCTCGGGTGGCCGGACATTTCCAGGCAGACATCAAAACCCTCGTTCATCCGCAGTTCTTTTTTGACATCGCCGAGGGATTCTCTGGAGACATCAACCACACGGGTGGCACCGAGTTTGCTGGCAAGTTCGAGCCGGTAGGGGTTGACGTCGGTGACGACAACATGCCCGGCGCCGGCGAACTGGGCGACAGCGGCGGCCATGCAGCCGATGGGTCCGGCGCCGGTGATCAGGACGTCCTCGGCGACCATGTCCCACGAGAGCGCGGTGTGCACGGCATTGCCGAGGGGATCGAAGGTCGAGACGATGTCCTCGGGGATGGAGGCATCCACCTTGTAGGCGTTGCGGGCGGGGATGGAGAGATACTCGGCGAAGGCGCCGGTGCGGTTGACGCCGACACCCATGGTGTTCGGGCAGAGGTGGCGTCGACCCGCCAGGCAGTTGCGGCAGTGGCCGCAGACGATGTGGCCTTCACCGGAGACACGTTCGCCTATTTCAAAGTCGGTGACCCCCGAGCCGAGGGCGGCGATGGTGCCGCTGTACTCGTGCCCCACGGTCATGGGCACGGGGATGGTTTTCTGCGCCCACTTGTCCCAGTTCCAAATGTGGACATCGGTGCCGCAGATGGAGGTTTTGTTGACCTTGATGAGAACGTCCATCGGGCCGACATCCGGTTCCGGGACATCCTCAAGCCACAGGCCCGGTTCGGCCTTGGATTTGACAAGCGCTTTCATGCCTCCTTTGAAACCCCAATCACGTGAAAATGCACGCCAATTTTTACCCCGGCCGCCAATTACCCCTCGCATGGGGTCACGGCAATCAAGCTAAGGAATTTTCCACCGCGAAATACGCAAAACACACGAAAGATAATTCTGTTAGGTTGTGCATTTTGATGCCTGCCGGGCCTGACCTGAAAGTGTTTTTGCCTTTGTCACGGTGCTTGGGTTGGCTCGTTTCATGCTTATGGTTGAAGCCCTTGCCCGCATGACAAACTGATTCCAGATCCGCCAGACAACCCCGTTGTCACCTTTTACTTTCCCCTTGTGCAGCCAGCGGATTATGTTAGCACTGCAACCAGTGCCATCCGTCCTCTCCATATCCGCCTTCTCGCTGCTGCTGCTCATCAGCACCCTCTGCCCGACCATGTCATCTCCGAGAACAGGAGGGCGGACCGCCGCTACCCACCCGGCAAACGACACCTGCGCCTACGACACCCACGCCTACGACACCACGGAAGCAGGCAACACCAGCAAAGACACCTGCACCCACGCCGCCCCCGCTATTGCCTCCGTAACCCAAACGCCCCTCACGACATTCCGAACCTTCCATTACGGCTACGCCACCCCCTGTGTCCACTCCCCGCACAACACGCCGACACCCCTGAAAACCCCGTATCCATGGGCAATCGCAGCCCTCGCCCTCCCTCTTTCCCGCCGCCGGGCCAGCACCCGCACCCGCAGCACATGCACCTACGCCGCCCACATGCCCCCCCACCCACAACAAACCGGCCTCTACTACTACGCATACAGATACTATGACCCAGTCACTGGCAGGTGGCCATCCAGAGACCCGATTGAGGAAGATGGCGGATACAATCTGTATGGCTTCGTCGGGAATGACGGGGTAAACGGTTTTGACATATACGGGCTAAGTCCAGATTGTCCCGATTGCTGCAAGAGCGAAAAAAGTGTTTATGATTCGGCTCTACGGGTATACGACTTTGCAATGATTGACTACCGTGGCGCGAAGCGAATTGAACGCATGCAAAGGGCAGCATATGATCTGGCACTTGATGCTTATAATGCTGTAAAGATGGATGTTAGGTCTAAAGAGGATGCTCGAAATAACGCTATTACAAAAGTGACGATCGTATGTGCATTTTCGAGAAGTGGTTCAGCGTGTCTTGCTGCTACTGAAGAATTGGGAAAGGCTCAGATGGATTTAAATGCAGCTAATAGAAACTTGATAAAT
>JBFERY010000141.1:0-4783 GCA_041548785.1 Oceaniferula sp.
CACGGGGTGTCGGGCAGGGTAGGGGGGCTTCCTTTGGCATCCCGGGCGATGAAGACGGAGCCGCAGGATCCTTCGCCGACGAGGCCAAGGAGCTCCATGCCATCAATTTGCGGTTGCACCATGGACGTTGTTTAAGCGGCGGGGCACGGGATGACCAGTTAAAGTTTGTGCGTCGTCGACATTCATCCCTGCCTGGTGCCGGTGCCGGATTTTTCATTCAGGGGATGCTGTCTCACCTGTCTTTTGTCCCCGATATTCGGCGGAATCTGTTTTTGTTTCCGGATGAAAAAGAAGCATCGGCGAGACAGGACGGCGCTCGACAGAACCGGGGCTATCTTCCGGAGATCATTCGGCCTCTCCAGCTCCCGTTCTTGAGAAGCCTCATTCTGTGAAATTCTGTTAATTCTGTTTAAAAAATCCCTAGCACGGCCCGCCTGGGGCTTGGGCGCGAAATTTAAGCTTTCCTGAAAGCTTATTTTTGATAAGCTTCCTTCTGCGCACGCTTTTCTGGTCTTGCTGACGCTGTCGGCGGAATGGTTCGGTGTTGCGGCCACCCTTCATGAAATACGCCGTCTTATCCGACATCCATGCCAACCTCGAGGCGCTGACCCGTGTCCTGGAGGATGCGCGGGCGCGTGGGGTGAAGCGTTTTATCTGTCTTGGGGATGTGGTGGGTTACAATGCCAATCCGGGTGAGTGTGTCGATCTCATCCGGGAGCTCGGCTGCCCGGTGGTGATGGGGAATCATGATGCGTACACGGTGGCGGATGAGATTCCCGAAATCGTCAATGGCAGGGCCCGGAAGTCGCTGGAGTGGACGAGGCAACAGATCCGGCCTGACCAGCGTCAGTGGTTGGCACAGTTGCCGATGCAGCGGCGGGTGGGGCCGTTTGAGATTGTGCATGCGAGTATGCATGAGCCCGAGGCGTGGAATTACGTGGTGAATGCGACCGAGGCGATCCTTCATTTTCATTTTCAGCAGACCGCGCTGTGTTTTTTCGGGCACACCCATCACCCGATGTATTATTCCACGAAGGAGAGAAAGACGCACAAGGGTTTTGAGAGGATTGAGTTGGAGGCGGATTACCAGTATTTTGTCAACGTGGGATCGGTGGGTCAGCCGCGCGGTAATGACAAGCGGGCGCAGTATGCGCTTTATGATACGACGGCGCGGGTTGTGGAGATGTGCCGGGTGGATTATGACGTTGCAACGGCCTGCAGGAAAATCCGCGAGGCGGGATTGCCGGAGCATAATGCGCTTCGCTTGGAAAAATCCGACATGGAGGCCGCGGCGGCGTTGAAGTTGATCACGGGAGCGAGGGAATTAGTAGATAGCTTGAAATAAGGATGTCGACCGAAACGGATAGTATTAGAGAGGCCGAGGGCGAGTTCCTTGCGGGGAATGCGGGTTTTTTTGCGCAGGCGTTCGGGCCGTTGAACGAGGTGTTTGAGAATTCCGGGCCGATGCAGGTTGTCAGCGAGGAGTCTGAAATGACGCTGGTGGTGGGGGTCCGGGAGACCGAGGAGCCCGGGGTGATGGATGTTGATTGTGTGATGCTTGAACCGAACCAGGAGAGTTTGCGCGACTGTGTGGACTCGATTTTGATGAATGAATAGCACGGATGTGATGGATCAGATCAGGGAATTGGTAAAGCCGCTCTACGACACGGGAGATCTTCTCGGGTTTTCAGTGTGCGGTGATGACGGCGGGGTCATTCACAACGAATCGTTCCTTAGTGACGAGGCCGCGGGCCGCGCCACGCAAATATTTGTCGGCTGCGCGCGACAAATCGCGGACGCGGACCGGACGGTAAACCGGTTGACGGTGGAGCTGGATGATGTGACGCTGGTCTACGGCCGGCTGGAGCAGGGGCATGCTTTGTTCTCCTTGGAGCGCGGATGCGACCTGGACGCCGCTGCGAAGGTTCTTTCCTAGTTCGGCGTGGATCGGGGTGTGTGAATAAGAATACTTGCATCGCGTTATTGTGGTTGCAATTTCCTCAAAATGAAGGAGTCTCCGCGCCCCTGTGCGCCAGATGACCATCCGCGGACGGCCACCGATCCACACCCCATCCTTTTTTAAGCCATGACGAATAAAATCAGAAACATTGCCATTATTGCCCACGTTGACCATGGCAAGACGACCCTCGTGGACGAACTGCTCAAGGCGGGTGGTGCCTACGGTGATCACCAACTGGCCGGCGAGCGCGCGATGGATTCGATGGATCTTGAGCGGGAAAAGGGGATTACCATCAAGGCGAAAAATACTTCGGTGAAGTGGGGCGACTACACGATCAACATCGTCGATACCCCCGGCCACGCCGATTTCGGCGGGGAGGTGGAGCGCGTGATGAAGATGGTGGATGGTGTGCTGCTGCTGGTGGATGCCCATGATGGCCCGCAGGCACAGACACGCTTTGTGCTCAGAAAGGCCCTGCAGCAGGGACTGACGCCCATTGTGGTGGTGAATAAAATCGATCGTGAGCACAGTGACCCTGTGACCGTGCATGATCGTGTGCTCGAGCTCTTTCTGGAGCTTGAGGCGAACGAGGAGCAATTTGAAGCGCCCTTTGTCTATGGATCGGCCAAGAATGGCTTTTTCATCAAGTCACTGGATGACGAGCACAAGGATGTGACCCCCTTGCTGGAAACGATTGTTGAGCATGTCTCCGCGCCGGATTCCGATCCCGATGCGCCCTTCAAAATGCTGGCGTCGAACATTTCCTGGGACGACTACGTGGGCCGTGTGGCGCTCGGCAAAGTGCAGTCGGGTTCGGTCAAAAAAGGGGACAGCATCTTTCTTCTTCGCAAGGACGGCGGCCAGGTGCGCGGCAAGGTGACCAAGGTTTTCGAATACAGCAGTCTTTCCAATCAGGAATCCGCTGAAGGTGTGGCCGGCAACATTGTTGGTGTCGCCGGATTTGAGGACATCGATATTGGCGAGACACTCTCGGCCGATCCCGAGGCCGAGGCCTTGCCCTTTGTTTCCATTGACCCTCCTACCATCCAGATGCAGTTCTCCATCAACGATGGTCCGTACGGTGGTCGCGAAGGCAAGCACGTCACCTCGCGCGCGATCCGTGACCGACTGCACCGCGAGGTGAAGACGAATGTTTCCATCGAGGTATCCGATACTGATCAGGCCGGCGTTTTTGAGGTTGCTGCCCGTGGGGCGATGCAGATCTCGGTTCTGGTCGAGACCATGCGCCGCGAAGGCTACGAGATGCTGGTATCCCGGCCGATGGTGATCACCCACAAGGGTGAGAACGGAGGTGTCGAGGAGCCTTTTGAAACACTTTTTGTGGAAGTGCCCGAGGAACACACGGGTGGTGTGATGAAAACCCTCGCCAACCGCCGCGCGCGGATTGAGGACATGGGAACCAATGCCCATGGTGCCACGATCGAGGCGACCATCTCCACACGCGGCTTGATCGGCTTCGAATTCGAGTTGCTCAACCTGACCAGTGGCCACGGCGTGATGTCCCACCTTTTCAAGGAGTACGCGCCGCACTGTGGGGAAATCGTTACCCGTAATACCGGAACCCTGGTCAGCATGACCACGGGAACGGCAATGGCCTATTCGCTGCTCCCCCTGGAGGAGCGGGGCAAATTGTTTGTCGCCCCTGGGGACGAGGTTTACGAGGGCCAGATCATTGGTGAAAACCCGCGCAAGGATGATCTTCCGGTCAACCCGGTGAAGGCAAAGAGCCTGACCAACCACCGGTCCGCGACCAAGGGCATTACCGTAGGCCTTTCGCCGGCGATTCGGATGTCACTCGAGCGCGCCATCGAATATATCGCCAATGACGAGTTGCTTGAGGCCACGCCGAGCCACCTGCGCCTGCGCAAGCGTATCCTCGATCCCAATGAGCGCAAGCGCGCTATCAAATCAGCCAAGGCTGAGGCCGGGCTCTAGGCCGCTCAGCATCGAATCTGCAACGCATGCCAGCGTGATGTGGAAAGGGCTTCCCCATTCGGGAAGCCCTTTTCCGTGACGGGAAGATTATTGAGGGGAGGTGGTGGCATGGAGGAGAAAAGCGCACATTGAATTTGACATAAGGGGGTAGGAAAGCTACTCATACGCGTAGTTACATTGTGTTTCTATCTTGAGTCATTGATTTTCTTGCTGTTATGAAAATTCGCTTATCATACCCCGCCTCGAGACCTTCTGCATCGGTCTCCTTGAAATTTCGCGCTGCGCAAGGGTTTGCCTTGATCGCCACCATTTCTATCATGGTCCTGCTCGTGATGATCGCTCTGGCGATGCTGAGTCTGAGTACCATCGAACTGCGCTCCAGCCAGAATGGCAGGGCGATGGTCGAAGCCCAGGCAAACGCACGGATGGCGTTGATGATGGCTCTGGGTGAACTGCAGAAATATGCGGGGCCGGACACGCGGATCACCGCACCGGCCGACATCCTCGATGCGAATAACCCACCACTCACCGGTGTCTGGCGCAGCTGGGAGGGCAGCGATCATGAGCAAGAGGGTGATTTGATTGGGCGGCCGACCAAGCCGAATTACGAGTGGAAAGACAAGGCCCAGGCTGACGATGCAAATGGACGCTTCCTGCGCTGGTTGGTTTCAGGTGGCAGCGAGCAGGTCATGCGTCCCAGTGCCGTTGGTGAACTGGTCGCGAGCACGCCCCCCGAGGACTTCATTCCCATGGTTTCGTCAGGCAGCCTCGCTGATGATGATCTCCGGCAGGTGCACGTCGCTCCGACCCCGATCAATGAAACGGGGAGTTATGCCTGGTGGGTAAGTGGGGAGAATCAGAAAGCGC
>JBFERY010000142.1:0-4567 GCA_041548785.1 Oceaniferula sp.
AAAGGCCGCCACACCACCACGGCCCGCGAACTTATCCTGCTCGATGACGGGGGCATCCTGATCGATAACCCCGGGATGCGCGAGATCCAGATGTGGACCGATGAACAGACCTTGCGCGAAAGTTTTCTCGATGTCGAGGAGTTGGCGGGCCAGTGCCGGTTCCACGACTGCAAACACGGCAACGACGCGGGCTGCGCCATCCGGGCCGCGGTGGAAAGCGGTGACCTCGAGGAGGGCCGCTACGAAAGCTACCTCAAGCTTGACGAGGAGATTGAAAAACTGAAGCAGCGCCAGAAGAAGCTCCGCCAGCTCTCCGAGCGCCGTGCCAAGCGCGATCACCGGGTGAAGGCGCGCAACCTTGCCGATCGCATCGACCAGGACCAGGATCAGAATCCGGACTGGAGGTAGCGGGCTCTCACGCACGGTTCTGCCGGGCAGCGGCTTGCCCGCTTGATCCAGCATCTGGATGCTCATCATACTGCCGTCAGACTTCGGGTTGGAATAGCACCAGACGAACTTCTTGTCGCGCGTGATTCCAAACAGCCCGGCTTCGCCACCCTTTTTGTAGGCGCTGTAAACACCGATGGCGAGGTGGCCACTGGGTAAAACATGCACCCCGCACATCGACTTACCCCATCCACAGTTTCACCGGCAACATCAAGCCTTCGTGAGAGCCCGCCTCAGGAAGAAGGAAACGAGATCACCCAGGAAGATGACAGCCGCCCCTAGCAGGACATAAAACAGCATCGCGTCATAGGCCCGGAACAAATTGCGGGCCAGATGGATCTGGAGCCCGAGCGAGGCAAACCCGAGCATGCCAAGGATCGTGGCTTCCCGCACGCAGGTTTCCCAGCGGTAAAAGAGATACATTAGAAAACGATTGAACGACACCGGCACGTAATTGGCAAAATAACACTGCAGCCGACCCGACCCCGTATGTATCAACTGGCGCGCCGAGGCCGGTGGCTGATTCTCAATCACCTCACCCCAAAGCCGGCCCAGAATACCGAAATTATGCAACGCAAGCGCAAGGACCAACGGCCAGGCGCTGATTCCTAACAGCCCGATCAAAAGATAGGCGTAGATGTATTCAGGGATCGCCCGGCTAACGATGAAAAATACCCGTGTGACCAGGCCACACAGTCGCCATGCCAGATCCCTGAGCCTGCTTGCGCGGCCGCTAAAGATACCCAGCGGCCGGGCGCTGGCGAGGGCACGGCTGGCCCACGGCAGCAGCAACCATGCGGCCAGCGCGGAAATGATGATGGCCGCCGTGGCCAGCGCCAGCGTGTTGGTGAGGGCTTCGCGGCCGTTCGCATGCCACAGCTCACCCGCCCAGGGCACGGCATCACCCCACAGCCCGCTTTCCCGCACCGGCTGAGGGGTTATCTGGCTGACGAAATGGGTGAGTCGGGCCGCCCGATCCAGCTGCCCCGCTTCCCGCGTCAGGGATTCGGTGTCGATGTGCACAAGGGCGGGAAACCAGGCAAGCAAGGTCAACAGGGCGGTCGACCAGAACAGCACGCGTGTCATCTTCCATCGCGGTGCCGTGCGCTTGAGCCTCTTGATGTTCTCTGCTGCTGATCCCGCCAGCTCGACGAGCCGTTTGCGCGGGGGGATCGCATTGAGCCGCTTGCGCAGTCTTGACCCGAGAATATCCACCACCATGATCACCGCCAGCAGCAGATACAGCTCGGTCCAAAGTTCACGGTAGAAGTTGTTTTCAAACGACCGCCGAATCGAGAGGCCGATGGTTTCGACGCCAATGAAACCCAGCACCGCCGAGGAGCGTAGCGCGCACTCGAACCGATACAGCGTGTACGTCGCCATGTCAGGCAGTGCCTGCGGAATCAGAGTTGTTAGAAAGGCTTGGAGCGGGCTCGCCCCGGAGGCAGTGAGGTGGTCGCGTGCCTGGGTCGATTGTTCGTCAATCAGCTCGGAAAACACCTTGGCGAGCGTGCCCGTGAACGGCAGCGCCAGCGCGACACAGGCGGTGATGGGTTCGTGACCCAGCGCCGCCAGGAAGAAAATCGCCCAGATCAGTTCGTGGATCGAACGCATCAAGGTGATCAGGAGCCTTACCGCGATGTGCAACGGATGCAGCAGCATCCGCATGAGACGTCCCTGCGCCCCCTCGGGCCACCAGGTCGTGGAGGCGAAAAAACCCAGAAACAGACCGGCGGGAACCGCCATGCTCATGGCGATGAGCGCGTAACGGAGCGTGGTTCCCATCTCCCGCAGAATACGGGTCGAGAAGGGGGTGGCGTCGTCCGGCAGGCTCTGGCTCTGGTCAGTGAGCGTGGGATGCAGGGCGGCACTGAAAAACCCTTCGCTGCTGCCGGGCGGCCGCTCCGGCATGGGGCCTAAAATCCACGCACACACAGCCAGCAGAAACAGCAGGGCAAGCACGGTCAGTTTCCGGCCGTTTCCCCTGAGACTCGGTCTGCCGGACAGCTTATCCATGGCCGGGCTGGTCGAGTTGATAGAGTTTGCGGCAGTCCCGGTCGCTTAACTCGGACGGGGCACTGTCAAAGACCATGCGGCCGTCACGCAAGCCAATGAGCCGGGGGAAGAACTCCCTGGCCAGTTCCAGATTGTGCAGCGACACAACCAGGGTGATGCCCTCCTCCTTTGAAAGTCGGGTCAGGAGCTGGATCGTGTCCCGCGCGCGTGCGGGATCGATCGCGGACACGGGTTCGTCGGCAAGTAAAATAGCGGGCTCCTGATAGAGTGCCCGCGCCACGGCAACACGTTGTTGCTGGCCGCCGGAAAGGCTGTCGGTGCGATCGTAGATCTTTTCACGGATGCCGGCGCGTTCTAGCAGGTTGTAGACCCGGCGGGTTTCCTCCGACTTGGGCCAGACCATTTGTCGGGCTGTTTGCGCGAGGGACATTTTCCCCAGTCCGCCATTGAGCACATTGCGCAAGACGCGCACGTTGGGAACCAGCCCGAGGTGCTGCGGGATCATGGCGATGCGGGTGCGCAGTTTTTTCAAATCTCCGGGGGCAAGTTCGCTGGGTGTTTGGCCCAGCTGGGTGATGGTACCCGAGCTCGGCGCAATCTGCGTGCCCATCAGCCGAAGCAGGGTGGTTTTCCCGCAGCCCGACGGGCCGATCAGGGCGACCTGCTCACCCGTTTCGATTTCGAGCGAAATGTCATGGAGCGCCTCGGTCGCTCCGAACGAGTGCGAAATATGGGTCAGGTACAGTGACATCGGAGGGGGAGGGTAAACACAAATACAGGCCAGGGCAATGCAATCACCCCGGCCTGTATGAGATTGAAACGAGCGGATTATTTCAACTTCACACTCTTCATGACATCGGCGATGCCCTGGAAGGTGGAGTTGTCCACTGGGACGAACTTATCCCGGTCAAACGCCTTCAGCACGGCGGGGTCGGTGCAGCCGACCAGGGCGGCCTGCAAGCGGTCGGTGAAACCTTCGCCAAAGGTCTCGTCCAGATCACCCCGGGCTGTGAAGTTGTAATCGGCATACGGAGGTGTTTCCCAGATAACACGGCACTTGTCAGGGTCGATTTTACCTTCCTTGACCAAGCGGTCGTAGGTGCTGTAGTTCATCGCCCCCGCCTGATATGTGCCGTCCTGCACCTGGAATGCCGTCTTATCGTGCGATCCCGAGAAGCCAACCTTGCTGAAATAGTCAAGCGGGCCTTGGGTCGTGTTGGTTACAATGAAATGGGCGGGCATGATGCATCCGGAGGTCGACCCCGGACTGCCAAAGGTAAACGTAAGGCCTTTGGTTCCCTGGGGGAATGCATCGGACTTGCTCAGCCCGGTCGACGCATTGGCGATGAAATAGGATTTGAACTGCAGGTCTTTCTCTCCTGACACGATGGCGCGCGAGCCGGGGACATCGTTGCGTGCCTGCACGCCGCTGACCCCGCCAAACCACGCGAGCTGGATGTCGCCGGTCCCGAATTGATCCACGGATGCAGCGTAGTCACTGGAGGGGACAAACTCCACTTTGATGCCGAGCTCCCGGGAGAGCCATTTGACCGCAGGGGCATAGCGCTCGGCCTGCGCGGTGGTGTCCTGGTCAGGGATGGCGGAAAAGCGCAGGACTTGCTCGGTTTCTTCCTTCTTCGTGCAACTGCCAAGGGCAATCGCTCCAGCGATCAGCGATGCCAGTCCGGCACCTCTAAGTAGATGTTGTTGTTTCATGGTGGGTAGTCGGTTGTTGATCAAACCGACCCAAAAACATACCAGGATAGACCGACTGTCTAGGTAAAACGAACTTTGGCATGCGTCATGCTACGCTTGACCTGTTCACGCTAGACGGGAAACAGGCCAGCCAGGCCGGTATTCCCGTCCATCGACGTGGCTAAACTGACACAAAACTGCATCACACTGGGAAATCACGCTTTCCAAAGCATCTTTATTTGCCGCCGCTGCCGCAGGTCGGCCCATGCCTGATCCTTGAAAATCAGGGGGTTGTGAGGCGGGGTGAAAAAAGATCGAAATTTAATGCCGAAAGGTGTTGACCTGAAACGGATTTCGAGTAGGTTCCGCCCGCCGCTCCACGGAGGGCACGCAAGAGACAGACAGTCGA
>JBFERY010000143.1:0-4547 GCA_041548785.1 Oceaniferula sp.
CGATCTGGACATCTACGTCTACGATGAGTCCAATGGTCTTATTCTCAAAGACAGACGCTCGAGCTCGCGCGCCGGTGTGAGGTTTCGCTCATCCTACACGGGAACCGTCAAGGTCATCCTCCATGTCGCACGGGCCCAGGGCCTCGGGGCGTGGTCGGTCATTATCGGTCGCCGCGGTGGTGGCCCACGTATCGATCCCGTAGCACCAGGTGAAGCGCCTGCCGAAGTTAGCAAACCCTAGCGATTGATCGGGGGGGCTCGCTTGTTCCATCGGGCCAACTGACCAACAACCTATCGAACCAATCATCCCAATTCCTGAAAATCCCTAATAATCCAACAATCTAATCACAATGAAAATTATAACTATGACCCTTTGTGCCGCCTTACCCATGTTTGTGGTGGCTTCATGTGCCCAGCCAGCACCCATTGTAATCCACGAAACCAGGGTGGTGAAACCCACACCCAAGCCCAAGCCTAAACCCAGCGGTCCCGAGTCATTCAGGGCTGTCGAGTCAGCCAATTAATGCGCTAATTGACAAGTGTTTGTTGCCTTTGCGGGCAATCAATCCGCCACACAACCAGTAATCGAAACCTAACAATATTTCTAGCAATATCATGAAAACACTACTTGTTGCTTCAGCTATTTGTTTCGTGGTGGGGGCATGCCAACCTCCTCCTCCACCTCAGGTCTACTACACGCAACGTACCATTTACTACAAACCCAAGCCGTCCACGACTCCGGTGAAATACGGTGCAGGTTCCTCGCGCACTGATTCGGGGAGCCGCGACTGCGCGGAGGCGTGCAGGGCGACCACCCGTTAGCGGGCAGGGTTTGTTCGTATTCCTTAGAGCAAGGCAGGGTGAGGATATCACCCTGCTTTTTTCTTTCACTAGTGACGGAATCTACCTAATTTGAAACGTATCAATAGATAAGATGAGATGAGCAGCGATTCGGGGGATTTAGAGCTTGGCAATTACAGGGTGCTTCACAAGGGGGACCAGACGCTTTGGATGCTGGGGAAAGGAGGCTATGGCACTACCTACAAGGCCGAGCATAAACATCTGGGCCGGGTATGTGCACTCAAGGTGATCAACGATAACCTGATGCGCAATAACGATGCCAAAAGGAGATTTTTGCAAGAGGCCCAAGCGGCGGCGTCACTCGATCACCCGCATATCGCGAGGATTTATGATTTTGGCGAGGCCGATGGCGTTTTCTACTACGCAATGACCTACTGCGCCGGCGGCGATCTGGAGGAGTTCAGTGCCTCGAGGGGCGGGCAGCCGTGGAGCGTCGTCAAAGAGCTTGCGCAACAGATTTTGCCAGCCCTGGGGATGGCTCACGAGAGGGGCTTGCTCCACCGGGACTTAAAGCCGTCCAATATTATGCTGGCGGATGACGACGGTACGGTGAGCCTCCGCCTCATTGATTTCGGCTTGGTGAAAGTGCTCGATCACCATGAGTCGGCATCGACCAACGTGATGCTCACTCAGGAGGGGGCTTTTATGGGCAACCCCCTCACGGCCTCTCCCGAGCAACTCAGGGAGGAGGACCTTGATGAACGAAGCGATCTCTTTTCGTTGGGGGTGACTCTCTGGTATCTCCTTGTGGGCAGTTCGCCATTCGGGACTATTTCCACCGCCGAACTTGTCCACCAGCGCCTTGGGTCCGACAGCTACGATGCCATGCTTCCGGCTGATCTTGATGATGCGGGGCGTCAGATACTGTGTAAGCTTCTGAGCAAAAACAAAGAAGACCGTTATGCCTCTGCCGGGGAAGTGCTTGAGGCGCTTAATTCCAATCGCAATCAGGAACTGGCGGTTGGTCTCGAAGAGGGTGAGGTTGTCGGGGTTCAAGCGCAGATCAGTCCGACCCGCGATAGCCTGCCAGCCGTGGCGGAACTGGCAGCGGCAGGCGACTGGGCGGAGATATGGGAGATTCATGAACAGCTGAAAAAGTTTTCTTACGGCACCTACTACACCTGCATGGGAATTATCCCGGGTGTTCCCGGAACCACGCTGTTTGTGCCCGACAGCGAATCGCCGTTTTTGGAATCCGTCTGTAAGCATGCCGATAAAATACTCAATACCGGCACCCAACTTCTCAATGGTTTCTATCAGAAGGGTTTGTTGGCTGATGAAACTGCTTATGTAAGTCCTCCGTTTCCCACGGGTGACTTCCAGTGCCTGCTGCAAGTTGTCGGGCATCTGAACCTGCAAGACCACCTGCCGGTGCTTCAACAAATTGGCACTGCCGTGGATGAATCCATTGCGCGAGACATTCCGGGGGTTGAGTTGGAAGTGGGGGATGTCTTGCTGGGCTTGCGTGTCAATGCCGCTGATGGACCCCGGTCATCCGATGAATGGCATACTTATTTCCAAAAGAAAAAAACCGCCGGCGAAGACTATGTCGAGAATATCGAAGTCGCCATTTTGCCTAAACTGGTCGATGCCATTGATATTGAAGAGGCGATGGTGACCCTGGACAGCGACGACCTCGCAACCAACCCGATTGCCCGCTTCGGCGGCCTGCTCTATCGCTCGATTTCAGGGATGTCGGTCAAGCAGTCAGCCTACCTCAGCCCGGCCGCCCATGTTTCGACCTCGAACATTTCAGAGGAATCCAACCGCTACCTGAGTGAGGTGATCGCGGCTAGGGAGACGCCGGAATCCGCCATGCATCTGCTCATGCATCTTTGTGAACTCGAAGGCGTGGAGTGGGGCACCGGGGTTCTTGACGCCACCCTCTCCGCCAAGGATGCGCTGAAGGATTCCGTCACCCGCACCCACGCATCGATGAGCTCGCTGGTGTCAAGCCTGCCGGCGCCGGTCAGCCCACCCCGGAAAGCGGCCAAGTCCCCAACACCCGCCAAAGAAGGCAAGGCGGGTCAGTCGGCGGCACATGTGCCCCTCGGCCAAGCCGCCGAACCGGTGGCGGCGACGACAGCAGCCCCCAAGGTCGCTGTCCCCCGTACGATTTCCACGGTAAAATCCCCGTCAGCCAAGCCATCCGGACAAGCGGGACCGGTAAAGCAGCCATCAACGGCAGAACCCATTGCCGGCACGGAAAAAAAACCATCGCAGAGCAAAACCAAGTGGGTGATCGTCTCGACATCCGTTGCCCTTTGTTTGGCACTGATGGGAGGTCTTGGCTATTGGCTCCTTGGTGAAGATGATCAGCCGAAACGGAACAGGAAAAGCGGTGGGGGCGCTGCAGTTCCCGTGATCATCGTCGACGACCCGGTGACCCTGCAGTTTTCCGATGTCGTGATGGACGGAGTCCAACTGCCCAGCGACGCCAGCTTTTCTCTCGTCGATCACCAAGGGCAAGCGCTCAATCCCATTGTCATTCGTGACGGCAAGGCAGAGGGGAAGAACATCCCTGCCGATTTGTTCGACGATGCCCAGCGCTGGCCGATCAAGCTGAACCTGATTGCCACAGGTTACACCATGCCCGCCTTGGAACTCAAATTGGCCGACTTTGTCGACGCTGGTAATGATCGCAGGAGATATCGCAAAACCCTGAAGCTGGCGCCCCGAGCATTTATCGAGATCTCACCCCAGGTGTCATTTAATGGTCAGCCTTTGCAACTGTCCACGGCCATGCTGAAAAAGCACCTCCATGCCGAGGATCCTTCCGTCGATTGGAACGTTCGGGATGAAAATGGTAAGATCAGCATCACCTTGCCTCCGGGAGAAATTTTTCCCATGCCCGCTGTGCTCACCATTCCCTATATGGAGGAATTAAGCTTCAAGCTAAAGGTAGGAGAACAACTGACCTGGGATTTGACCGCCGCACAAAAACCGGTGCAATTGTCCGGGCTAGGTCATTTTTCCCAGATGAAATTTGTGCCTGATTTTACGAGAATCTCTGATGCTGATGTCAGGGGTGCCTTAAAACAATTCGCCTCCGATTATACTGTGGACGCAGCGGCCTTTGCAAATGGCATGGGGACATGGAATCTTCCCGCATTGCGCGGAAAGGTCGAGGTGACCGGCGCAAACGCAGCGTGGAGCTTCAGTCTTTCCGCCAGTGCCAAGTTCCGCGTACTCACCTCGGTCGACCGCAGTGGCGACTCCATGGAGATGGGGGATACTGAGTTTTTAAACTTGGTCAAGCTTGCCGAGGCGGGGGATGCGAGTGCTCAATATCAATTGGGCTTAACCTACCTCAATGGTAAGGGGGTGGGGCAAAATGATGCAGCGTCGACCGAGTGGTTCCGTATGGCTGCGAATCAGGGCGACATGGCGGCTCAGCACAACATGGGAGTAGCCTATGCCCTGGGACGTGGAGTGGACATCGATCAGCGGAATGCACTGGGATGGTATACCAAGGCCGCTGATAACAACTCGCCCGATGCCCAAGCCGAGCTTGGAATCTGGTATAAAGAGGGAGTCGTCGTAAAGAAAGATTTGGCGAAAGCCGAGCAGTTATTCAAAAAAGCAGTGGATCAAGGGAGCGCCCGCGCCATGTTTGAGCTTGGCGCTTTCTACGAGGATGAGGCTATCGGGAAGGTCGACAAAGTCAAGGCCATTCAGCTCTATCA
>JBFERY010000144.1:0-4537 GCA_041548785.1 Oceaniferula sp.
CATTGCTCAATAGATTGAAGCCATTAAAAACTGCAAGGGAAACTCTGCCCGTCTTCACCGAACCGGTGACAACCAGGTTAACTTCCGGAGACGAGCTTTTCAACTGCACCATGATCGCATCCGCATAAATTAGGGGGATATCACCGGTCACGGCCGTATTAGTCGACGCATTATACCACGTAGCTCCGCCACCCAATGCCTCCTTGTAGAAATAGCGCACGAAACCGCCCGTTCCATCTGGAACCCATACAACGTCTGCACTTCCCACGGCTCCGCTTCCTTTAATCACTGCCGGATCTCCCAATACCTGTTGGAGGCTGGCGGCAGCCCGCAACTGGTATGTATCACCAGCCTTCAAAGCCAATAATGGCTGACCTCCCCCATCTTGAGTAGCTGTGATATCATCAGGAGTTGTAATGGTATTCGCAGTCCATGGTTCATTTATGACTTGAATGGTTCCCACCAACTCGCCAGATGTGACCTCCAGGATATAGGTCTTGCCCGCGGTGAGCGCAGTTGTAAAGTCCACATCGCTATCCGTGAGCGTTGTGCCGGAAACCGTTTCGAAGGCTCCTGAAACAGCAATCGGCTCATGCAGCGTAAGTCCGATAAGGTTAAACTGCCCGGCCTTCAGCGTGTGAGTCACAAATCCGGAAGGTTTTGTGTAGGCTGCTGACTCGGCCGCAAATGCGCCGGTTGTGCCGAGCAGCATAGCTGCCAAGGTGGTGATCGTGATGTGTTTCATGGTGTTGCTTTACTTTGGTTGATACAATTGTCGCTGTTGATGGCTGACGCTCGAGCCTCGGGCTGATTGATGCCGGAGTCAACTGTCTTGTTATTTTTGTTAGTCTCTCAATTGTCTCGCTGTCATTTGATCAGGATAGATACAAACGACAAGGTTGGTCGACCGCACAGGCAGGCTGCGACAATCCACGCTGTCAATTAAGGTCAGTTTGCAATCATGCATCTCGAATGTCAATGTGGAAAACCAGAAAATATTCCTCTCCACAGCTCAAAAAACCGACAAAATACAGGCAGCGCGCATGCCACAAAGCACGTTGATCCGGAAACCTTCCAGTCGCGCCGCGAGCTCATTGACTGCGCGAGCTGCCGGACTGAGGCTTAAGCGTGCCAGTGGCTCATCGCCCTCAAGCCATCCAGTCGCTGCCGGATCTCCTTCGGAGTGACCGTTTCGAGTCGGCGCGTGGAGAAGTCCTCGCAGGTGAAGCTTGCCAGGATGGACCCCCGCAGGATGGCGTCCCGGATCTGCGCGAAGGAAAAGTCGACCCCGCCGAGCGACGCGAGATACCCGGCCATCGCCCCCAGGAAAGTATCACCGGCGCCTGTGGGGTCGATAATATCGCGCAGCGGCCAGGCATGAAAGCGGAAGATCGACTGATCGGGGCCAAACAGGATCGCGCCAAACTCGCCAAGTTTGATGACCACATAAGTCGGGCCTTTCTGCAAAAGCTTCTCACCGGCGAGAATCAGGTTCGTCGTCCCGGCGAACTCGCGCGCCTCCCCTTCGTTGATGACCAGAAGGTCAATGCGCTGCATCACCTCGTGCAGACGCTCGTTCGCGATCTCGATCCAAAGATCCATCGTGTCCGCGACCACAAACTGCTCGGCGGCGGCACACTGGTCGAGCATCTGGATCTGGTTGTCCGGTGACATGTTCGCCGGCACCACGATCCGGCTAGCCGCAATTTCGCCGGGGATGGCTACCTCCCAGTCCTCGAGCACATTCAGCCCGACGCGGTGGGTCGTGCGGTCGTTCATGTTTTCATGGTACTCGCCACTCCAGGTGAACGATTCCCCGTCGGATCGTTCCACCCCGGTCAGGGTCACGCCGTGGCTTTCCAGCATGGTCAGATGTTCCTCGGGGAAGTCATGGCCGACGACACCGACGAGGTGCGCGGACTGGCAAAAATAGCTCGCCGCCAGCGAGGCGTAGGCTGCCGAGCCGCCCAGCAGGTTTTCCGCCGCGGCACTGGGCGTGGAAACGTTGTCGATGGCGATCGTTCCGCCGATGATAATGGACATGATTTAAATGGATGAATGAATAATGGTAAAATGGATGATTGCGATGAAGGGCAAATCGATGATCAGCTGAGTATGGAGACGACTGCACGTGTCGAAGCGGTGATATCATCGGCCTGCAGCAGCGCGGAGACAATGACCACGCGGCGGGCACCCGAGGCAAGCACCAATTCCAGATTGTCCGGCTTAATGCCGCCGATACAGAACACCGGTATCCGGGAGCCGACCAGCTGTTGCACCCCGGCGACATTTTCCAAACCGATGCCGGGGCGCCCTTTTTTTGTGGGCGTTGGAAACAGCGGGCCAAAACCGATGTAGTCGAATCCCTCATCAAGGGCCGCCCTCGCCTGCGCGGGCGAATGCGTCGAGCGCCCGACAATCATCCTGTCTCCGACAACCGACCTCACCCGCGCCAGGCTCCCGTCGTCCTGACCGATATGCACACCGTCTGCGCCCACGGCCACGGCCACCGCGGGAAAATCATTCACGATAAACGGCACGCCGTACTGGCGGCACATCGGCACGAGCCCGGGAGCCACTTCCTCCAGAAGCCTCCGAACCCCGTTTTCGTCACAACCCTTTGCCCTCAGCTGAAGCACGCCCACCCCGCCTTTCAACAGTGCCTCCGCCACCTCCATCATAGATTCTTCAGCCACGTATCCCCTGTCGAGAATCCCATAGAGACGGGCGGCTTCCAGCGATAAACGACAGTCTGTATTTTGGTCTGACTCTTGCACGCCACGGGGTGTAATTGATAAACGTCCAATGATAAATACTAAATTCCATTGCCATCCCCACTTTCCTCGGCTATCAACCGCCCGAAATCTTCTTACCATGGCCGAATCATCATCATCCCCCTCAAGCGCCCCCGCCCCGATCGCAGAAATCGATCATGGTCCGAGCAAGCTCGACCAGTTCCTGGACGCCCATACCAAAAAGCTCGTGATCGGAGTCATCCTCATCGCACTCGGCGTCATCGCCTATGTCGTCTATGACGGCCTCGCCGAAGCGGAAGCCCAAAAAGCCGGTGCCGCACTGCTTGAAGCCGAAAAAGCCAGCGACTATCAGGAAATAATCCAGCAATGGCCCCAGAGCAATGCCGCCGCAAGCGCCCACCTCCTGCTTGCCGACCTCCAATGGGCGGACTCCCAGCCTGAATCGATCGAAACCCTCGAAAACTTCATCAGCCAACACCCCGAGCACCCGTCCATCGCCACCGCCAAGGTCAGTCTTGGGCTGAGGCTTCTGGAACAAGGGCACACTGCCGATGCCGTCACCACGCTCACCGAAGTCGCCGAGAGCGACGCGGCGACCTACATCGCTCCGCTCGCCTGCATTGCCCTCGGTGACATCGCCAAGGCCGCAGGAGAAACCGGGGATGCCCAAGCGTGGTATGAAAGGGCTCAGGAAGACCCCTCCGAACAGGGGAATGCCTATAAGGACACCGCCGCCGCACGGCTCACCCTGGTCAATGCCAAGCCTCCGGTAAAAATCAAACCCGCACTGCCGGTGCCGCCAGCACCGCCAGCACCGCCAGCACCGCCAGCACCGCCGGTGCCGCCGGTATCTCCGGAACCATCGCCGACCCCTGTTCCGACGCCCACCGCGCCGACCGCTCCCGTCACCCCGGATACCGATACACCCTCAGGAATTCAGGAAAAGCCTAGCCCGGCCGGCACAGCCACTCCCCCGCCTGCCGCCGCAGCTCCCGAAACGCCCGAAACCCCGGCACCCTAGAAAGTTTTTAAAATTTCCCCTTGAAGTCAGGGGGCATCTACGACTTATTCACACAACAACCACATTCGCTCACCGTGTTTCAAAAAGTAATAGGACAAAAACCAGATCCGGCAGCATCACCTGCCGGCCCCGCCAAGAACGACAGCCCAGCCAGCCCGGCCACCGCAAGCGCTGTCGGCCCGTCACGCCCAAGCACGCCGAGCCCGAGTGGTCGCAACGTCCTGAGTTCCGATGTCGAAATCAAGGGTAGCATCAAATTTTCCAACGATCTTGTGGTCGACGGCAAGATCGAGGGCCAAATCAACTCAGACGGATCTCTGACAGTGGGCGAAAACGCCCAAATCAAGGCCGAAATCAAAACCCGCTCCGTCATCATCTACGGTAAAGTCCACGGCAACATCGAAGTCACCGACAAGGTTGAACTTAAGGCCAACGCCGAGCTGGTAGGCGACATCAAGGCCGCATCGCTCTCGATCGAGCCCGGTGCCATCTTCGTCGGCAAGTCCACCGTCGGCACCCCAAGTGTGAAACCTCAACAAAATCAGGCGAACAACCCGACTAACAACCTAGGCGGCTCCGGCCCCAAGAATGACAACGGAAGAGGCTCCAAGTTGGCGGCTGCCTCCTAAACGAAGTTCGTCAAACCGACTGACCCTTTTTCCAACGCCCGCCAGTGGTTTACACCTTTGGCGGGCCTTTTTTTGCTCCCCACCCGACTTCCCGACTTCCCGACTTCCCGACTTCCCGACTTCCCGACTTC
>JBFERY010000145.1:0-4365 GCA_041548785.1 Oceaniferula sp.
AGTCTTTCGAAAAAGAAGGCTCAGCACTCGTCCGATAAATCAACGCATTCAGCTCCCTAGCTTTTTGCCACGCAAAACAATCCTCAAATTTTTTCATTTCCCAAAAGATTTCTTCGACCTCTTCGACCTCTTCGACTTCCAGACTTCAGGACTCCAGGACTTCTCGACTTCCAGACTCAAGAACTTCAGTTCTTATCCACCACCAGGGGTGCTAGTTCGCGGATGAATTCGGTGAGGATTTTTTCGCTTTCTTCGAGGGTGTAGGTTTTCTGGCCCGGGCGTGTCAGTCCTTGGTCGGCATAGATCCGGGTGACGGGCATGGAGAAGGTGGCGTAGGCCCACTGCTGGTCGTAGCCCTTGAACAAGCGGTCCTTCATATCCTGAAGCGTCCTGCCGTAATGGTCTTCGGTGATCACGCTATGGCCGAAAAACGAATAGTACTGGATCCGCATCGTCTGGATCTCCCTGCCATCCTGGAGCTTGACCGGCTTCACACACACGATTTCCCGGAATGGCATGTCCGAGCCATCCGGCATGGCCCCTTTGACCACCACCTTGCGTTCCTTGACAAAGTTCCAGCCCTGCGACCGGAGACAGCGCTCGGGCCGGTGGATGCTGTTGTTGAGGTCCTTGCCGGAAAAAACCACGGAGACCTCCACGGCAGGCTGCATAGGCCGGGCATCGTTGATGTACTGCGCACGTTCGAATTCGGTATCCTTGGCCAGGATATCGAGTTCTTTCCCCGTCACGGGCACCTGCTTGCCCCGCATCGAGCCGAATTCCATCGGAAGGTTGCGCGCCAACCTGGACGGCTTCATCGACTCCGATTTCGGCAGCAACCAGATCATGGAGAAACCCACTGCTAGGAAGGCGGCAAGAATGTAGAGGCGTCTGACGACGCCAGTCTTGGTGTCGGGAAGTCTTGAAGTCGAGAAGTCGGGAAGTCCGGAAGTAGGGGTGTCTGGAAGTGCGGAAGGCATGAGAGTGAGGGGGTCTTGGAGTCGGGAAGTCTGTTTAGTAAAGTTGAAATGGGGAAATTTGAGATTTGAAATGGGAAGTCAAGGAGTCGAAGAAATGGAGGAATTCAGACTACAGAGAAGAGAGGAGATTTACGATTGCTGATTGATGATTGACGATTGCTGAAGTCGAAGAAGTTGGGAAAGTGAGGAGAAAATTTGAAATTGGGAAATTTGAGATTCGGAAATGGGGGGCAGGCATCGTAGTGCGAGCGTCTGGGTCGCTTTAACCCCAACGGCCCAGCCGCAATTTATGACTTCAAGACTTCAAGACTTCAGGACTTCCAGACTTCGAAGCTCACGCTTGCGTGCGCTTCCGCACCACCTTGCGGTTGTTTTTCCAGTTGAGCAGCTTATCGATGACGAAGAGACCTGCGAGGGCGATGGGGAAGAAGAAGAGCAGGCCGGCCCAGTCGTGGTAGGCGCCGGCGGCGAATTTGCTGTAGCCCATGTTGGCGAGCACGAGGATGGTGAAGATCCTGAAGAAGTTCGCGATCAGGGCAAGCGGCAGCGCGCAGGCGAACAGTGCCGCCATTTTCCAGACCTTCTTCTGGGTGAAGTAGGCGTAAATCGCGGAAATCATCACCAGCGCCATGAGCGAGCGGATGCCGCTGCATCCCTCGGCAATATCCAGGTCCTCCCAGGTCCCGCTCGCCGGCCGGATGGTCGTGCCCGAGTTCACCAGATCCATGCCGAAAAACGTGCCGACATGGTAACAGGATTGGGTCACACCGATCTGAAGCGCGTTGGTTGCTTGCTGGAGTCCGGGAACGGACATCGCAAAGTACCAGAAAAATGCCGGGAAAAGCATGTGCCGTGCGACATTCCAGCCATACACAAACATCACCCCACCCACGATAAGGAAGGGCAAGCCTATCAATGGCAGTCTGGGCTGAAGGGTTCGCACTGAGGCTACATAGAGTAAAACAGCAAAACCCACACCCAACAGACCCAGCACCGACCCCTTGATTGGCTCAAGCTTCATCTGGGGCCATGCCCTTACAACAAAAAACACAAATAGAAACGGAACCGCCCACCCGTGGACAAAATCTTTTTTCCAAGCATCCGCAATATACAGAATAAGCCTATCCTTCGTTGTAGAGCTGTTAGGGTAGATCGGGACAATCAACCAATACACTAACATCACTGCAGCTAATGCCAAAATCGGGAAAACGTAATTACGCAGAGATAGTTTTTTAGTCATCTTAATTAAGAATATCGTGAATTTCTCGCTTTCATGTCCATCTCATCCATCTCTCTTTTTGAAGATGCTAGATACACAAGGGTAATGATAAAAATACCTATACTGTAAAAAATGGCAAACTCCCAGAACCAGCCCACCGCCCAAGCAACTGAAATGCCTAACCGATACACAGGCTCATCCAGATAAAGGCTTACCGCCTTTTTCACGCGCCACCATAGGGTATGCCTCCGAGGATCTTCCTTTATCCTGTCGGCACTATAAACAATTAACTCTTTGAGCCACATAAACACGTTCAGAATGACACGGACAATCAGCACCAAGAGGAGGACACGTAATGTGTAGTCAGGCTTAGTCGCGTAGAGGGGAAAATAATAGTGCCCCGCTCCATAAGCCAAAATACACGGAAATATCATACCCGAACTGAGATCGGATATTTTGTCCATCAGGATGCCAAAACTGCTCCCCCCTCCGGTGACCCTGGCAAGGGGGCCATCGGCACAGTCGAATATGTACCCTATTTGCAGACCTACTATGAGTACCACTCCAGACACCCAATTCTCCCGCCCAATATAAAATGCCGCCAGAGCCGACAGCACAGTGATGCCTGCCGAAAGCAACGAAATCATGTTCGGCGATATCCTCCACCTTGATGCCCATAGGGCGACCACCGCTCCCATGCGATAGCTAATATTCTGGGTAAACCAGATCGATTGCCGACCCCGCATTTCCCAGAAATCGTTGTAACTGTATTTTTTGATGTCTGCCATGCGATTCAGAATTACTTCTTCTATCAAATCGAACCGGCATCTCTACCAGCTCGTAAATCAAACCCCAAAACTCAATAAGCTCCAAGCATCGAATCCAGAATTCCCCGGAGATCCCCCTCGGTCATGCGGCGCGGATTATTGTTCACCCGCCCCGGGTTGAACCCATGCTTGATCACCAGCTCGCGATCACGACTCGTTTTGATGCCGAGTGCGTGCAGATCCGTTGACAATGCCATGACCTCCATTCTGTCGGTTATTGCCCGGGCTGCTTGCAGGGGGCTGCTGCAGCCAATCATCGAGCCCAGCTCGTCCAGCGTTGTTTTGACGTAGTCCACTCCCCTTGCATCGAGAAGGTCAGCCTCGGTCACCGCCGCATTGAACTTGAGGATCTCCGGCAGCATCAGTGCCACGGCGTGCCCGTGTGAAATCCCAAAATAAGTGGTCAGCGCATAAGAAACAGCGTGAGGCGCCGTTGTTCGGGTCACATTGATCGCCTGGCCTGCCAGGTGAGAGGCCCGCCCCATCGCTTCGAGCGCAGCGGGCTCCCGGTCGACCACCGCGGCGACCATATTTTCCCATGCGAGCCCGACGGCCTCTTGCGCGGTCTCCTTGGATTTATCCGTCGAGTGAATACTCCAGTAGGACTCCACGCCCTGACAAAAAGCATCCATCGCCGCGGCCGCCGCCACCTCGCGCGGCACGCTTGCCAGCGCGGACGGCAGCACCCATGCCGCATCGGGCAAGAGCTCCGGGTGGGACACCGAGTATTTCGTCCCGCGGTCGTAAAGCACGGCAAATTGGGTCGCCTCACTTCCCGAGCCGGCTGTGGTCGGCAACGCAAACAACGCGGCAGATGACGGTGCGGGATCCCCCCCCGAATAAAGAACCTGATCGATCTGATCACTGGCGTGGTTGAAACATTTGATCAACTTGGCAACATCCATCACACTGCCACCACCGACGGCAATGACCGCAGTGAAGTCGACGCCCTGAATCTCGTTCAAAATGCGGACGACGTCATCCTTCTTAGGATTCGTCTCAAAATCAGAAACCCGGGTGACCTCACGCCCGGCGAGCACCGGAGCCAACAGGCGGCTCACTGCACTGGCCTCGTAACTCGCCCGACCCGTCACCAATAACACGGAACGATGCCCGCCAGCATCAAGCATCGCCCCCAGCTCACTTAACGAGCTCTCGCCGAAAAACACACAAGGATCATCAATTTCAGGCATTAGGAGTAAATTTGAAATTGGGAAATTGGGAAATTGGGAAATTTGAAATTTGAAATTGGAAGTCAAGAAGTCGAAGAAATGGAGGAATTGAGACTACGGAGAAGATAGGAGATTTACGATTGCTGATTGATGATTGCCGAAGTCGA
>JBFERY010000146.1:0-4230 GCA_041548785.1 Oceaniferula sp.
GAACACCTCCGAGGATGGACTCAGGATTCTGGTGGAAGAGGATTCCCAGTCTTGAAGTCTTGAAGTCCTGAAGTCTTGAAGTCTTGAAGTCTTGGAGTCTTGGAGTCCTGGAGTCTTGGAGTCCTGGAGTCCTCGGGCCTTTGGTGGGCTGGGTGGGCGTCCTTGGCTGGTAGGCGGCGCCCGGAGGCTTGCCCTTTACTGCTCGTGCATGGTTTGGCTGGTCTGGACGATGTTCAGCGCGTGGTTGGCGACCGACTCGAAGTGGTTGTTGATGTCGATGTAGATCATCTCGAGTTTGACGTTGCCGTCGGCCATGCGTTTCATCGAGCTCTTGTTGAACTTCTTGCGCATGCTGTCGGAGGTGTCTTCCATCGCCTTGGCCTTGCCAAGATCCTCGGGTGAGATGCTGGCGAGCAGGTGGCGGTCGGTGAACTCGATGAATTGGGCGATCGAGCCGGCGTATTCGCGCAGGGTGTCCTGTTGTTCCTCGGAGAACTGGCGGTTTTTCTTGTAGCGGCGTTCGTTGAGTTTCACGAGGCGGTAGATGCAGTCGATGCATTCTTCGATTTCCTGGGTGACCCGCAGCATCGAGGCAATCCGGGAGGCGTTGTGGTCGCCGATGTCCTTGGAGGAGCAGCGGACGAGATACATGGTGATTTCCTGCATCATCAGGTCGGATTCGTCCTCGATCTTTTTCAGGGCGGTTACTTGGGCGGACATGTCGTCCTTGGGGTGTTCGAAGACGTCGATGAAGCCGTTAAACATATCCACACAGAGATGGGACATTTTGCGGATGGCATTTTCGGCCTCGGCGATATTGAGTTCGCCGAGGTCGACGAGATTCTGGGAGATATACCGCAGGTGGGTTTCCTCGCCGTCGGCAACCGGTTCCTTGACCCATTTATTGACGATATTGGCAATTTGCGGGACGAACCAGACGAGCAGGAAGATGTTGAGCAGGTTGAATGTGGTATGGAACAGGGCGACCGCGAAGGCAACGACGGTGAGCGGGTTGCCGGCGTCCCCTTTGGCCGTTTTGATTTCGACGATATGCTTCGGGAAGTGGTCGACGAGGTTCCATATGAAGGGGATGATCAGCCAGAACATGCCGATGGCCCACAGGGTGCCGATCACATTGAACAGGAAGTGGGCCCGCGCTGCGCGCTTGGCATTGACATTGGCGCCGAGGGCGGCGAGCCAGGCGGTCACGGTGGTTCCGATGTTTTCACCGAGCACAATGGCGGCTGAAATCTTGAATGCCTCGTAGGGGTCGGTTCCGAACCAGCCATTCCATGCGCAGGTGATGGTGATGGCCATGGCGGCGGATGACGACTGCACGATCAGGGTGAGGATGATGCCGGCGATCAGGAAGAGGACGGTCGAGCCGAAGTCGTAGCCGTTGAGCATCTCGATGATGCCTTGCATGGTTTCCTGGAGCTCGGCATTGGCCTTGACGCCGCCCTTGAGGTCGGGGACCGACTTCTTCAGGTAGGCGAGACCGGTGAAGAGCAGGCCGAAACCGATCAGCGTTTCGCCCGTAGCCTTGACTTTGTCCTTGCCGATGAAGAAGAGTGGGAGGCCTGCGCCGATGATGGGCAGGGTGATGGCCGAGATGCTGAATTTGCCGATCCAGGCGACCAGCCAAGCGGTGATGGTGGTGCCCAGGTTGGCGCCCATGATGACGCCGATGGATTCGGTGAGCGTGAGCAAGCCGGCATTGACGAAGCTGACCACGAGCACGGTGGTTGCCGAGGACGACTGCACCAGCGAGGTGGTAAAGAAGCCGGTGAACACCGAGCTTGCCCGGTTGTGGGTCATCGTGGCCAGTGCATGCCGCATGCCGCTGCCAGCCGCCTTTTGAATGCCCTCGGACATCACTTTCATCCCGTAGAGGAAGATACCGAGAGATCCGAGGATTTTAAGAATGGCGACAAGTACGGTCCAGATGATCATGTTGAGGGTATGATAGGTGGTAGGTGAGGAATGGGTAACAATGAGGATGTGACAATTCCGTCACATACGACTTACTGATGCCTGTATGCCTTGAAGCGAGCGGCGAAGTCAAGCGGGGTGTCACCTTTTTTCGCGCGGGGTTTCAGATCCGGGGCGCGGCGCCATGCCCGTGCGCAGCAATGCGCCTACCCCGAGCAAGTTGTGGGGGTGAAACGATTGTTTGAGAGCAGGTGATATGGGGGCTGCCGTAATCACGGCCAAAGACCCATTGCCGCGGTGGGGGGGGGCGGGAGGCGCGAAGCGGATGGGGAGTCAAGGGAGGCTGGCAGCGCTAATTTTTCCGATTCAGGGCGAGGATGGCGAGTTTGCGCGCGGCGGCGGCGATTTCCTTGACGCCCTTTTCGGTGGGTTCGCCGCCTTCACCGAGCACCATCATGTGACGCAAGCCCGCAATGATGACGCGCATGGCCTTGAGGTCGGGTCGGTCGGATACGCGCGGATCGAGTGCGCCGATGGACCCCTCGTAGTAGTCGGCAATATCCTCCCGGTAGAGGTGTTTGGCGCGTTCGAGGGTGTATTTTTTTTCAACGGCGTGGGCACCGACTTCGAGGGCCCGGATCCAGCCGCCGAGCGATATAAGGTGGGCGAGGTCGACGTCACGCAGGTGGATGAGGTCGGTTTCCACGTCCCTTTGGGTGGCGGTGAGTTCTTTTTTGAGGGCCGCGATGTTGTTTTTGCGGGCATTTTCCAGCAGGCTGGCGGCGTGGCGGTTGACGCGTTCACCTGCACCGAGCGCCCTGCCATAGCGGGAGAGGTCCTTGGCGAGCGGTTCGATTTTGTTCATGTGGCCTGCTTGCACGGCCATAAAGCCATCGGCGATCAGGAATCCGATTTCCAGGGCAAGGTCGGTGCGATTGAGAGGCATGCGCTTGGGCATCTCATGCACGAGCTCATCGGCGGGCAGGGGAGCGAGCTTGTCGAGGTCATCAAAAATGCGTTTGATCGAGGGTGCTGTAAATTCGTTGACGCCCAGTTCCTCACGGATGTGGGGATCGTCAATGAGGTCGTCCGGGACGGCCGGTCTTGTCACCGCGGGGCGTTCCCCGTCGTCCTGCGCTTTGACATTGCTGACGAGAGCCGGGGGGAGTGAGAGGAGGCATAACGTGAGGCATAGGGGGAGGTGGGTTGCCATTTTCATGCCTTCAAATAACTCCCGCGGAGGTAAAATTGCAATGGGGGAATATTAGAAGTTTGAAGTTTGTGGCCAACTCGCCTATCCCACGTGCATGAGTCTTCTCCTCGGTGTGAATATTGATCATGTGGCCACGCTGCGTCAGGCCCGCTACGCCGGGATGTTGGATTCCCCGAATGCCGAGCCCAGTCCGCTGCTTGCCGCTGAGGATGCGCGTGCCGGTGGTGCCGACTCGATCACCATCCACGTCCGGGGCGATCGCCGCCATATGCAGGAGCGGGACGCTTTCGAGATCCGCGAAAAAATGGAACTGCCGCTGAATTTCGAAATGGGCAACACGGCGGAGATGGTGGCGATGGCGCTGAGGCTGCGGCCTGACTTTGTCTGCCTGGTGCCCGAGACGCGCGAGGAAGTCACCACCGAGGGTGGCCTGGACGTCGACGGGCTCTACGGGTCGCTGCAAGGGACGGTCTCCCGGCTGCAGCAGGCGGGCATCAAGGTGAGTATGTTCATTGACCCGGATGCGTGCCAGGTAGAGGCGTCCGCGCGGATCGGGGCGGACATGATTGAGTTGCACACAGGTTGTTTCGCGAATGCTTTCGGGGACGACAGGGCGGCGGAGACGAACCGATTGAAAACCGCGGCCGAGCTTGGGCACCGTCATGCGTTGCAGGTGAATGCCGGGCATGGGATTAATTTGCAGAATCTCCCTGCGCTCCTTACTGTGCCGCATCTATCAGAGCTCAATATCGGACACACCCTGATCGCGCGCTCGGTGCGGGTGGGGTTGGTGACGGCGGTGCGGGAAATGCGCGCGGCGATGGAAGGCTATCAATTATGAATCTATTTGGAATTGGAATCGATGTCGTTGAGGTGGAGCGTATTGCCTCCTCCATGGCGGAGTTTGGGGATCGCTTTGCGAGTAGGGTGTTTACGGATGCCGAGCGTGAATATTGTGAGAGTCAGAAGCGTCCCGCCATTCATTACGCGGCACGTTTCGCGGCCAAGGAGGCGGTGGCCAAGGCGTTTGGAACCGGGATCGGCAAGGAGCTCGGCTGGCTCGATATGGAAATCCGCCGCAGGGC
>JBFERY010000147.1:0-4075 GCA_041548785.1 Oceaniferula sp.
CCCCGCCCAAAGACTTCGGCTGGTGGCAGCTACCACGCCACGGGACCCACAAGGCAACCTAGGTTGCCTTGTGGGTCCCGTGGCGTGGTAGCTGCCACCAGCCGAAGTCTTTGGGCGGGGTCCCGGCGCGCGGTGCGTGTGATGTCGGCTCATAGGCGCTGCCGCGGTGGTGAATGGAGATTTTCTTGGTGGCGTCCAATGCCCGTCCCTGGAGTTCAAGGGAAAGGGTGAAGGGCTTGTCGGCTCGTGTTCTCGTGGGGTAGTGGGGGTCTTCAGAGCCCAGGGTCATGGTTGCGGTGGGGAAGTCGGAGCCCAGTGTGGTTTCATCGATTTTGTAGAGTCTGGTGTCGGGGCCGGTACCGCGGGCGTAGAGGGTGAAATGTGAGCCTTGCTCGGCGATCAGGAGCCGGGACCAGCCTGAATGGTCGCCTGAGCGGACATATTGGTCATGGGTCAGTCCGCTTGGAAGTTGTTGCTGACGAATGAATTCGCCGGCGACAATCGGCTGGGGCGCCATCAATAGGGAGATGGCGAAAAGCTGGATTCGCGATTTCATGTGGGGGAATGAAGGGAGGTGAGGGGGTTATTGTGATGCCGCGCGGGTGGCGCCACGCGGGAGTGCGGAAATGGGGTTGTTTTGGTGGAGGGCAACCACGATGCGGTTGATTCTTCCAAATTGCTTGAGCACGTTCTCCCCGATGCTGGCGTCGCCCCTGGCCTGTTTCAGGCTGATCTGGTGGGTGAACAGCCATGAGCGGTTGTTGACGTAGAATTGTGGCCACGGGACAAAGGCTCCCGCGGGATGGCTGACCACGTTGTTTTGGTGGCACTTGGGGACATAGATCAGGGCGTGAGGGGGGAGCACGGTATGGGTGTCGCCGCGCTGGAGGATGATCGAGTTCCGGTAGATGTCGTGGTTGCTGATCTTGCCCGCGGGTGCCTGGCTCATCCATTGCCCCTGGCTGAAACCACCTGGATGCTCCACTTTCAGCTTGGCCAGGGCGTTGGCATGAATGCGTTCAGAGCCAGGTTTCGGAAGCTTTGCCGGCAGTTGTCCGATGCCGGTTCCACTTTCGGCAAAAAGCAGCGGAGCGGCGAGAATAATGGCCAGGATGACCGCTTGAACGAGGGTTTTTTTGACCAGGGGCATGTGAGTGACCATAACGGGGGTGCTTGGGGTTGAGGGTTAAGCTAGCGGCTAATGTTCCATGCCAGCGGGGCTTTCTCGCCATTCCGGATGCCGGGGCGGGTAATGAAGAGGTTGCCGGTCGGCCGGGGCGCGCTCGGGATGAAATCAACACAAAGGACAATCAGGCCCGTGGGGTTGCGGGTATTGCCTTCGATCGAGAGGACGGGATGCTTACCCTGTTGCACGGGGTCCCACGCCGGGCCGGAGGCAAGGGTGGTGCCGGTCGAAGCGTGCCGGCGTGAAGAGGATTTAAAGAGATCCAGGGGCGTGTTCCGGCTGTCGACGCGGATGCTGAGGCGGTTCCATGCCTGCGTTGTTTTTGAGGGATCGACCCGTTCAATCGCCGGCACCGCGGCTTCGGCCTGTTGTTCGGTAGGCAGGGAAACGAAATTCGGGTGGTCGCGCCGGTAGAGGTTCGGGGGGTCGCCCAGGGTGAGCTTGCTGAAATGGCTGAAGACCTTGTACTGGAAAAATTTTTCGCAGGGCAAGGGTTTTTGCTGGGGGCAGGAGGTGAGTCGGGTGGTGGGCACCCCTGCGGCCTCGACGCGGATTTCTGCAAAAACCTGGATGCAGGTTACCGCGATCGAGGTGATCGCAAGGGTGAGGGTCCGGGTTTTTTTATTCATGGGGGTTTAAGGGGGGGAGGGGGTTAACTTTCCTTGATAGGCGGAGGGGATTGCCTATCGCGGTCAGCTGGATGCATATTATTCTGAAATATCATCGCGACAAGATGTTTATTATAAAAAACAGCTCTTATTGTCGTATTAAATAGTCATTTTGTTAAATATTATTAAAAAGTGATCAATCAGGTTTTCCTGATTGTTTATGCTCTGGCGCAGTGGCTGAGGGGGTTGTGCTGAGTTTTGAGGGGCGGCAAAAACAGCACATGTGTCAGCAGGGTTCAGGGGACAAGCTTCAGTTGTGTTCAATTTTTATTGAACAAAGAGTCTGAGGGTACCATAAAACCATGGACAAATGACATCAATGAGTCACTGCAAGTCGAGTTTTCCTGATATTTTAACCACCCGCTCGGGAGGCTCCGGGGCGGCTAGGGCAAGGGCCGCCAAAGGCCGCAGTGGCCAGGAGGAGTTGTTGGGTATCGGAGGGTTGCCGTGCAGGATATGCTGGCAAGATGATCCAGGCCAGCCAGCCAGGCTTGCCGGCGGGGCGGCGGGTAGCTCGGGGGCAGTGGCGGTCAATGGCGCCGGCATGACACCCCGCCGTCGGCGGGCGCTTACACGTTGAATCGGAACTCGACCACGTCGCCGTCCTTGACTTCGTACTCCTTGCCCTCGATGCGGAGTTTGCCTGCGTCGCGGGCGGCGGATTTGGATCCGGCGGCGACAAGGTCATCATAGGCGACGACCTCGGCGGCGATGAAGCCGCGTTCGAAGTCACCGTGGATGACGCCTGCCGCTGCTGGGGCCTTGTCGCCGTGGTGGATCGTCCAGGCGCGGGTTTCCTTTTCGCCACTGGTGATGTAGGTGCGCAGGCCGAGCAGGTGGTAAACGGCGCGGATCAAGGTGGAGACACCGGAGTCGGTGATTCCCATATCGGTCAGAAATTCCGTGGCCTCCTCGGGATCGAGTTCGACCAGTTCCTCTTCGATGCGGGCGGAGATGACGATGGCCTCGGCGTCATGGGACGCGGCGGCGTAGGCGCGCACCTTGGCGACCATGGCATGGGCGTCGGGGTTTTTCTGGGCGTCGGCGAGTTCGTCCTCGGCGACGTTGCAGGCGAAGATGGTGCGTTTCGAGGACAGGAGGAAGAAATCGCGCAGCGTGATGCGTTCGTCCTGGCTGAGTTCGAGCGTGAGCGCGGGTTTCCCGGAATCGAGGTGGGGCAGGAGTTTTTCGATGAGGTCGATCTCTTTTTTGGATTCCTTGTCACCGCTCTTGGCTTTTTTCGCGCGTGAAATCTTGCGTTTTTCCAGGGCGGCCAGGTCGGCGAGGATGAGTTCGGAGTTGATGATCTCGATGTCCCGGATGGGGTCGACGCTGCCGAGCTCGTGGATGATGTCGTCGTTGTCGAAACAGCGCACGACCTGGACGATGGCATCGACCTCGCGGATGGTGGCGAGGAACTTGTTGCCCAGGCCGGCCCCTTCCGAGGCGCCTTCCACAAGGCCGGCGATATCGACGAATTCGATGGCCGCCGGGATGATCTTCTGGGTTTTGCTGATCTCGGCGAGCACATGAAGGCGCTCATCGGGAACCGTGACCACGCCGATGTTCGGGTCGATGGTGCAAAATGGATAGTTGGCGGCCTCCGCATTACGGGTGCGGGTGACGGCGTTGAAGAGCGTCGACTTGCCGACGTTGGGGAGACCTACGATTCCTGCCTTGAGCATGGCGCGGGGAGTAATGGAGAAAGCTGACAATTGCAAACTGTATATTTCGCTATTTATGCATTTGAAATTGACCTTGAGGCCGTTCGCGGCTTGTTTGCGCGCATGCAGCATGTGCTATTAAAATCAAAAATCCACCGCGCCTGTGTTATTGTCGCCGACGTCGACTACGAGGGAAGCATTGAAATTCCGTCTGATTTGATGGAGGCAGCGGGCCTTTGGGAGGGTGAGCGGGTGCTTGTCACCTCGGCCTCCAAGGGGGGGCGACTGGAAACCTATGCGCAGGCGGGCGCGCCCGGCACGGGGAAAATCATCATGAATGGGGGGGCGGCACACGTCATCAAGGCGGGTGAGCGTATCACCATCATGGCCTTTGCCATTTCCGAAAACCCTATCCTTCCGAAGAAAATTGTCTGCAATGAGAAGAACGAGATTATTCGTCGGGTGAGTTAAACCCTGTACCCGCGGTCATGATTTCTGCAAAAAGATCTGCAAAAGTCGTAAATCGCGTCTTTACAAGGTGCAATCACTTCACCATA
>JBFERY010000148.1:0-4032 GCA_041548785.1 Oceaniferula sp.
CACGACTTCAAGACTTCAAGACTTCAAGACTTCACGACGCCAAGACTTCAAGACTTCCCCCCGAAATAATCCATTTTTCCATTGCCACCCCGCACTAAGGCATTCATGATGCTTGCACGATGAAAAAAGCACTTACGATCGCAGCCGCAGTACTGTGCACCGCTTCCGGTGTCATGGCCGACATTCAGGCGCCTCCCGGCTCCACTTACAACTCCACCCGTAAGCTTGGCCGGGCCATCAGCAACATTCTTTACGGCATCGTCGAGGTTCCCGAGCAAATTTTCCGCAAGACCGACCAGTATGGCCGCAAGGCGGGCTGGTCCTACGGTGCAGTCGACGGTGGCCGCCGCGCGTTCAAGCGTCTGGGTTATGGCTTCTACGAGTTGGTGACCTTCCACTGCCCCACATACCACGGCACATTCAAGCCGCCCTATGAGAAGTGTGGTGAGGATGCCCGCATGGAGATGAACCCGCACGACGGGCTCTCCGAGTTCCCACCCACCTTGGGCGCAGAAAGCTACTACCATGTCCGCGGACAACAGTGGTAAGCACACAGACATGTTCTGAGGAATAACCCGAATCACTCATCCATCCAATAAAACCCGCCGCTGAATTTCAGGGGCGGTTTTTTTGTGTTTTTAGGTTGAAATAAAGGCGCTCCGCCACCAGAGATACCCCCATAGTTGAGAACCGTGCATTCCCGCACATGGTCCGGGAGTTGCGTGCAGCCGACAGAAACCACGATGAAACGCAGATATCTCAGAATGGTGCGGAGGGCATACCGCTACCTCCGTCACCCCCATATCCGCAAACGCCCGTGGCTGGTCACACTGACCAAGCCGTTGTTTGAACGCGACCTCTGGCACCCCTGCCGCAATACGGTTGCCGGCGCCCTTTCCATTGGTCTTTTTTGCGCCATGCTCCCCATCCCCTTTCAAATGCTGCTCGCAGCACTGGCCAGTGTGCGCACAAAGGCCAACATCCCGATTGCCATGGGCAGCTGTTTTGTGTCGAACCCGCTGACACACCCACCGCTCATTGTGCTACAACTCAAGTTCGGCCATTGGATCCGCACCTTTGTTGATATCCGCTTACCCTTTGACAAAGAGGGGCACATCCCCTTCCCCGGCGTCGATATCACAGGGAGCCCCGCCGACTTTGTGGTAGGCTTCCTCGCCATGGGCGTGCTCCTCAGCATCCTCGCCTACCCCTTGGTCTACGGAATTTCCGCTTTTCTACCCAACCGCGGGCGCAAGGTCACTTCCGCGATGAGGCGGGCACAAAAGTCTTCTCACTGATCCAGCCGCCACCATAGGGCGCACCCAATCGACGGCCGACCCTCACCTCGGGGAAATAGTGTGTCTTGCGGGATTTGGCATCGGCCCGGCTCATCAGCTTCCAGAGCAGAAAGCCCGCCAGAACAAGCCCGGCAATCACACTGAGAAATACCGCCATCAACTTGAGATTATTCGCATCCGACCACTTCGGAGGCGCAACGGCAAGATACTGCCTGACCTCCCGGTCAAGCACGAGAGTGACCATATCAAGGAAGGCCTTGGGATCCTCTTTCCTGTCCGCCGCAGCTCTATACGCCCTGGCCAGAAGCGCCTCCACATCCCGCCCCGGCATGATACCCGACGGGGCACCGGCCGCGGTGTATCCATCCGCGCCCACGCCACTGTTGGCATCCAGCTCCGAGCCTTGGTAGTAGGATACCGCCGGGTTGCTGCCGCTGACGACGGGATCAAGCTGGTAAACGATGACCATCCCACGCCGCGCACCACCAATCCAAGCCTCGTACAAGCGGTCCGCCCGAGACTGCAGGTCACTATCAAACACGTTGTAATGGATCGTTAGATAAACCGGGTAGCCATGGTCCCTCTCGAGCGCGCGTAACCGGTGCTCAATCTCGGCAAGCCGGGCAGGCTGCTCGCGGAACAAGCCGGCATCGTCCAGCACATGGCTCTGCGGTGCGCCCGGAATCACGTTGCTACCGCCCACCAACACCCCCTGAGCACAAAGTGGCATAGCCGGGCAGAGTGCCCAGCTAATCATCATGAGGAGAAAAATACGTTTCACACCGTGAATCATAGACATTTTTGCGAGCAACTCAAGGATCGATGCCTGGAGAAATCACAGTTCCTTTTCCTTCGACGTCATCTCTTTTTTCCCTTCAAGCAGGGCGGTTAAAAAGAGCAGAGTCGCGGCGATGGTGATACAGCTGTCGGCCACGTTAAAGGCCGGCCAATGCCCTCCACTGGCAGGCATGATCTTGTCGTAAAGCGGCAGTTTGAAATCGAGGAAGTCAACGACGTAGCCCTGGCCCAGCCGCTCCCAAAAACCGGCATCTCGATAAGGCTCCAACCAGAACCCCTGGAACAACCGGTCAGTCAGATTCCCCAGAACCCCTGAGATCAGCAGCGGAGCCGACCACCGGGCCGGCCCGGTGAACGATCCGCGTTTCCAGAAAACCAAAATCAACCCGAGTGCGATCACAAGGACGAAGAGAAACACAACCGGCGCCCAGGTCGTCCCATTGCCAATGCCGAATGCGACGCCCTGGTTATGCCTGCGGACCAGGTTGAAAAACCCGTCGATCACCGGACGCGTGTCCTCCGGCACAAAAAACTTCTCCCCCCCCACGAGCACGAAGGGCAACTTGAAATTAAAAACCACCCACCACTTCGATATCTGATCAAGGATGTAAAGAGGCAGGGTCACCACCAGTAACAAGCGGATGATCTTCGCGGATGACATAACTTCAGACATAGCCAGAGGAGTTAGACGACTTCGCTACAACGCTGACACACATCGCTGACCAGTGGTTCATAGCGCCGGCAGCGCGGACACATGCAGTGCTCGGTCGCCTTGGCTGTGGCACTCACCTCGTCACCTGTCACCACGCCGAGCTCGGCAAGAATAAAGAACTCGGTCACAAAATCACGCTCATCCAGCAGGGGTCGGCACGGGTGGTCGGCGGGCAGGGTGAGCGTGACATCGGCCTCGTTGTTCTTATTGAATGTCTTTGCCTGCACCTCTTTCTCGATGGCGGTCTGAATGATGGCACGCAGCTCGAGCAGGCTGTTGATTTGCGTGGTCGCCTGCCCGGAAGCGAACTCAGGGTCCTCCACGGGGAAGTCCTGCTCGTGCACACTGCCCGCGTTGCCGGCGTGCTCCCATGCCTCATCGGCGGTGAACACAAGGATCGGGGCGATCAGACGGCACAACCCGTCAAAAACCCGGTGCATCACCGTCTGCGCAGCAAGACGGCGGCTCGAGTCCTTCGCATCGCAGTACATCCGGTCCTTGGTAATATCCACATAAAGCGCGCTCAGTTCATGGGCGCAGAACTGGTTGATCTGGTTAAACACCTTGCGGAACTGGTAGGCCTCGTAAGCACTGCGGCATTCCGTGATCACCTCGTTAAGGCGCTCAAGCACCCAGCGGTCGAGCAAGGTCATCTCCGACTTGGCCACGGACTGCGTCGCCGCATCAAAGCCGCTGACATTACCTAACAAAATACGCAGGGTGTTGCGCAAGCGACGATAGGGGTCGGTCACCTGCTTGAAAAGCTTGTCGGAAAAGGGCACCTCGGTCTGCCAGTCGACGGAGGCCGCCCAGAGGCGTACGATGTCCGAGCCAAACTGGTCGTAATAATGCTTGGCATTGATCGGTTTCTTGCCGGATTTGGAGATTTTTTTGCCGGAGGTGTCGACCACGAACCCGTGCGTCATCACCGCCTTGTAGGGCGCCGCGCCACGCGCTGCCACACTGAGCATCAGCGAGCTCTGGAACCACCCGCGGTGCTGGTCGGTGGCCTCGAGATACAGATCGGCCGGCGCGCTCAGCTCGGGGTGGCGATCCATCACGGCGACATGGCTGGAGCCGGAATCGATCCAGACATCCAGGGTGTCGCGGCACTTCTTGCTTCCCTCCGGGAGGTCGAGCCGCGCCGCCAGTTGGGCATCATCCAGCTCAAACCAGATGTTGGTCCCCTCTTGCTCCACCAGGTCGGCAACCTTGCCAATCAAC
>JBFERY010000149.1:0-3961 GCA_041548785.1 Oceaniferula sp.
ACTGACGGTCGGCCCGAACATGGCATATCGTCTGGGCGAAGCGGAGCCGGTGTCCTATCGGACCGCGCCCTTCGACGCTCCCGGCCCGCTAAAGCGTTAGGGGAGTCGGGGAGCCTTTCAATGGATTGATGCAGTTGTTTTCAGAAACCCGCTAACCTGTTTTGGCGTTGAACCGTGCTGGTCACGGTTTGGTCACGGTTTGAGGCGTGGTTTTTCCCGGAGCGTTTCACCTCGGTTGGCAGCGACGCCCTGTGCGATTTCCGCGCTCTATCATAGTTTAAGTGGTAGCTTTCCGGTCGCGATCTGGAGGGTGAACGGGGGGCGGTGACGGCAGCACCGACTGAGGGCGGGTGATTTTTTTACATGATCTTAACAAGAAATGGGTCATCCAGACATCATTGCTTAACGGTGTTGCTTTTGAGTGGGGACGTAAACCAACCCACACAACCAACCCACAATACAATGAACACAATCCAGAAAAGCAGCACCTGCACACTCATCGCCGCCATCCTCAGCGTTGGCATGGCATTCGGACAAGGTCCCGGTGGCCGACCACCCCACGGCCCGCCCCATGGTCCACCCCGGGGTGGTGGCGGTGGTGAAGAACCGCCACCGGCGCCCCCCCTGGTGGCGGCCCTTGATCAGGACAAGGACGGCACGATTTCCGAAGACGAGATCAACGAGTCGGCGGCGTCGCTCAAGGGGCTCGATAAGAACCAGGATGGCAAGCTGACCAAAGACGAGCTCAGGCCGCCGCGTCGCCCTCGGAAAGAAGGTGATGAAGCGGAGGATGAGGACAAAAAGAGGTCACATCGCAAGTCCCACGTGCCGCCGCTGATGAAGGCACTTGATGGCGATCAGGATGGCGAACTGTCTGAGCGGGAAATTGAAGGCGCCCCGGAATCGCTGAAACAACTCGATCATAACGAAGACGGCAAACTCTCACGCATGGAAACCCGCCCGAACCGCAGGTTCAGATCGAAGCGGCACGATGACTGATAGACTCGGCAATTTGACTCGGCAATAGTGCCAATTGAACAGTCACCTTGCCCTGATGATGGTCTTCTGAGGTTTTGGGTGAAATAGTCAGCGTAGCTGAGGGCGAAGGGTCACCCTTCCCGCCTGCGAGCGTTTTGCGGTCAAGGATCTCGATCATTTCCGGATACGCGGGCGGTTGGGGTGACACGCAGCCACGCAGTCCGAAGCCAGCCGCGCCGTCGCCGAAAAGTAGTTCTGCTTATCAAGAGCGAGTCCCCTGGTTATCTGAGCCTCTTGGTCGCAGGCCCCCGTACAATTGCAAAGGCCGGGGGGCTGGAGAGAAAAGCGTCTATCGGCATGGCATGTGCTTGATGGTTGTTGAATTACGCTCAAGCCGTCTCATGCTGAATCCCGATCATTACCCAAATATCCTGAACCCATGGGTGGTGATCATCGGTGGAGTATCGATGAGTGCGGTGGTTTTACTGCTGCTTAGGGTATTCATTGTAAATCGCTTGCGCAAGCTGACGGATCGAACCCGCTTCAGTGTCGACTCCTTGTTGGTGCGCTCCCTTTCGCTGCCATTGACCCTGCTGCTACTGGCGCTGTTGGCCTTGATTGTTGAGCGCTTGCTTCTTTTTACCGGCCTGTGGACTTTTTCTGAACTTGGCTTCACCTCAGGCCTTACCCAAATCTTGCTCATTGTAGCAATCGTGATTTTTGCTGATCGCATGTTAATAGGGTTCATTGCCCGTTATTCGCAAAACTCCGAGGCTGTACGCAACAGCAGAAGCATCATCAAAGGTTTGTCTCGGGGTTTGATTGTTTGTGTGGGGGGACTGGTGTTGTTGGGCACCATGGGGATCTCCGTCACGCCGATCATCGCCTCTCTCGGAATTACCTCACTGGCGGTGGCGCTCGCTCTGCAGCCAACCCTTGAGAACTTCTTTTCAGGGGTTCAGCTCGTGATTGACAAGCCGATTCGTGTGGGTGACTACATCGAGCTGGATTCCGGAGAGCAAGGGTTTGTGGATCGAATCGGTTGGCGGACGACCTGGGTGCGTATGCTTCAGAACAACACGGTGATCATTCCCAACAGCGAACTGTCAAAATCGAAGATCATCAACTATTTCTATCCCGCCAAAGAGCTCTCGGTTCCGGTCGATGTAGGGGTGCATTACAGCTCGGATCTTGAACATGTTGAACGAGTCACCCTTGAAGTGGCCCGCGAGGTTCTGGTCACCCACGAATGGGGGGTGGATGACTACAAAACCTTCGTGGTGTTCACGGCATTTGACAGCTCGAGCATCAACTTCACCGTGATGCTGCGCGCCAAGGAGTATTTCAACCGCTTCTGGGTAAAGTCGGCGTTTATCAAAGCCTTGCATAAACGTTACGCCCTGGAGGGGATCGTCATTCCTTATCCCATCCGCGCAATCAACACGGATCAGGAATCCGCAGCGCTGCCTGCCGATGCTCACCGTGGTGCGTCTTGAACCAAGACCAACCCCCTTGGTTATTGTCGCCGATCAGACTATACCCGGCAGCGGGCGATCCAGGCTGGCGTTGACCATGACGAGCTCGCCAACGTTTTCCACGGTGAGGAGGCCGACGATCCGGCCGTTGCCGCCCAGCACCGGGGCCGTGGCGCACTGGTTCCGGCTTATTTTCTCCAGCGCGGGTATCAGGACGTCCAACTCGTTGACCGGGTCGCATGCCCGGCACATCACATCGGCGACCATCGACTCGCGCCGTCCGTCGGCGAGCGCCTTGACCAAGTCCTCGCGGCGCAGGACACCCACCAGGCCGCCGTCACGGAGCACCGGGAAATCGTGCTGGGAGCCGGCGAGCAGTTCGTGGATGGCCTTTTCCAGAGGGTCGTGCGCGCCGAGGGTGCGGAAGCGGGTCATCATGGCGTCCCGGACGCGCAGGCCGTCGAGCGCGGACTGCATTTCGACCTGGGCGGTCTCCGCCTGGGCCCCAAGATAGACCACGATGGCGATGAAAATGAGGAACGGGTTGATGAAAAAGCCGATGATACCAAACATGATGGCCATCATCTGGCCGATGTTCGAGGCGATGCCCGTCGCGCGGCGGCGTCCCATGCGCATGGCGAGCAGCGCGCGCAGCACCCGCCCACCGTCCATCGGAAAGGCCGGCAACAGATTGAATGCGACGATGAACAGGTTGACCCACATCAACTGCGCCAGAAAGTGTCCCTGTCCCCACTGCACTTCCAGTAACCGGTTTGCGCCGTCGAGTGCCAGCAGTATGAGGAAAAGCAGGGCGGCGATGACCACGTTCACCGCGGGGCCGGCCACGGCCACCCAAAATTCCTGCATCGGTTTCTCCGGGATGCGTTCCAGGCGCGCGATGCCACCGATGGGCAACAAGGTGATGTCACGGGTTTTCACGCCGTAGCGTTTGGCGGTGAGCGCGTGGCCGAACTCGTGCAGCAGCACGCAGAGGAACAGCGCGAGGATGAAGCCCACGCCGGCAACTGCTTCCAGGGCCGTCTTGCCCGAGGTCAGATGCACCATGAAAATCCAGCCGATCAACAAGGCGAAGGTCCAATGGAAGTACACGCCGATGCCGGCGAAGGTGCCGATTTTCAGTGACCATTTCATGGGGGACGGGGGGTGGGGATTTCACCGCCTACATACGGCGACCGACAGGGCCATTATCAGTCTAGTGCGCTTCGGGGAATTCTCAACCGGTTCCTCGGTGGCCGGGGCCGTCATAACCACGCGCAAAGCGTGTGCCCCGTCGTAATAAAAGACGAGCCCCTCGGCCAGTTGGTTATACCACTCCGCAAAACAGACGAGACGATTGATGATTGTTGTGGTATTTGGAAAAGCACTTCGTGATCAATGAGAGTTCCGGATGAATGACTCCTTTGGCTGCGTTTCTCCTTAGTCATGGTGCCCGCACCATTCCTTCGTCGCGCCTTGCCAAAGAAGCCATTCATCTCGGCAATCGTCCC
>JBFERY010000150.1:0-3955 GCA_041548785.1 Oceaniferula sp.
GGCAGAGAAATGCATCATCTTCGCCTTGGGCTGCCTCTCTGTCCTCTGCCAAGCTCCCGCATGGTCAGGAGTCCGGGTTGGCGTCCGGGTTGGCGGTTCCGCGTAATTTTTCAAGTCTTGCTTCGATGTTGTCCAGGCGCTCAACGACCTGGTCGAACCACTGGAGTTCCTCGAGCTGGTCCAGGGCCAATTCATTGAGTCCGCCTCGGGTGACACACTCCCGGGCCAGTCCTTGCAGGTCGGCGGCGGATGCCGTTGATTCGAGATGCGTCAGGGCGTGGAACATGTGGCTGGTGTAGGCGGCGGCGTTTTCGGCGCTGACACCCCGGCTGGCGACCCATTGGGTGACGGTCGCCGTCAGGCGGTGGTGGGTTGCCATCAAACCGCTGACGGCGGCAAAGCCGGCAAAGGCCGATTCGTCTTCGACCTGAATGACTTTTCCGCACCCGGAAAACAGGCGCGCGATGTCCTCACAGGGTGGAAACAACGGTAGCGGCCCGAGACCAAACTCAACGGGCGGCAGAGGGATCAGCCGGTGCACACGAGACAGGGGGCTCACGATTTGGCGTAATTCAGCGACGGGAAAACCGGCCACCAGGTTGATCAGTGTTTGATCGTCGCGAAACGTCAAGTCGTTCAGGACCGCCGCGGCCTGGTCGGGCAATACGGCGAAAATGATCATATCCGCCTGATCAACGATCGATTGATTTGATCGGTCAATGACAACATTTTCAAACCGGTCCGCCAGTCTCGACGAGCGCTGCTCATTTCGAAGGGAGACGCGAATCGGACCGGAGCAATGGCAATGCTCGATCATTCCAATCAGAAGCGCCTCGGCAATGGCACCGGTGCCGATCACTCCAATGCGCGGAAACAATCCCGAGTCCATGGTCGTTGCGCTACTGATGCTCACGGCCAGGAATTTGCTTTTGGGGAGAGGGGGAGAAAGGGTCTGCCATGGCGAAGGTAGGGGGGTGTGGGGCCAAGAAGGGGTGTTGGATTCGGAATGGCGAATTACGCTCGGGCCTGCACGCTTACCATCCCACTAAGCCTTGCCATATTCGCCCGCGATCTTTTTCGCTGCCGCCACGGTGTTGCGATGCAGCTTGGCGGTGAGGTCGGGGTGGCGGTTGTAGCCGCCGCCGTAGAGGATGGCGAGCGGGATGCGGTTTTTGATGAAGGCGCGGATGATGACGTCATCGCGGCGTTGCATGTCGGCGACGCTGAGCATCATTTTGCCAAGCAGGTCGTTGGAATGGTTGTCGGCGCCGGCGACCCAGATGACCAGATCCGGGATAAAGACGTCGAGCGCTCCCGCCAGCGTGTGGAAGAGCTGCTTGAGATACATGTCGCCCTCGACGTAGCGCACGGTTTCGACGTCCATCGAGCCGCCCACACCGGTGGTGGTGTTGGCGGTCTGGCCGACGTGGATCGAGTAGGTGAAGACGCGGGGGTCGTCCTGCAGGATGCTGTTGGTGCCGTTGCCTTGGTGGGCATCGGTATCGACGATCATGATCCGGATGCCGGGACGTTTTTCCTGCAGGTCACGCACGGCGATGGCGACGTCGTTGAAGACGCAGAACGCCTCGCCGCGGCCTTTGAACGCATGGTGGGTGCCGCCGGCAAGGCAGACGGCGACCCCCTCGGCGAGGGCGGCGTGGCAGGTCTGGCGGGTGGCTTCGGCCTCGGTCGCGCAGCGGGCGAAAAGCCCGGGGGTGGCGGGCAGCCCGAGCGCGATCTGCTCGCGCCGGTCGAGCGCACCGTGGTAGATTTTCGAGAGATAGGCACCATCGTGCACGCGCTTGAGCACGTGCAGGTCGCTTTGGCTGACATCGATGATTTCCTCGGGCCTCAGGATACCGCCCTGGAGCAGCATCTCGCGGCTGGCCGAGAATTTGTCGCCCGGGAACGGGTGAGCCGCGGGCAGGTCCAGTTTGAGGTCGAGGTCGGATGAATAGAAGCAACGCATGGTGAATGTTCTGATTCAAGGGATAGGGGGGAATACGGGAAGTGGGAAGTTTGAAGTTGGAAGAAAACGGATGAGTAGATAAAAGCAGGGCCAAACAACGTTATAAGGATAATGAACCGCTACTTACTGTATTCAAAAGGATTGCGAAACGCAGCTGTCTGCCTGGCGGCGGCATTGATGCTGGGGCAATTGGCTGCCGAGCCCGCCAAGCAGGACGACTCGAAGGAGAAACCCGCCAAGCCGGCCAAGGCTCCGAAGCCGGACAAGGCACCCAAGGTGGTCGAGAAACAGGCGAGCGTAACCATCGATGGTCGCAAAATCGAGTACACGGTGCGCACCTCACGCCTGGTGATCAAAAAGGACGACGGCAAGGCACGGGCGTCGGTGTTCCACGTCGCCTACACCCGCAACGACGTCAAGGACCTCTCGAAGCGGCCGGTGCTGTTTGCCTTTAACGGCGGGCCGGGCTCGTCTGCGGTGTGGCTCCATCTCGGTGCGCTCGGGCCGATGATTCTGCCGACGTCGGAGGACGGCACCCAGGCGCTCAAGCCGCCGTACAAGGCGAAGCCAAACCCTTACTCCATCCTGGATGTCGCGGATCTCGTGTTTATCGATCCTGTTTCAACCGGGTATTCACGCCCCGAGGACAGCAAGGAGAAATTCCATGGCGTCGACGAGGACATCGAGAGTGTCGGCGATTTCATCCGGCGCTGGGTGACCGACAACAAGCGGTGGGCGTCGCCGAAGTACTTGTTGGGCGAGAGCTACGGCGGGGTGCGCGCGGCGGGGCTTTCGAGCCACCTGCAGAACCGCTTCGGGATGAATCTCAATGGCGTGGTCCTGCTGTCCAGCCTGATGGATTTCCGGCCGCTCAGCCCGAGTACCGGCAACGACCTCGCCTATGTCGCCTACTTGCCGGCTTATACCGCGATGGCGCACTACCATGGCAAGCTCAAGGGCGACCGCGACGCGCTGGTGGAACGGGCCAGGCAGTATGCGGCGGGTGATTATGCCACGGCCTTGCTCAAGGGGTTTACGCTGGACGAGGCTGGCCGCAACAAGGTGGCGGCCGAGCTGGCCGGGTTGACGGGATTGTCCGAAAAGCTCATTTTGCGCCACGGCCTGCGGGTCGGGCCGTCTGAGTTTCGCAAGGAACTGCTGCGGGCCGAGGGTAAGGTGCTGGGCCGTTTTGACGCACGCACCGCCTGGCCGGAGGTCGACAAGGCGGGCGAGACTCCGCAGTACGACCCGTCGATGTCGGTCATCAAGGGTCCGATTTCCTCCGCAATGCTCGACTATCTGGCTGATGGTCTCGGTTGGATGGAGGAGCGGCCGTATGAGATTATTGCCCGGGTGGGGAACTGGAACTGGGGAGGGGGTCGCGGCTTTGTCAACGTGTCATCACGCCTCGCCACGGCGATGCGCGACAACCCGCACCTGCGCGTGCTGGTGCAGTGTGGTCATGCCGATCTGGCGACGCCCGCCGGCGGAATCCTGCACACCCTGGCCCACATGCGTGTGCCTGCCCCCCAGCGGGAAAACATCACCATCGCCTGGTACGAGGCCGGACACATGTTTTACCTGAATGAGCCGGACCTGAAAAAGATGAGGAAGGATCTGGTGGAGTTCATCAAGTAGCGCGCGCCAGTATCGGGAGGAGCAATGGACGATGGAAATACAGCCCAGCCGCAGCCGCCTGCACTGCCTCCCAACACGCCGCCAAGGATGCCGGGGCCTGCTCCGGACGCCTTTGCGCTGCGGGTCGGTTCTGACGGGGTCGGCCAGGAGGACCGGACCAGCGGGATGCTGGTCCACCTGTTGGCGATTCTCACAGGCTGGATCGGCGTGTTGATCATCTGGCTGGTCAAGAAAGACCAATCGCGTTTCGTCGATTTCCACGGACGGGAGGCGCTGAATTTCATGATCAGCTTTTTTCTCTACGCGGTCGGCCTCATGGCGCTGGCGATGGTCGTGGGGGTGCTTACC
>JBFERY010000151.1:0-3918 GCA_041548785.1 Oceaniferula sp.
GTCCGGGCGGAAGATGCGCGGGCACTGGGCGATGATCATCTGGCCCTGGGGATGTTCATTGAGTTCGACCCGGACCTCGACAAAACGATCCGTGCTTCGTTTGGCCCATCGGTATTGCATATCGTAGAAACAGATCATTTCGCTTTTTTTGAGGGGCAGGGCCATGCGCTGGTTTTAAACTCCCAATACCAAATACCAAACTCCAAATGCAGCGATTCGAGAAAAAGTGGCCCCGGCTCCCCGGGGCCACTTGCGTGTTGTCGGATCTCTCTTAATCCAAAAATCTCGTGCCATCAGGCACTGCAGCCACAGGCGGCATCACAGCTTGGCTTCTCCCAGGTGTTGGCCGCGAAGGCGGCGTCCACCGGGGTGTTGAGCAGGCGGTTGCTGTAGTTGGTGATCACCTTCAGCGCGATCCCGGTGACGACCTCGTAAGCCTGCGCTTCGGTGAAGCCAGCGCCCAGAAAGGCGTCCAGCTCGCCGGACTCGAGGTGGCCCCTGGTCTCCTGCATACGGAGGGCGAAGGTGCGCAGCGCCTCCAGTCGGGGCTCGAGCGGCGTGTTGTTGCGCAGGGCATCAAGCACATCGTGGGCAACTCCGGCACCTTTCCCCATGGTGGTGTGGGCCGCCATGCAGTAGTTGCAGCCATTGACGTGACTGATGGAGAGCGCCACGACCTGTTGCTCGGTCGGGCTGAGCGAACTCTGGCCGAAGGCACTCGAAACGCCCAGGTAGGCCTGGAGCGCGGCGGGGGACTCGGCGATTCCCCCGAGAATATTCGGAATCATCCCGACTTTCCTTTGCACGCCTTCCAGCAGAGGGCGGCTTTTCTCAGGGGCGGTTTCGGCGGTGTGGATCGTGTTGTTCATTTCTTTTAGGAGTGGGTTGTTGGTTCGGTTGTTGGTCCTTGGACCGGCTTGTTGTTCAGAGTTGACCGATCGGTCAATTATTCCTGAAATTTTTTTACGGGGTGGAAAGTTCGGGTTTGAAAATGAGGGCGAGGGTTTGGGTCTTGATCCCGGTGAGGGTGTTTTGCGCTTGGCCCGACTTGGAAAGCACACAGAGTCCCTGGGCGGTGTTGACCAGGAGCCAGGCGGTTTTTTTTCGCTCCGAAGCATCGGCGATCGTTTCTGCGAGCGCGTCGGCAAGAGCCTGGTGCAGGCGTTTCAGGGCGCGGTCCACGATGGCGGCGGCCTCGGGGTCCGACTGGATGCTGCTGCTGACGCTGTTGGCCAGCAGGCAGCCCGAGCGCTTGTCGCGGCACTGGGCCTCGATAAGGGCGGTGAAAAAGCGGTCAATGCGCTGTGCGGCCGTACCCGGGGCCTTTAACAGGGCCACCATGGCACCGCTGCGCGTTTGCGCGTAGTGGTTGAAGGCCTGCAGGAACAGGCTGCGCTTGTCGCCAAAGGTGTTGTAGATGCTCTGCCGGCCGAGCCCGAGGGTGGTTTCAAGGTCACTGATGCTGGTGCAGTCGTACCCCTTCGCCCAGAACAGCTCCATCGCCTGGTCGAGGGCTTGGCTTTCATCAAAATGTTTCGGGCGTCCTGGCATCGGGTCGGTGGGTTCGAAGCCAAAGTATCGTATTTGACTGACCGGTCAAGTATTAATTGACCGGAGGGTCAAAATTGATTGGGGGTGCAGAAAAGGATCGTGAACGGGCGGGGCTTGCTGTTTAGTTTGTCTCCGGGATGGCAGCCACGGCATATCAGGACACGGCGGGTATATTGCGCGAGCAATTGCGTGCGGCGCAGTTGGATCACGTCGCATTTGAGCAGCCAATCAAAGCGTGTGAGCTGGCGAGGTGTCGTGCGACCTGTTGCCATGACGGGGTGTATCTGTCGCTGGAGGAAGCGGAGGGGATCCGGGCATTGCTGGGAAAGCATGGGGACGACTTGCGGGCCTACGGCTTGTCGCTTCCCGATGAGCCGGTTGTTGAGGCCCGGGCTGGCAAGTCGTTGAAGACGGCGACGCGGGTTGCGGAGGCGGGTGAGTGGGCCGATGACTATCCTGCGCACTTCCCGAAGACGCGCTGTGTGTTTCTCGATCGCGAAGGTCGCTGTGGCATCCAGCGCCTGTCGGTGGAGCAGGGGCGCGGGGCGTGGTTCGACAAACCTCTCACCTGCTGGATTCATCCGATTGTGATCCTGCCGGCCAGTCGTGAAAGGATGCGGCCGCTGGTCACCCTGGTCACGCCGGAGAACGACCCGCAACGGGCGCAGGGATACCCGGGCTTCGCGTCCTGCACGCATTGTGGTCGACCGGACAACGACGGAAAAAAAGCCCGGCAGGTGTTAGCTGCCGAGCTTGAAATGTTGGGTGAGGTATCGGGTCGGGATATCCTCGGTGAGTTGAATGCGGACGGGGTGTAGAAGAGGTTGGAAACCTCTGTTACGATCTCTGTTACGACTTGGTGACGACCTCCCAGCCACCGTCGGCGGCATCGGACTTGAGGCAGGCGTCGATGAATGAGAGGCCCATGCGGCCGTCATCGATATTGGCGTACTTGCTGCCGTCGCAGTCCCATGGATCGCCGGCCTGGTAGGCGCGCACATCTTTTTCGAATTCGCGGTGGAGGCGGGCGTAGGCGTCGTGGAAGGCTTCACCGTGTCCGCTGGGGATGGTGGGTTCTTCGAGTAACCAGGCAGGGACGTCGCCGAGGAAGCCGTCGTTGGCGCTGACGGCGCTGCGCCAGTAGGTGCGGTCGGGCTGGTCCTGGAGCAGGATGGTGACTTTTTCCGGATCCTCCTGGCTCCATTTGAGCGCGCCTTTGGTGCCGGCGATCATGATGCCGAGGTCATTTTTGTGGCCGATACAAACCTGTGACGCACGCACCAGGCATTTGCCGCCGTTGGTCAGTTCGCCGTAGACGGTGAAGTGGTCGTCGATCGGGCGGCCGGGCACGAATTTATCGAGTCGGGCGGAAACCCGCTCGACGTCCAGGCCGGTGACGAAGCGCAGTTGCATCAGGGCATGGGTGCCGATGTCGCCACCGCAGCCACTGCCGCCGGCTTTTTTCGGGTCGGTGCGCCATGCGGCCTGCATTTGGCCGGACTCCTCGAGCTTGTCGGCAAGCCACCCCTGGATGTAGTAGGAATCGACCCAGCGAACCTCACCGATGAGTCCGCTCTGGACGATGAACCGACTGAACCAGCTCGACCAATGGCCGAGGTAGGTGTGGGCGACGGCGAAGGGCACGTTTTTCTCTTTCGCCTTGGCGACCAGCAGGTCGGCCTCCTCCAGGTTGACGGTGAGGGGTTTTTCGCACATCACCGGCAGGCCGAGTTCGAGCGCCTTCATGGCGGGGTCGAAGTGGACGAAGTTGGGGGTGACGATGAGCACGTAGTCGACGCGTTCGTCTTCGGGCAGGTTGGCCTGGTCGGCGAACAGTTCGTCGTAGGAGGTGTAACCTTTGACCGGGTAGGGCCAGTTGTTGGCCTCGTTCATGGCGATTTCCGGATCCGGGTGCAGGGCGACCGAGTGGACTTTGCGGGTGCCGTCGAAGTGGATGGCTTTCTGGTGCGGGTTGGCGATGAATGCGCCACCGCCGCCGCCGATCATGGCGACTTTCAAGGGTGTGGGAGACATGGTTTTTTTAATGGGTTAGTGGGTAAGTGAATCAATGGATACTGTTACTGGTTGTCCTTGTCGAAGGCGGCGTCGAAGGCGATGTCGTTCCGTGGGAAGTCGAGCGCCTTGACGTAGGCGCAGCTCTCGGTGCCGCCGTGGATGCGGTCCATGCGGCCGTCCTCCCATTCTACGGAAAGCGGGCCGGCGTAGCGGATGTCGTTGAGTGCGACGATGATGTCCTCGAAGTTGATATCGCCGCGGCCGACGGAGCGGAAGTCCCAGAAGCGGCGCGCGTCCATGAAGTCAGTGTGGCCTCCGAAGACGCCGACCGTGCCGTCGCCGTGCCCCCAC
>JBFERY010000152.1:0-3771 GCA_041548785.1 Oceaniferula sp.
AAGCGCGTCGGACCATCCGGCGCGCTTATTTTTTGCATGCCGCTCAGCGGCTTGCCGGTGCCGGCGGTGCCGCGACCAGCTCGATCGCCTTCACAAAGTTGACGCTGGTCCCCAGTGCCGGGGCGATACGCAGGTCGCGTCCCCCGAGCTGGTGGGTGACGCCATGGACCGGTTGTGCCGGGTCAAGCCCGAGCATCTCGGGGATATCCCATCCTCCGTGTTGTCCGTCTGACAGCAAAAAAGGAACAACGATCACCTGATCCCGGGTCACCGTCTCCCGCCACTGCCGGACAAAAGGTTCCTCCTCAAGCCATGCATCGGCGATCTCCATCAGGCCCCCTTTTTCCCGGAGCGCCTGGGCGTGGTCGAGCAGGGTTTGTTTCGAACGGCTGTTTTTGGTCGAGCCGTGCCCGACGAGTAACAGGCTGGTCTCATCGGGCCTCCAATCGCCTGCCAGCTCTTCAGCCGTCTGGGCAATCAACTCCTGCATCATCGGGTGGGTCCCGACCGGCTCGCAGTATCGCACCGTATCAGGCAGGCTGTCCAGCTTGAGTAAGCCCGGGATGACCTGGCGTGTGAAATACCCCTCGGCAAGAAAATCGGGGACGATCACAATGTGCTCGGAATGGATTTTGCCAAGTGCCTCGGCGACCCATGGCTCCTCCTTGAGAAAGGCGCAGTGGACTTCGGAAAACTCGCCACGATCCCTCAGCACCTCGGCATGCATCCGGCAGGAGCGCGACGAGTCGGGGTGCTTGGACGATCCGTGCCCGAGCAAAAGTAATGCCGTGTTGTTCATCCCGGTCACCATAACAGCCCGCCGACGGAGCACGACCCAATTTTTTCAACCCGTCAGGATAGTAAGCTCAAGCGGGACCGCTCGCCGCCCTCCATCAAATCTGGTAATCACCGGCGTCCGAGCTCAGGTGCAGGCCGCACTCGTATTTCTCACCCCCGAAGCGGGACGACTCGGCCGACTCCCCGGCCACCACCGGCGAGGTGGAATGCCAGTCGCCCATGGTCTGGTAGCCCTCGGCTTCCAGCGGGTGCTTGGGCAGGTTGTTGTCGTAAAAATACGCGGACACCTGGGCATCGGCCCAATCGAGGATCGGGTAAACCTTGAGGGTGCGTTTCTGTTGTTCGGCAAATTGCCTTCCGGCGCGTGTGCTGGAGTGGGACCGGCGCAGGCCGCTGACCCAGATATCGGCCCCGAGTTCCTGGAGCGCGCGGTTCATCGGCTCGATTTTATTGATCAGGCTGTAGCGGGCATTGCCCTCCTCACCTTGCTCCCACAACTTGCCATGAAGCGCCTCCTGACGTGCGGCCGAGAGCTTGGGCTGATAGACCTTGATATCGACACCCAAGGTCTCGATCAATTGCTCCGCATACCGGTAGGTCTCGGCAAACAAGTACCCGGTATCGAGCCAGATCACGGGCATCTCGGGAGCATTTTTACGCACCAGGTCCAGCATCACGGCGGCCTGCAGCCCGAAGCTGCTACTCAGCACGAGACGCGAGCCAAACTCCTTGTACAGCCAACTGATACGCTCAGGCGCGGTCATACGTTCAAAGGAGGCATTCACCTTCTCGACGTCTGTTGCTGTGTGTATCCCCTGCATCGTCACAATAGGTCTAGCTGATGTTTTTGTGGAAATTATTGCCCGCCGTCGTGGCTTTGACATATCCGGCGCGGATGACAAAATCGCCAAAGCGCTCGCCGTCATTCCGTTGTTTCGCGTAATCTTCGATGATCGGGGATAACAGCGCCTTGATCTCACCACCGGGAACCGACTCGCGGTAAAGCTTGTTCAGTCGCTGCCCGTGGAACCCGCCACCGAGGTAAACGTTGTATTTTCCGGGGGCCTTGCCGACAAAACCGATCTCGGCAATAAACGGGCGACCACAGCCGTTGGGACATCCTGTCATCCGGATCGTGATGGCATCGTGCCGCAGTCCGGACGACTCGATGGTCTCCTCGAGTTCGGTAATCAGGTCGGGCAGGTAGCGTTCGCTTTCGGCAAGCGCCAGACCGCAGGTTGGCAAGGCGACACAGGCGATGGAATTCAGTCGGAGTGCACTGCGTTCGTGGGAATCGTTCAGTTTGTATTCGGCTAACAATGCATCGACCTCGGCCCGTTTTTCGGGAGAGATGTTAGCGATCATCAGGTTCTGGTTGGCCGTCAAGCGGAAGTCGCCGTCGCCGAGGATTTCGGCAATTTTGCGCAGACCGGACTTCATCGGGTAGGCCGGGGTGTCGAGCACGCGTCCGCCTGCGATAAACAGGTTCAGGTGGCTGTTCCCATTGGCGTCCTCGGTCCAGCCGAAGCGGTCGCCATTGGTTTCAAATTTGAACTCGCGCGCCGGTTCAAGTGGGTAGCCGAGGTATTCCTCGAGTTTGTTGCGGAACCCGTCGGCACCCATACGTTCGACCGTGTACTTCAGTCGGGCGTGTTTACGGTTGCAGCGGTCACCGAAGTCGCGCTGCACGAGCACGACTTTTTCGGCGACATCCACCGCCTTTTCGGGCGGGATAAAACCGATCACCTCTGCGAGGCGCGGGAAGGTATCCTTCTGGCCGTGGGTCATGCCCATACCACCGCCGACGGAGACGTTGTAGCCAACGATTTTCTCGCCTTCGATGATCGCGATAAACGACAGGCAGTGCGCGTAGATGTCGACATCATTGGACGGCGGCACCGCCACGGTAATCTTGAATTTGCGGGGCAGGTAGGTCTTGCCGTAGATGGGCTCCTCCTCCTGTTCGCTGGAAATGACCTTCTCCCCATCGAGGAAAATCTCGTGGTAGGCGCCGGTCCGGGGCAGCAGGTGCGTGCTGATTTCGTCCGACAGCTTGATGGCCTCGGCGTGTGCCCAGCTCAAGTGCGGGTTCGGGTTGCACATGACGTTGCGGTTGACGTCGCCGCAGGCGGCGATGGTATCGAGGGCCGCGTCATTGATCTCCTTGATGGTCCGCACCAGGTTGGCCTTGATCACGCCATGGAGCTGGAACGCCTGGCGTGTGGTCAGCTTCAGGGTGCCGTTGGCAAACTCGTCCGACAGCCGGTCCATCTCCAGCCACTGGGTGGGGGTCACCACGCCGCCGGGCATCCGCACACGGATCAGAAACGAGTAGGCCTTCTCCATCTTCTTCTTGCGCCGACCCGCACGCACGTCACGGTCGTCCTGAAGGTACATCCCGTGGAATTTGCTCAACTGCTGGCTATCGGCGGAGATGGCACCGGTGGTGGCATCGGCAAACTCCTCGGCAAGCGTCCCCCGCAGGTAATCGCTGTTCAGTTTCAACGGCTCGTTGGCCGAAAGTTTTTTTTCTTCACTCATGTTCTTATTTCTAAAATCCCCGACTCCCCAGAGTCGCATTTATTTCCAATTTCCAATTTCCAATTTCCCAATTTCCCAATTTCCAACTCAGTACACATCACGCTGGTAGCGTTTCGCCTTTTTCATACTGGCGAGGTAGGCTTCGGCTTCTTCGGCCGACTTCCCCCCTTGGGTGCTGATGATGTTGTGCAGGGTTTCGTGCACACACTTGGCCATACGCGCGGCGTCGCCACAAACGTAGAAGTGGGCGCCCCTTTCCAACCACTGCCACAGTTCGGCGGCATTCTCCTGCATCCTGTGCTGGACGTAGATCTTTTCCGGCTGATCACGTGAAAACGCGACATCGAGTCGGGTCAAGTCACCCTTTTTCAGATGCTCCTGCCACTCAAGCTGGTAGAGGAAGTCCTCGTTGTATTGCTGGTCACCAAAAAA
>JBFERY010000153.1:0-3593 GCA_041548785.1 Oceaniferula sp.
ATGCCGGGACCGCAGCCATCACCATCGGCTCGGTGTCGGAATGGGCCCCCGGTGAGTTCAAGGTGGAGGTCACACCGACCACCGAAGGTACGCTGCAGCTGCAGATCAATGCCGGAGCGACTCTCACCGATGCGGTGGGCAATGCACTGGATACGACGAGCGCGATTGCAGATGACACCATCATTGATGTATTGATTGCCGCCAACAATCCACCGATGTTCACGGTGGATCCGATTGCTGCCCGTGATGCGATGGAAGATGCCGCTTATGGTGACACGATTGCAGGCAGCGCAACGGATGCTGACGGCGATCCATTGACCTATGCAAAAGTCAGTGGACCGGCTTGGCTGAGCGTGGCCAATGACGGCACGCTGGGCGGCACACCGGTCAATGCCGACCTTGGCGCCAATGCCTTCACAGTCAGCGTGAGCGACGGCAATGGCGGTAGCGATACCGCGACACTGAACATCATCGTCGACGCGGCCAGCACCGGGGGGCTGATCGATGGCTCAGGCATCATTGCCACTGCCTATAAAGAGAACGGCACCGCCGGAGATTTCGCCCCACAGAAAACCGTCGATGGCAGCGGCTTGACCGACGGAATGCACTCAAGTGGTGTCAAGTTAGGTTGGGTGAGTTCCGACTTCACGAATTCCGAGGGCTGGATCCAATGGGATCTGGGGGCCAGCTACGAGCTGAGCTCGATCCGGGTGTGGAGCAATAACCAGCTGAACCAGAACCGCTACATTGCGACTGCCGATATCTATTTCTCCAATGTGGTGAATCCCGGAGACCCGGAAGGAGCCGAAGCCGCCAACTGGATTCATTGGACGGGTGGCCAGGTGACACTTGCTGCACCGACGCTCACCGATGATTATGCCGGCTTCGATTTGGAAACGCAGGTCGGTGCGGCATTGCCAACCGGGCAATATCGCTATGTGCGTTTTGAAATCAATGACGCACTCGACGCCGGTGGCGGAACGACACCCGCCAGATTGGGCCTCTCGGAAATCCAGTTCTTCGAAGGCTCAGCCGGGTCCGATACGACGCCGCCGACCTTGGCGAGCACCAACATCGTGGATGACAAGGGCGGAGCCAACGTCGCTCCCGGCACACTGGTGACCTACACCGTGACCTTCAGCGAGGACATGGATGCCGCCACCGTGGATGCGGCGGACTTTAGCAACGCTGGCACAGCACTGGTGACGATCGGCACGATCACGGAACCCTTGCCGGGTGTGTTCACCGTGGAAGCCACGCCGACTGCCGACGGCAGCCTGCAACTGCAGGTGTCCGCCGGGGTCAGCTTGGCGGATGTGGCTGGCAATGCCCTGGATACGACCACTGCGATTGGGGATGACACCACGATCACGGTGGTGACTCCCAACAGCGCGCCGGTCTGGGCCGCGGATCCGATCAATGAGGTGGATGCCGCCGAGGACAGTGCTTACGCCTCGGCGCTTGCCGACGATGCCAGCGATGCCAACAGCGACCCGCTGACCTACGCCAAGGTGAGTGGTCCGGCCTGGTTGAGTGTGGCCGCCGACGGCACGCTCTCCGGCACGCCGACCAACATCGACGTGGGTGCCAATACCTTCACGGTGAGCGTGAGCGACAGCATCGCCCTTGCGGTGAATGCGACGCTCAACATCACGGTGCTCAATACTAACGATGCGCCGTTGTTTGCCGCCGATCCGATTGTGGGCAGCGATGCGACCCAAGATATGGCCTACGCGGGCACCATCGCGGGCAGTGCCAGCGATGACGACGGTGACATCCTGACTTACGCCAAGGTCAGCGGTCCGGCTTGGTTGAATGTGGCCGCTGATGGAACGCTGTCGGGCACGCCGAGCAATGGTGATGTGGGGTCGAATGTTTTCACAGTGAGTGTGAGCGACAGGATCGCCGCCCCGGTGCAGGCCACCCTCAACATCGAGGTGATCAGCAGCGCCCCGCAGCTTCCCTTGGCCGTCACCGCAATGTCCCGCAACGGCAGCGGGGATCTCATCCTCGATTTCACCGGTCCCTCCAACAGCACCTTCCAGGTCCGCAAATCGCTCGTCCTGTCGGTCTTGCCCTTCCCGACCGTCATCACCGCCCAGAACGCCCCGGTGACGACCAACGCCGAGGGCATCGGCCAAGCCATTATCAGCGCCGCGGACGCGTCCGAACCCAATGCCTTTTTCCAGATCGTGAAGCCGTGACGAGGACTGGACGGCCGGGGTGGGCAAACGTTTGTTGAGTTGCTTGAAGGCCCCCCGCGAGGCAGGCCTCGCCGACCGCCCGGCGGAGACGGGTCTCCGCACTCCGGTTGCGACCCTCCTCGGGTGGCTTGCAACAGGCACTGGACAGCGATCCGAACCGTGGCATAGGTGCCCCCAACCGCAGGTCCGCCTCAAGCAAGCCTCCCACAAATCCTGAAAAAACCTCCGGTTCTCCATCGTATCACAACCGCCCATGAAACCCGTTCCGTCCAAAAAACCCTTCGCCTCGTTCCTTTCCCGGCCGGCCGCCACGCCGGTTCTGTCCGCGTTGGTTGCATCCTTCCTCACCGTTGCCGGAGCGCTTGCCCAGCAAGCGGGCAAGAGCCCGGTGAAAATCTTCGTTCTTGCCGGTCAGTCGAACATGGTGGGCCAGGGAAGTGTCTCCCCGGTGACCACCCCGGGCACGCTGGAATCCATCGTGGCGAATGATCCCGGGGGCGAGCGCCAGTTTCTAGTGGACGGTGGCGGTGACTGGATCGTCCGCGACGACGTCTGGATTTCATTCGGAAACAAGCGGGGAGGACTCACCAAAGGCTACGGCTCTGCCTCCACCACGATGGGCCCCGAACTCGGATTCGGGCACCTGATAGGAGACCTTTATGAGGAACAGGTCCTGATCATCAAGGCGGCGTGGGGAGGCAAGAGCCTGGGCAATGATTTCCTGCCGCCGAGTTCAGGTTCCAACCCGGCGACGGCAGCGGATAAGGAGCCCGGTCACTACTACCAGCGGGTTCTCGATGCGGTAAGCGCTGCCACCTCCAATCTCGCCACCTATTTCCCGGATTACGATGGCAATGGCTACGAGATCGCCGGGTTCTTCTGGCACCAAGGCTGGAACGACCGGATTAACGAAACCTTCAGCGCGGCCTATGAGACGAACATGGCGAACTTCATCCGTGACATGCGCGGCGATCTGGGCGCGCCGGACATGCCCTTTGTCATCGCCACCACCGGGATGGACGGGAGCCCCACCTACAGGGAGATCGAACTGGCGCAATTGGCCATGGCAAACCCCGCGACCCACCCGGAATTCGACGGCAACGTGGCCGTGGTCGATACCCGTGGCGGGTATGAGGGGATGAGCTTCTGGCGCCAACCCTACCAGTCGCCAAAAGAGGAAGGCTATCACTGGAACAAGAACGCAGAGACCTATCTCAACATCGGTCTGGCCGGGGCGGATGCCATGTCTCTTCTCGCGCCGGGCCGCTGCCCCTACCGCCTCCGTGCCGTGGGTGCCCCCGGCGGCGGCGTGACCCTCAGCTGGCAGAACGGCACAGAGACGCCCACCAGCGTCCGCATCCTGCGCGACGGCATCGAGCTGGTCGCCGC
>JBFERY010000154.1:0-3549 GCA_041548785.1 Oceaniferula sp.
CAAGGACGCCCACCCCGCCCACCAAAGGCCCGAGGACTCCAGGACTCCAGGACTCCAAGACTCCAAGACTCCAAGACTCCAGGACTTCAAGACTTCAAGACTTCAAGACTTCAAGACTTCAAGACTTCAAGACTTCAAGACTTCCCAACCTCAAGACTGGGAATCCTCTTCCACCAGGATCCTGAGGCCATCCTCGGAGGTGATCACCACGTCTTGACCCGATGGGATGAAGCCATTGGCGGCGGTGATATCGAGGACCTTGCCCCCGAACTCGCCCTTGCCCGCGGGCCGCAAGTCGGTGCGGGTCACGCCGCGCAAGCCAATATGCTCGCCGGTGGTGCTGCCGCCATCCATCGAATCTCCACTGGTGAGCTCCTTGCTCATCACCAGCGTGTTGAAAAGCGGGATGTTCGGCAGGAAGCGCATCATCAGAATCATCAGGATCGATGATCCGATCAGGCCGATCGCCAGGTTCCGCGAAGGTACATTCACAAAATCCCACGCCTGTTCAGAGTCCCAACCGCGGAAATCATTGTCGGAGAAGGCAAAATCATCGACCATCGCCATAAACAGCGAGCCGAGAATTAAAATCCCTCCAATCACCCCCGGAACCACCATGCCCGGCAAAATCACCAACTCCACAATCACCAGAATCACCCCGATGACAAACAGCAGCATCAAGCCGTAACCCGCCATATTACCGGCCGCGTAGTTGCCAAAGAAAAACAGACTGAACGCCAACAGTGAAATCCCGCCCCCGAGGCCAAAACCCGGTGTTTTCATCTCCAGATACGCCCCCCCGATACCAATCAAAATCAACACACCCGAAAAAGCCGCGACCCAGTAGGCGAACTGCTCCATGCCACTCAATTCCGCCTCAATCACCTCGACATCAGCAAGGCCCTCTCTTTCCAGCAATTCTTCAATGCTGCTGACAATCCCCTTGGCCAATAACGGCTTCCCCTCAAATTCCATCATGGCTTCATCCGCAGTCAGCGTCAGAAGCTCGCCCTCCTCAACGTGAATTTCACCAAAGTCGTAATACTCCTTGGTAATCATCATCGCACGGATCACATCAGGGTTGCGTCCCTTGCTCTTCGCCACCGCCCGCACAAAGGCGTTGAATGCCGATTCGATTTTTGCCCGCATCGTATCTTCGATCTTCTCCCCACCGCCGCTGACAATCGCCGCCGCTCCGATCGCCGACACCGGATGCATGTAGATAGCGTCCGTTCCCGACGCCACCAGCGCCCCCGCACTGAGCGCCTTTTGATTCACAAAAGCATACGACGGCACCTTGATTTTCTGCATGTCGACCATAATCAGCTCGGCCGTGTCAAATGCCAGGCCACCGGGCGTGTCCAGGTCAAAGACAACCGCCCTCGCCTCCTCCTCATTGACCCGCTTCAGCACACGACGCCAAAACTTGAACGCGTGCCCATTCATCAAATCCTTCTCGCCCACCTTGATGATCACGACCTTTCCGGTGAACTTCTCCTCGTCCGACTTGCCAAACACCCGCTTCTCCACTTTCTCCTCCGCCGCCGGGGCCGAGGGTTCGGGTTGCTCGCCTTGCCCCTCGGCAAACAACGACACGGAAAGACTCAAATACGACAATACACAGGTCGTCAGGGCAAATATCGGCTTCATGCGCGTAATCTAAACACAAAGCCACCAAAACGACACCGCAAATTCCACTTTGCACCCGCCAAAACCGAATTCTCTCGAATCCCCCTTAAAATTGGAAAAAAACGATTGCATTCCGGTTCGACTTACCCTTAATTCCCCGCCCCGCGAGCTAGCTAACTTGCCGTAGGTCCTCCGCAAATCTGCCAACTGTCAATTCTTGACGACCCGCTGATCCTCGCTCGCCGGAGGGTAACCCGGCCACCCAGACAATACCATGTCCGAAGATACAACCAATACCACTGAAACTACCGAAGCCACCGAAGAAGAGATCGATACAGCCTTTAAACTGGATCGCTTCGAACTCCCGAACCGCCTGACCAAGAACGAGGACACCGAGTCCGACACTTACGCCCAGTTCACCGCTGAGCCGTTCGAAAGCGGATACGGCCACACCATCGGCAACTCCCTGCGCCGCGTGCTGCTCTCCTCACTGGAGGGCGCCGCCATCACATCCGTGCGCATCGCCGGTGTCCAACACGAATTTTCCAGCCTCCCCGGCTGTGTTGAGGACGTCACCGACATCATTCTCAACCTCAAAAAGGTCAAATTCAAGCACCACGGCAAAGAACCGCGGGTGCTGACCATCAAAACCGAAAAGGAAGGCGTCATCACCGCCGCTGACATCGATGGCGACAACATGTATGAAGTGGTCAACAAAAAGCAGGTCATCTGCACCCTCGACCGCAAGGTCAAGTTCGACTGCGAATTCGAAGTCAAGGTCGGCCGCGGATTCAACACCGGCGACGAAAACAAACGTCCCGACATGCCCATTGGCGTCATCGCGATCGACTCCATTTTCTCGCCTGTCGTCCGCGTCAAGTACTCCGTCGACGCCACCCGTGTGGGGCAAATGACCGATTACGACAAGCTCGTCTGCGACATCTGGACCGACGGCCGTGTCGAACCATCCGACGCCCTCCTCCAAGCTTCCGCCATCCTGCGTCACCACCTCGACGTCTTCGTCAACTACGACGAGAATGCCGTGGACTTCGAAGAAGCACCAGCCGAGCAAAGCGAGGAAAATGCCGCTCTCAAGAAGCTCCTCAACATGAGCGTCAACGAGATCGAGCTCTCCGTCCGCGCCGCCAACTGCCTGAACAACGCCAACATCACCACCGTCGGCCAACTGGCAACCAAGACAGAGGCCGAAATGCTCAAGTACCGCAACTTCGGCAAGAAATCCCTCAATGAGATCAAGGAAAAGCTCGTCGAGCTCGGCCTTGGCCTCGGTATGAATATCGATCCCAAACTCCTCACCGGCTCGCTGCCATCGGTCGCAGCACCTCACCTCGGTGTCGAAGAAGAAGCCCCGGTCGGCCTCGCTGACCTCATCGCACAAAACTTGAACGACTAATTGTCCGCAAGGACCCACCACATATTCCCATGAGACACCGAAGAAAAACTGTCAAACTTCAACGCGATACCGCGCACCGACGCTCGCTGCTAGCCAACCTTGCCTGCAGCCTCATCGAACACGGCCGCATCCGCACGACTCTCGCCAAGGCCAAAGCCCTGCGACCCGTAGCAGAGAAAATGGTCACACTCGCCAAGCGCGGTGACCTGCACGCACGCCGCCAGGCACTTGCATTCCTCCGTCAAAAGGACACCGTCAAGAAGCTCTTTGAGGAGGTTGGAACCGCATCGGAAGACCGCCAAGGCGGATACTGCCGCATTACCAAACTCGGCGCCCGCATGAGCGACTCCGCACCGATGGCTTATATTGAGTGGACCGACATCGAGGACATGGCTCTTGCCAGCTCCGATGATGCCGAGTGAGCCATTGAGGGCAAAAAAACTCAACTAGTTACCTCACCTAACTAATACTAACATCTTAAACAAACACGTGTTCCCGCTAGGGAA
>JBFERY010000155.1:0-3506 GCA_041548785.1 Oceaniferula sp.
TCGATCCAGACATCCAGGGTGTCGCGGCACTTCTTGCTTCCCTCCGGGAGGTCGAGCCGCGCCGCCAGTTGGGCATCATCCAGCTCAAACCAGATGTTGGTCCCCTCTTGCTCCACCAGGTCGGCAACCTTGCCAATCAACTCGCTGCTGATGATCGCCTCGCCCTCGGGGGAGAAGAACACGGGAAGCGGCACGCCCCAGGTCCGCTGCCGGGAGATACACCAGTCGGGACGGGATTCCACCGTGCCGTAAATCCGGTTACGCCCCCACTTCGGCAACCATTCGACCTTGTCGATTTCCTCCAGCGCCTTGCCGCGGATATCCTTGAGCGAGATGAAGAACTGCTCCACCGCGCGAAAAATGATGGGGGTCTTGGAGCGCCAGCAATGGGGGTACTGGTGGGAGTAGAGCTCCTGGCCCAGAAGATTGCCGCCCTCGTCGAGGATCTCGGTGATGCGTTTGTTCGTCTTGAAAACGTGCTGGCCGACGAGTTCGTCCATGCCGCACTCGGCGGTGAATTTCCCGTCGCCGTCGACCGGGGAAAGCAATCCTAGGTCATTCTACATTCCGGCCACGTAGTCATCGGCACCGTGGCCCGGCGCGATATGCACGGCGCCGGTTCCGGTTTCCGCCGTCACAAAATTGGCAAGGATGATCTTGGCCGTACGCGGCAAGAACGGATGACTCGCCAATTCCCCCTCCAGTTCCTTGCCGCGGAAACGGCTGACTTGCTCGGTCAGGGCAAATCCCGTCTTGGCGGCAAAATCCTCCAACAGGTCCACCGCGACCACCAGCTTCAGCGAGCGCCCGTCCTCGTGCGTAAAGATCCCGCAGACATAGTCAAACTGCTCATGCACGGCGATCCCGAGGTTGGCTGGCAGCGTCCACGGAGTGGTGGTCCAGATCACCATCGAAGCCCCGGCCCGATCCCCGTCGGAATCCGCCAAGGGGAAACGTACATACACAGCCATGCTCTTTTTATCGAGATACTCCACCTCGGCCTCAGCCAGGGCGGTGCCGGCACCATAACTCCAAAGCACCGGTTTACGGCTCTGGTAAACGGCATCCATTTCCACCAGCTTGCCAAAGGTGCGGATGACGTCGGCCTCATAACCCGGATCAAGTGTCAGGTAGGGGTTTTCCCAATCACCAAACACACCCAGACGGCGAAAACTCTCGCGTTGAATATCGACAAACCCCATGGCGAAGTCCCGACAACGACGGCGAACCTCGGCGGGTTCCTCGTCACGCGCGTCCTGCATCACCTTGAATTCGATAGGCAGGCCGTGACAATCCCAGCCCGGGATATAGGGGGTCTCGAAGCCCGCCATGGTCTTCGATTTGAGAACGAGATCCTTGAGCACCTTGTTCAAGGCAGTCCCCATATGCACATCCCCGTTGGCAAAGGGAGGGCCGTCATGGAGGATGAACCGGGGGGCGCCTTCGTCCTTACGGCGCTTCTGAATACGCTGGTACAGATCCTGATCGTTCCAACGTTGCAGGCGCAGGGGCTCGTTCTTGACCAGATCACCACGCATGGGAAAACCCGTTTCCGGCAGGCTCAGGGTGTCTTTGTAGTTGGGCTGTTTGTTTGATTCGTCCGCGCTCATGGCTGTCTAAAGTCTCTCTTGGTTGAGGGCGCGGACGCTAAACTCTCAAGCCCATGGGGTCAATCGCGGAGTTTCCAAGCTTGCAGGACACGGAATCACTGCCGCGACACCCCGGGCGGCAGCCACTCCTTGGGCATCGGCCGTATCGCCGGCTCCGCCCCCGCAGGCTGCTCACCGGTCGCCGCCACCGCATACCGATCAATCCTTCTCTGAATCTCAGACTCCGGGTAGGCCCCGGTAAACTGATGCACCAAAATCCCGCCCTGGTAAAACAAGAAGGCGGGAACACCACGGATCTGATGACTCGCCGCCCAGTCCCGGTTGGCATTGGCATCCACCTTCACAATTCGCACCTTTTCTCCGTTGACATCTGCCAGTCGTTCCAACACGGGAACGAGACCACGGCACGGACCTCAGGTATCGGTATAAAACTCGACAATCACCATTCTCGACTCCGTCGCAATGATGTCCTTGCCCTGCGCTTCATCCACCTGCTGCACATCCACCACCTTGGCAGCTGAGGACTCATCGCCCCCCAGTAACCCCTTGGCCTTGTCGGTCAAATCAGCCATCTTGTCGCACGACGCCAGCGCCAGCATCACCCCCACCGCCACGACCTTCGCCAAGGCAGCCGATGCAATTCGCAAATCATTCATATATTTTAATTATCAAATAATACGTAATAAATCAAGATCAAGATGCGGCAGCAGCAAACACGTGCCCGTGTTTCATCGCCCTTCTTCAGGATTTGCTCTGTATTTCTGGTGAAAACACCCTATCATTTCCGCGTGAAAGTCGGCATTATCGCAAATCCTAACAAATCAGGGGCAGCAAAAACAATCATCGAGCTCTGCGCAGCCCTGGAAAAACAGAACATTGTTCCCGTTCTGGAAACCAACACCGCAGCAATCGTTCATGCGGCCAAGGGGGTGGACGCCGCCACATTCGCCGACACCTGCGACGTTGTCGCCGTGCTCGGCGGCGATGGGACCATGCTGGATGCCGCCAACAAGATCGGCCCCGCTGACATCCCCGTAGCAGGCATCAACATCGGCACGTTCGGATTCCTCACCACATGCACCGACGACGAGCTTGATATTTTTGCGGAAGCCGTGGCCAGCAAAAGCTACACCTTGATCAAGCGGATGCAGCTCCGCGCCACCATCATCGCTGAGGACGGCACGCGGCAAAGCTTCCGCGCCCTGAATGAGATCACCCTCGCCCGTGGCCCGACGGGCCGACTGGTCTCCCTGGATGCCTGGGTCGACGGCGAACTGCTGAACCACTATCGTGCCGACGGCCTGATCGTGGCGACCACGACCGGCTCCACCGCTTACTCGCTCTCTGCGGGAGGCCCGTTGATCGCGCCCAAGGCCGAGGTCTTTGTGATCACCCCCATTTGCCCGCACAGCCTGAGTAACCGCTCCCTGGTGGTGTCAGACAGCTCCACCGTCGAGCTTGCCCCGGCGCAGGATGCCGAGTGCCCGATGTTTTTCACGGCCGATGGCCGGGAGATGGTTGAAATCCAGCATGGCGACCGGGTCAGGGTGGAACAGGCAGGGCATGCCCTGCCGCTGCTGCATCTCGAAGGCCGGACGTTTTATGCCACGCTGCGCCAGAAACTTGACTGGGGCTAACCGTGACCCTCTCGCAGCCCAGCCCCCCCTCGCCCCTCGCCCATCCCCAGCTACAAGGCATTGTGATTGCCCTGTGGCGCTCAGTCCGCTGAGATTCCCATCATGAGCCCCGCCCCCGCAGTACCCCCGCTTGCTGGCGACCAGCGCACCCGCAGGGGCAGGCGCATGCTATTCCGGACTGGCAGCGCCACCGCCTTAATCCTGTTACTCGGAGCGCTGGCGTGGCTCTACCGGGCCGAAATCACCCAGCTGGCGGCGA
>JBFERY010000156.1:0-3423 GCA_041548785.1 Oceaniferula sp.
ACGAAAGATGGCTTCCTCCTGCGCCAGAGGCTCTGGCGCGACAAGTGGGTTGGGGGCTTGGGTTGTGGGCTTGGGTTGCCGAGGGACAGGAGTGTCCCTCCTCCCTGGGGGGGGGATGTTCCGAAGGATAATCTGGACGAGTCGGGAATATCCCTCTATCCTCCGGTGCAAGATGAAATCCTGTCTCAGCCTCCTCATTACCCTGCTCATCTTTGTGATCTTCGTCGGCACGGCGGGGCTTATCTGGTATGCGAGCTCATCCACCGAATTTAACAAAGGGCCGGAGGCTGATACCATGGGGCGCTAGTATCATGACCAGGCAGCGGGACAGCGATGGCAAAGAGCGTATCTGCCTCTTTGGCGGCACCTTTGACCCGATCCACCTCGGGCACGCCCATATTGCCGCTGAGGCGGTCCAGCAGCTCGGCCTCGACCGGGTGATTTTCCTGCCCTGTCAGCAATCGCCGCATAAATCCGAAGAGACCCATGCCAGCGCGAGCCAGCGGCTGCTGATGTGTCGGCTTGCCACTGATGCATATGATTGGGCTGAGGTAGACGACCACGACCTGGTGGCGTCGGAGCCTTCCTATTCGTGGCGCACTGCGGAAGCGATGCGACTGCGCTTTCCCGACGCAAGGATGTTCTGGCTGATGGGGACTGACCAGTGGCAGGAGTTGCCACGCTGGAGCCGTCCTGAGTATTTATCGAGTCTTGTTGAATTTATCGTAGTCAGCCGTGGTGATGATCCCGAGCCGCGGCAAGGGTTCCGGATGCATCCCATGCGGGCTGACCACCCGGCCTCCGCCACGGCGATTCGCAACAGCGCGGCCGCGCAGCTTAGGACCGACTGGCTTCACCCTGCGGTAGCCGAATACATAAGGGAGCAAGGTCTTTACAGCTGAATGATTGACCTTTGGTAAAAATCACGCTTACATCATCCCACAACATTCGGCAGCGGTCGGACTACCGCCCTCCTCCTCATCCTCATACGCTCCCTCTTTGTTCTAATCGCACTAACTCGCCCCCCTTATGAAACTTCCCATCTCCACGCTTTTTCCCGCCCTCGCAATCACCCTGCTTCTGTCCACGCCTGTGATTGCCCAGGAAAAGGAGGAAGAAAAGAAGGAGTCGCCGATTGTGGTGGTCTGGCAAAACTTCATGAACCTGCCGAAGGCGCAGCGTGACGAGTACTCGCAGAAACTCGTCAAGGTGCAGAATCTGTTCAACCAGAAGCGCATTTTCGATGCCCTCGAGAAGATCGATGAGCTGGACAAAATTTTCCCGAACCACCCCGCCGCGCTGAACATCAAGGGTGCCTGCTACGTCGAGATCCGGTCATTTAAAAAAGCCAACGCGATCTTCGAAGAGATCCTCAAAATCTCGCCTGACAATACCAACGTCCAGTTCAACCTCGCCGAGGTCGACTTTGTCACCAAGAACTGGTCCTCGGCTCATGACCGGTTCACCCGACTGATCCCGCTGCTGCCTCCCAACAACAAGGCGATGATCCGCTTGTGTGAATTCAAGCTGCTGCTGTGTCAGCTCAAGACCGATCGCGTCAGGGACGCCGTCGCCCTCAAGGACAAGTATGACGCATGGGACGACTCCCCGTTTTTCTACTACGCCCGCGCCGCCATCCTCTACAACGAAGGTGACAAACTCGGCGCGGAAAAAATGCTCCGTAACGCACGTTTCGTCTGGCGTGATGACGCCGCGCTTTCGCCATGGCAGGACACGCTCATTGAGTTCGGCTACATCCGCAGCTTCTACGGCGGCGATAGCGACGAGGAGCAGTAGGAGCGCGCCCAGTTTCCAATTTTGAGCTCCCAGCATCGACCTGCTCAGGCCAGCGGGTACTCGGTGACCTGCTCGAACTTGATTCCGTAGATATCGGCGATTTCAGGTGCGTCCGATTCCTGATAGACGTCACGGAAGTAAATTTCCTCGACCCCGTAGGCGCAGAGCGTCTGCATACAGGCGGTGCACGGCATGGTGGTGGAAGCAATGAGTTTCACCTCGCCACGTTTGAACAAGCTGCAGAGGTTGATCTCGGCGTGGAGCATGAATTTCTGCCGCGCATCCCGGTCGTCCCAAAAGCCGGCCGGGGCATCGAAGCCTGGCGCCAGGCCATTGTAAGCCGTTCCCACGACCCGGTTGTCGAAGTCCAGTGCCGCGGCACCGACCTTACGAAATGGGTCCTCCGACCGCAGGCTGGCCACATGTGCCAGCGCCATCGCATACTGGGGGATGCTGATGCGCGCAGCGCGGGAAACACCGTCATTGTCCATAGACAAAATCGAACACAGGTGCATTGTGTTGTCGAGATCTTTGCCGATGGAAATCAAGAAAAGCAGGCTGTTCAACCGACGAAACTTTATCCGCACCGGGGCGATGGCTGCGGCGTCATCGCTTGCCTACGCCCGCTACGTCGAGCCCACCCGGCTCGCGGTCACCCGCAGGGACATCCACATCCCCAGGCTGCCCGACGCCCTCGACGGGCTGGTGGTCGCCCAGCTCACGGATTTCCATTACGAGCCGGACCGGCAAGCCGAGTTCATCGTCGAGGCCGTGGCCGCGACCAATGCGGCCAGCCCGGATATCATCGCACTGACCGGCGACTACATCACCGGCTCGCCGGCGGTTTTTGACCCTCTCATGACCCTGCTCTCGGGCTTGCAGGCGAAGCACGGCATCTACAGCACCCTGGGCAATCATGACGGCTGGCACGGGCAGCTTGGCGATTTTCAAAAGGGCTTCCGCAGGGCGGGGTTTGAATTCCTGCACAATCAGGGGAGCCACATCGACGTCCGCGGCGAAAAACTCTGCATTGTCGGCACCGACTCGGTGTGGTCGGGCGAGGTGGATGCCCCGGCCTGCTACCGTGGCCACCGCGGTGAGCCTGTGCTGGCACTGGTGCACGAGCCGGATGTTTTCGATTCCCTGACCGACCGCTATCCGGTCAGCCTCCAACTCTCCGGCCACACCCATGGCGGGCAGTGCCGGGTCCCGCTGATCGGCTATGCCCCGGTCACGGTCAAGTATGGCAGGAAATATATTTACGGCGAATTTGCCAAGGGTGACTCGCGGCTCTTTGTGAGCCGCGGGCTGGGAACCGTCGGCACCCCGGTGCGTTTCGCCTGTGTGCCGGAAGTCGCGATCCTGACATTGCGGGCAGGCGTGGATTTCAAGCTCTAGGTTTCAAGTTCCAAACTCCAAGGACCAGGTAAGAAAGACCAGCTACTTCACCTATCCTCCGCAGTGGACAGGAGTGTCCACACTCCCTATCGGACAGGCGTGGATTTCAAGCTCGAGGATTTAAGTTCCAAACTCCAAGGACCAGGTAAGAAAGACCAGCTACTTCACCTATCCTCCGCAGTGGACAGGAGTGTCCACACTCCCTATCGGACAGGAGTGTCCACACTC
>JBFERY010000157.1:0-3334 GCA_041548785.1 Oceaniferula sp.
CACCGGGGTGGCGGAGGACGCCGCATCGAACTCCTACACGTTCCCGGCAGGCAGCCCGGCCCGGAAATTCGCCCGCCTCAAGGTGATCGCGGCTCCCTGAGGAACGGCTTTGTGGATGCCTTCGGCGGGATCGGGGGACAGGCAATCATCCATCCAAAGCTGCCGCCAAGCTCAGCGCCTACGGGGGCTTGCGCCAAGCGTTCCACCGAAAAAGGGCCTTGATGACGTACCCTTCGGGCGGGGCCAGCCGGACATCAGGGGACCTTGAAAACACGGAATGCCGTAGTAAGTAGGGCTCGCCAGTATTCAAATCCAACTTAAACTCAAGCCAAGCCCATGAAGAATGACGTGAGGATTTTTTCCCGAACCTTGATCGCCCTTTTTCTGGCGGTGATGGTCGCTCTCAGCAGCAGCGCTTCGGCGGCACCTCCAGACCTCACCAGCGGCGGGCAACCCGGTGACAACAACGGTTCCACCATCACCACCAACCTGGGACCGACCGGCATGCGAGGTTGGGCCTATCATGACAAAGCCGACACCAGCGAGAGTCGGCAGATTCTGGTGACGAAGGTCTCCACGGGGTCGCCCGCTGCCGGGATTCTGGCGGTGGACGATGTGATCCTTGGCGCGGATGGCAGCGGGGCCGATCCCACGAACTTTTCCTCTGACGCCCGCAAGAGCTTCGCTTACGCGATCGCCGATGCTGAGGCACGCAGTCCGGCCGAACTCAAATTGATCCGCTGGCGGGCCGGAACCACCACCACAGTCACGCTCACCCTTGAGACGCTGGGCGCCTACTCCGCCACCGCACCCTACAATTGCCCGAAGTCGGCACGCATCCTCCAGGACCACGCCGTGTATGGAGCGCAGGACAACGGCAAATACTTCATCTCCGCGCTGGCGGCACTGGCGTGTTATGATCCGGACAACCCCGACCCCGACTATCCCAATTCCTTCCTGTTGTCGCGCGCGGGGTATTTGGCCCGCAAACACATACCGTATGATTGGGAGATCCCCTACCTGCTGGATGACAATCCGGATACGGAAAGCATGGTCACCTGGGAGCGCGGGCACGCTTTGATCGTGCTCGCCGAATACTACTTGGCCACAGGAGACACTTCCCTTCTCCCCGCGATCGAAGCCCAAGCGGTCAACATCGCCAAGAGCTCCAGCCTGTTTGGTACCACTGGCCACAAATTTGCCGATAAAAATCTGGATGGCAGTCTCAACGGACCGATGGGCGGGGTCTATGGAACGGTCAATTCCGCGGGTATGCCGTGCTTCCTTGGCCTTCTGCTGGCCCGCGAATGCGGCTTGACCCACGAAGGGTTCCAGACGGACACAGCGGAAATCGTCGAAGCGGCCATCGATCGCTCCAGCCGCTTCTTCGCCTACTACGCGCACAAGGGAGGTATCCCTTATGGCGAGCACGGCCCCGGCCAGTCCGGACACGAGAACAACGGCAAAAGCGGACTCGCCGCCCTCTGTTTTGCCCTGCAGGACAACCGGGTCGATGAAAGCCAGTTCTACGCCAAGATGGCGACCGCATCCGGCTCGGAGCGGGAGAACGGCCACACCGGCGCTTACTTCAACTACCTATGGGCACCACTCGGAGCCGCCGTCGCCGGCGAGGAAGCCGCCGCCGCCTTCTTTGCTCGGACGAGTTGGCATTACGACCTCGCCCGCCTGTGGGACGGCGGTTTCACCTACGACTGCCTCAACGGGCAGGGGCCAAACAGCGGGGAATCCTACGGCACTTGGAATGATTTCCGGGCCAACACCGCGATGCTGCTCACCTACGCCCTCCCCCTGCGCCGTCTGCACATCACCGGCCGCGGGCACGACACCAACAACTGGCTGACCAGCAATGACGTGACCGAGGCCGTCATTGCCGACGACTACGACCCCACCACCCGCAGCACCAACGAACTGGTGAGCGACCTCGGGTTCTGGTCGCCGAAAGTCCAGCTCCAAGCCGCCACCGAGCTGGCCACCCGCACTTCGGAAACGACCGCTCTGCTGCCCACCCTGCATGCGCTCGCCAACGACCCGAATGGCAGTTCGCGCGCCGGCGCCTGCCAAGCGCTCGGCTTTATCGGGCACGCCGACTCCGCCCCGGTGCTCGCCGCGCTGCTGACCGACCCGGACAACCTGGTCCGCCTGAGGGTAGCCGATGCAATGCGCTACCTCCCTCGCAGTGCGGCTTTGGGGGAAATCAACACCATCTTGGCCGCAACCGCCAGCACCGCGAAACCGCTCCTCCCTCTCGTCGAAGAGGACCCGATGCAATTCACCCACGGCGCACTGGGCACGCTGTTGTTCTTCAGCGGCGGCGGCTCCAAGGGAGTGATCTGGGATGACCTGACCGGCATCGACCGCGATCTTCTCTACCCGGCGATTCGTGCCGTGGCAGCCACCCCGAATGGCCGGGCCCGCAGTGGCCTGAAGACCGCCTATCAGAACCTGACCCCGGAGGATGTGAATGCTCTGGCGGGCACCATCGTCGATTCTGTGTATTACCGTGCGCCGGCCGACAAGATGTTCAGCGGAGGGGTGCGGCAAGGCGGGCTGATTACCCTGCAGGCCCACAACATCGCCGAGGGGGTCCCACTTTGCCGGATCTATCCCGAGGACGACACCCGCAACAATGTGATTCCCGACATGCTCGATGTGCTCGAGGCCTACGCCGGCGGGGTCAACACCGTGAATCCGGATCCGCAGATCATCAGCTACCTTCAGAGGATCATCGACAACATCGACAATAGGCAAAATCCACATGACGTGCGTGCCCAGGAGGTGATGGACATCATCACCTCAGACACCGACCCGGTCCACCCCACCCCCTTCAAGAGCATCCAGTCGGTCACTGCGGATTCCGCGGCCCTGCAACTGCCCGCCAACCAGACGATCCTCCACGTGGCGGCCACCGACCTGGCCGAAGGGGACAGCATCTACACCTGGCGCAAGGTCTATGGCGCCGGCAATGTGAGCTTCTCCCCCAACGGCAGCGGTGAGAGCAAGGACACCACCATCACCTTCGAGAATGTGTCCGACCGCTACATCATCGAAGTCACCATGTCGGACTCGCGCGGTCTGACCGAAGTCTCTGAAACCATAAACATCAATCTCGCGGACACCGATGGCACGCTACCTGTGGACAGCACGCCGCCATCACCAGGGACCATGACCTGGGCGAGCCCGCCCAACACCAATCTGGACAGCGAGATCACGATGACGGCCACCACTGCGACTGATCCCAGTGGCGTCGAATACTTCTTCGACGAAACTTCGGGCAATCCCGGAGGCACCGACAGCGGCTGGCAGGACAGCCCGA
>JBFERY010000158.1:0-3232 GCA_041548785.1 Oceaniferula sp.
GATTTGAGAGCTAGTGTGTTGAGTGCACCCCAGTCCAACCACTCGATGTTCGCCTCAATATTCCAGCGGGGGGTCGGGCGATAGGAATAACCTACGGCAGCACGCAGGGGTGTTATAAAGTTAAGGGATGCATCACCTGTTGGAATCAGTGCGAAATTTGTTTTCGTATTGCCATTCAGTTTTGTTCTAGTTTCTAGAGCTAGTGCGGCACCAAATGAGTGCTTCTCACGGGGCTGCCAAAGAATACCTACAGAACCAGATACGGAAACGCCGTCTCCTTCAAAGCGGAGGAAGTCTCCAGCAACAAATCCAACTCCTTGTTGCAATTCAGACTCGAGGTAGTTGACCGAAACAGCAGCCCCGATGGAAAGCTCATCGTTGACACGATAACCGATTGCCGTAGTGAAAGCGGCCATTCTAAGAATCGCCTCGTTGGCGACCGTGCGGAATCCCGTGTCACCATTCCCCCAGTCCGCGCCTAGACCGAACGGACTGTTCAATCCGAAACCAAGAACCAAGCCGTCACGAAGCGGGTGCGCATAGTAGACATGAGGCGCTAGTTGCCATTTGTCCTCCGCAAATGATTTACCGGCTGCTGTTGATGCCGTATTTCTCAGCTGAATTCCATACACGCCGGCTTGCAGGGACCGCTCATCCATTTGGACCAAGCCCCCCGGGTTGTAGTGCACCGCCGATGCTCGATCCGCGGTTGCAACAAAGGCGTTGCCTCTAGCCGTGGCATAGGCGTCCTGGTTGGGCAAGTAGAAACCCGCGCCAGATGATACGCATGGAATCAACAAAGCTGTTAGTATTATGACTCTTTTCATTATTATTAGTTTAGGATGTTGCTTGTTTTTCAGGCGCCGTAGCGCGACCAGAACACATCGTTTCCAGCCAGCGATCCGACCAGGGAGTCCCAGCCGCTTGCCCCGGCATCGACCCGCTTTTGCAAGTCGAAGAGGACCTTGAGCCGGATCATGTCCCGGCGGCTCTCCGGCAGCATTTCGAAGATCGCGCCGGCATGGGCGAGTCGGAAAAAGGCCGCGGCCAACGCGATACACTGGTCTGACGGAGCGTCGGTGGTGGCCGTGCGAAAAGGTTCCAAATTCTTGGCGAGCAATCGGGATGACAACTTGAACTCGACGCCGCCCTGTGTTTCGGAAATCAGAATGATACCGGCATCGCGCATCACGGCTGCCAGTGCGGCCAGCAAAGGCTTGACCTCACCCTGCATGGCATCCAACGAGCCGGGCCAACCCGAACTCGAGGGTTCGCCACCCAGCCATTGGAAACACCCCAGTTCCTCCGTCAGCGGCTCCAGCACATCCATCACGGGCACACTCTGGCTGTAGTCCAACGCCTGGCCATGTAACTTATCCTCGGTCAGGCCCTCGCGAATCGAACGGAGGAACACCAGATGCCTGCGGTAAAGCTCCCGCCAGTTGAGCGTCGGATCAATCCCTGGCTCGTCCGTCTCACCTTCCACGCCGGCCTCCGCAAGCTCGACCAGGATCTTCAGTGCCTCACCCACATGCCTGAGCCCTTCATGTCGAAAGACCGCGAGTGTGGCAATGGATAAAACCCGGTCCGAGGAGGCGAGCATTTCCACACTTGAAAGTTTCTGGCGGAGCAGCGCGTCCCTTTCTTTCTGCAGCGAATACAACTCAATGGCACGCATCAGGGCAACCTCCAGATCATTCACCTCCCAAGGCTTGGTGATATACTGATACATCCCCCCCTTGTTCACGGCATCGATGGCCGCATCGATATCCGAGTAGGCCGTCGACAGGATCCGGATGCAGGAAGGCTTGAGCTCCGTGACTTTCTCCAACAACTGGGATCCGGTCATATTGGGCATCCTTTGGTCCGTCACCACCAGCGCAACGTCGTCCATATGCTCGCGGAACAACTCCAGGGCCTGCACCCCGTCTTCAGCCAGCAGTATGTTGAACTTATCGCCAAACAAACGGGCGAAATACTTCCGGGTTTTCTCCTCGTCATCTACGAAAAGTACGAGATGCTCTTTATGGTTGTTATCGCTCATATTGCTTTATTAATAGAATATGTCGAAATCCAGCCAGAAAATCAAGAAAAATTGAAATCTAACTTATCTTAATTGTTTGACAACGCGAGCTCTTCAGAATCGCCGGGCGGGAAATGGAGCAGGAATTCCGTGTAGACGCCGAGTTCGGACGCCACACTCGCCTCGGCATTGTGCTGCCTTAGAATCCTGTGGCAGATACTCAACCCGAGCCCCATGCCCTCCCCCACGTCGTTTTTGGTGAAAAACGGTTCGAAAATACGGTTCACATCATCGGGAGCAATACCGCAGCCATTGTCGCGGACAGTGATGGCGACCCCGCCGTCAGAGCGCTTCCTCACCCGTATTCTGATCACACCACGGACCAGATTGTCCGCTTTGACTTCGATAGCCCGCACTGCGTTGCTCAACAAATTAACAAACAACTGGCATAACTGTCCCTCGTTGCCATGGATGACCAGTTGATCATCCAAGTCCACCTCGAAGTCGACCCCGGAAAGGGCGGAACTGCACAACCGGCGTGCACTTTCAATCACGTCTCCTATGTCCAGCTCCGTCATTGACGTTGTATCACCTCGCGTGAAAGCCCGCAAATCCGTCACAATGCCAATCACGCGCTGCACCCCCTCTTGCGCATCACTCAACACGTCGATAAAATCCTCACGGTCCTTCTCATTGATGCTGGATTTGAAAGTCTTCAATGCATGCAGTGCCGTTTTGGTGTAGTTCAGAGGATTGTTCACCTCGTGCACAATCCCAGCGCTCATGCGGCCGAGCGACGACAGCTTCTCGGCCTGGACCAACAGGCTCCCCTGCTCCTTGAGCTGACCATAAGCAGCCTCCAACTGCGCATTATTCTCGGAGAGTTTCACTTCAAACTCACTGCTGCTCAACAGGTTTTCAGCTCTCACCCCAAGCTCAACGGTTGAAAACGGCTTGGAAATGAAGTCGTTCACCCCGGCCTCAAGCGCCTCTAACCGGGGCGCCTCGCTGGCCTGCGCCGTGATCAAGATGATCGGGATACGAGCAAGATTCGCGTTTCCCCTTATCTTGCGCGTGACCTCGATGCCATCCATTTCCGGCATCATCAAATCAAGGATAATCAAGTCGGGCTGCGTCGACTGCGCCAGCTTCCAGGCAGCCCCGCCATCCGCCGCCTGCACCACCTCGTAGCGCGGCAACTGGCGCGCA
>JBFERY010000159.1:0-3146 GCA_041548785.1 Oceaniferula sp.
CGCCGCTTAAACAACGTCCATGGTGCAACCGCAAATTGATGGCATGGAGCTCCTTGGCCTCGTCGGCGAAGGATCCTGCGGCTCCGTCTTCATCGCCCGGGATGCCAAAGGAAGCCCCCCTACCCTGCCCGACACCCCGTGGTATGCGGTTCGTATTTTCAACTCGCTGGCGGTCAACCGGCCGTTGATCGAGAGCATGGTCAAGCGACTCGCCGGGGGGACTTACCCTGCCGGAGTCATCCCGATCGTCTGGAAAGAATCCAAGCAAGGCAGCCGCTGCATGATCATGCCCATGCTTGCCGAGGTCGACGAGGAAAAGAATACCGTCGCGCCGCACTCACTGCAAGAGCGTCTGGCCGATTACCCCGAAAAAGGGGCCTGGGAGGTCATCGAAAAAATTGCCCAGGCACTCGCCGGCATGCACCAGCACCGGATCCCGCACGGCAACCTCAAACCCGGCAATATCTTCTTCGACGAACAGGGCGAGCTTTTCCTCACCGACTTTGCCATGGGGCAAATGCCGGGTGTCGGCATGCTCCCCTACACGGACGCCCTGCTCTACGCCCCACCGGAACAACTGCGCGAACCTGAAGGCTACCTCACAGGCAAGGGCTACACATGGGACACCTACGCGTTTGCCGTCCTGGCCTTCCGCCTACTCACCCAAAAGTTCCCGCGCTGTGAAGCCACTTTTAGCAAAGTGGCACCACTCCCGGGGGAATCCCATGTCACCGGTATCCAGGCAGATGTCACCAAGCTCGCCGAGCGCCTGGAACATCGGGAGCTGGCGAACTGGCCGGAGGAAGCCACCGACGACCGGGAGCGCAGGCGGCGCGCTGTCATCCAGCGCTGTCTCTCACTCAACCCCGAAGACCGCTACGGCGACCTCAACGAAGTCATCCACGCCTGGGAAACCATCGACGCCGAGGCGAAGTCCGCCGGCGAAAAAGCCGGTCTGCGCAAAAAAGCCAACCAGAACAGGCTCGGCATGCTGGGCGCCCTGGCTCTTGCCGGCGCCGGTATCACGGGCTGCATCATCCTCTCCAGCATGCTGACACTCGAGAAAATCGGCCGCAGCGGCGATAATAAAACCCTCTCCGATACCATCGTCGCTCTCGAGACCGAACGTGACGACGCCAAATCCTCCGAGGCCATCGCCATCACCGCACAGAACAACGCCGAAAACCGTGAGCAGTCGGCCCGACAATCCGCCGCCGCGCGCGAGACCCTGCTCCGCGACCAGTTGCTCGCCCTCGGTGTCACCAATGACCGCTTGCTCGCATGGATGATGCGCAATGAAAGCACCGAGCTTCCCGAACTCAAGAAATCCGACCCCGGACGCGTCATCATGGTCCGCGAACTCCAGAGTTTTCTCAAACTGACCGCCGGCGACGACCAGCTCCAAACGATCCGCGCGCGCATCATCATGCAGCTCGCCGAACTTGAATTGCATGACAAAAACCCCATGGAGGCGGACAAGCTGTTAGACAAGGCGGCGGCAGCCTGGGATCAAGCCGGCATCGAGGAGCCGGGGCATTCCTCGCGCAGGGCACGGGCCCGCCTCGTCTGCCTTCTGCAGGCGCTTGATAAAAACGACGCCGCATTCACCACCCGTCTGCTCCCCAAAGCCCGGAAGGAGATCCAGGCCATCACCGCGGGTGACGAGACCGAGACCCGCCGCATCAACGCCGTCATGCAAATCATCGATGGCCGCATGATCCAAGAGGCGAACCCGGCCAAGGCACTTGAGCATTTCCAACTCGCCCTCAAGGATTTGCAAGGCGTCCACAAGGCGCTACCCGATCATGTTGCCATCCGTTCGGACCTCGCCCGCTTCAGCCTGCACTCCGCCTCGCTGGCGGAGAGCCTGGACCGCGTCGACGACGCCACCCGCCTCCGCGGCGAGGCCGCCAACCACCTGCGCTGGCTCCTGAAAAAAAACCCGCAACTCAAGCTCGCCAAGATCCAGCTCGCCGAGATCGAGATCATGGCTGCCGAATCTGACATGCGGGCCGGCAACGACGGCTCGGGTGCAACCAAACTCACGGCCGCCGAAAAACTGCTCACCGGACTCTCTGCGGACGATACGTCCCCCGACGGCGCCTCGATGCAGATCGCCACAGCCAAGGGCCTGCGGGCCGTGCTGCTGCGCGACCAGGGAAAAACGACGGCGGCAGCAAAAAGCCTGGATGAGGCGATCCTGCTGACCGAAAAAATTGTCGCGGCGCATCCCGGGGTCAGCGAGCCGCTCTACCGCCTCGCGGTATTCAACTGGCAGCGCGCCGGCCTCTCGGGTGATGCCGGTGACACCAGCGGGGAGCTCGCGCAAGGCAAGCAGGCGGCCAACCTCATGCAGCGTCTCCTCAAGTCGGGCGCCGGCAAACGCGACACGGAACTGCGCCGGTCGCTGGCCTACCTCTACGGTGATCTGGGCCACACGGCCACCGCCCAGGGGAAAAAGGCCGACGCCGCCACCTTCTTCAAGGGCGCCACCCACATGTGGCAAAGCCTGATTACCAAAAACGGCAAGCTTGACGAGTACACCGAGGGCCTCAAGTGGAGCCAGTCACGTTACAAGGAGGTGGGCGGACGCTAACTTCCGACCCGACAAACAACAAAAAAGGACCGCCACGGTGTCCATGACCACGTCCGTGCCATCAGTCCGGGATAAACCGGATGGTCAGCGGGTAGCGGTACCACTCGCCCCGGCTCGCGGCCACGCAGGCCATGATTTCGAGCACCAGTTGGGTAATGCCCAGGATGATGAACACGGGGAAGATGACCAACATCCCGAGCCCGAGGGTAAGCACCCCCACGACCATCGCCAGCGCCATGAGGCCGACCGCGTAGAGAAAAAAGCTGATCATGAAATTCAGCGCCTCCCGTCCGTGGAAATCGACAAACCGCGATTGGTCTTTCTTGACCAGCCAGATGATCAGCACGCCGATCCAGCCTGTGAGAATCGCCAACAGGTGGACCAGCATCCCGCTGGTCCGGTCCTCCTGGCCAACCCCGTCAGAACCGACCCGCAGCGCAAAGGCGTCCGGAGCAGGCCCCGGCATCCTTGGCGGCGTGTTGGGAGGCAGTGCAGGCGGCTGCGGCTGGGCTGTATTTCCATCGTCCATTGCTCCTCCCGATACTGGCGC
>JBFERY010000160.1:0-3102 GCA_041548785.1 Oceaniferula sp.
GGTCGGGCTTGGGCGGCCGTTCAGGGTGTGGATGTCGTTGGGCCCCTTGGTCAGGGTGTCGGCGAGAAACGAGAAAAAGGGCGGGGGGGTGTCGCCGTGTTGCGCCTCGGTCCGGCTGAAATCGATGGACGAGCCGTTGATCCGGCACGGGGTTCCGGTTTTGAAACGCTCGACCTGGAAGCCGAGTTGGTGCAGGGAGTCGGAGATGGTGGACGTGGCATCGCCCATGCGGCCGCCGATTTCATTTTTCAGGCCGACATGCATGAGGCCGCGCATGAAGGTGCCGGCGGAGAGCACGACGGAGCGCGCGTTGATCTGCATTTGCAGCGAGGTGGTGACGCCGGTGATGCTGTCGTCTTCGACGAGGAGTTCGGCGACGTTGGCCTGGTGCAGGTCGATGCCGGGCGTGGACTCGAGGGTATGCTTGATCCGGAACTGGTAGGCTTTTTTATCGCACTGCGCGCGCGGGGCGCGCACTGACGGGCCTTTGCCTGCGTTGAGCATGCGGAATTGGATGCCTGTGGCATCGGTATTGAGGCCCATGGCGCCGCCGAGGGCGTCGATTTCACGGACCATGTGCCCTTTGGCGAGTCCGCCGATGGCGGGATTGCAGGACATGGCACCGATGGTATCGAGGTTCTGGGTCAGCACGGCGACGCTGCAGCCGAGGCGGGCGGCGGCGAGAGCGGCCTCGACTCCGGCGTGGCCGGCGCCGATTACGAGCACATCATAGTGTTTAGGGTATTGGAACACGGGGCTATTTAACCTCTAAACGCCAAGTTACCAACTCAAAATGGAGGCGTTACGGTGCGGTGGGACGGCGGGGCGCGTGGGTTTTGCCGGTCGATGGCGCCAATGTTCCACGTGGAACCTCGTGCGTTTCGTAGCATGATCACACGAGGATGTGCGGCTGATTTCAGAGAATAGGGTGATGGAAAGGGGTTGTCCGCAGGCGCTAGCGGTAGTAGGTTTGACCGCTATGAAAAGAATAATTGCTGCGATCGACTTCTCCGATGCCAACAAGCCGGTGGTTGAGGTGGCGACGAGGCTGGCCAAGGCCCTGGGCGAGGGACTCCACCTGGTGCATGTGGTCGAGGCTGAGCCGACCTATGCGGCCTATGGCTTCTCTCCGGACGAATTTCCGGCAATGCACGAGATTCAGCAGGAGTCGGTGACCCGGGCCGAAAGCAAGCTTGAGGAGATTGCGGCCGGGATTGGCCTCGAGGGGGTGCAGACGAAGGTGTTGCAGGGCCAGCCCTTGTATTCGCTGCTGGATTACGCGAAGGAGGTGGATGCCGACATGCTGGTGCTTGGCTCGCACGGTCATGGCTTTCTGGGCAGTTTGTTACTGGGCAGTGTGGCGGAGGGCTGTGTGCGAAAGGCGCAGATTCCGGCGTTGATTGTGCCGGTCGGGAAAACTTCCAAGTCTTGAGCTTCGCCAAGTCTTGAGCTTCGAGTACCGCCGGTGATCAACTCCGAATGCCGAAGACCAGGTATCAAAGAGGAACCGGCATGCGCGGTGGCGCGTGCAGCGACCGAGCCCTCCACTGTACGGGCTTGCGCTATCGGGATAATTAGGGCATGGGTTGGCCTATATGTTTGAGATTCGAGACAAGCCGGAGATGGTGGAACGGGCGCTGCTGGTGCGCATTTATTCGGACCGGCGCGAGGAGGAGGAGGAGGCCTCGCTTTTGGCGGAGCTCAGCGAGCTCGTGACCACGCTGGATATTGGCGTGGTGGAGTCGGTCTTTGTTCACACCCGGGCGTTTCACCGGAAATACCTCTGTGGCACGGGAAAGGCGCAGGAGGTGGTGGATCTGGCCAAGGCGCATGAGTGTGATTGCATTGTTTTCGACAACATGTTTTTGCCCTCCCAGCAGCGGTGCTGGGAGGAGTTGGCCGACATGTGTGTGATTGACCGTGAGGAGGTGATCCTGGATATTTTCTCGAAGCGGGCGCACACCAAGGAAGCCCGGCTTCAGGTTGATCTGGCGAAGATGCAGTATTCGCTGCCCAGGTTGACACGGATGTGGGGGCACCTTGACCGTGAGGGTGGCGCCAGTGGCGGGGGCAAGGGTGGCGGCGGCGCGTCGCGGGGTATGGGTGAGCAGCAAGTGGAAGTGGACCGGCGTCTGGCGAGGACACGGATAGACCAATGCAAGCGCGAGCTGGCGGAAGTGAGGAAGCAGAGGAATACGCGTCGGAAGGAGCGCGAGAAGCAGGGCATGCCCTGTGCGGCAATCGCCGGATACACCAATGCGGGAAAGTCCACATTGCTGAACCAGGTGTCGGGATCGGCTGTCATGGCGAAGGACATGTTGTTTGCCACGTTGGATACGACAACGCGGGCGATTGAGCTGCCGGACGGCCAGCCGCTGCTGCTCACCGACACGGTCGGTTTTGTCAGGAATTTACCCCATCGTCTGGTGGAGGCATTCAAGGCGACCTTGGAGGAATCGGTATTGGCGGACTTCATCATTCATGTTGTCGACGCCTCGTCGCCGGAGGTGGAGAAGCTGTATGAGACAACGATCGGGGTATTGGCGGAGCTTGGGGCGGGGGACAAGCCGATGATCACGGTGTTGAACAAGATTGATGTGCTCAATGATCCGGTGAAGTTGGCGGGCTTGGAAGTGACGTTTCCGAATACGATTTCGGTGAGTGCCAAGACGGGTTTCGGGATGGACGGGCTGCTGGCCAGGTGTGCGGAGATGCTCGCGGACCGGGTGCGGACGGAAACGTATCGGGTTCCTCAGAAGCGGGGTGATCTCACCGGGTTATTGCACCGCGAGGCAAAAGTGTTAGATACGGAATACGACGGCAACGACGTGATTATCAAAGCGGTGGTTCCGGCGAGTGTTGCCGGCAAGCTGCGGGATTTTGCCCTGTAGGTCGCAGGATGTGGCTGTCGCATCCTGGGCCATGGGACGGGGCCGGGCGGGAATGCTGGCATCGATGCTTATACCAAGTAGTGAAACAGACGGGACGATTGCCGCGATGAATGGCTTCTTTGGCAAGGCGCGACGAAGGAATGGTGCGGGCACCATGACTAAGGAGAAACGCAGCCAAAGGAGTCATTCATCCGGAACTCTCATTGATCAC
>JBFERY010000161.1:0-3015 GCA_041548785.1 Oceaniferula sp.
CAGCTGGCCGGTGGTGCCGAGTTCGGCGCGGTGGTGTTCGACGCCAAGGGCAAGACCTTCCGCGACGACCTGTACGCCGAGTACAAGGCCAATCGCGCCGAGATGCCCGAGGACCTGGTGCGCCAGGTCGAGCCGATTCACGCGCTCGTTCGCGCGCTCGGCTGGCCGCTGCGGTGGTTGCGCCGAAGGCGGTAGCCGGGGCCAGGAGTCAGCGGCAGGGACAGCGACAGAGGACAGCGACAGGGTCAGCGATCAGCGGCAGTGGACGGCGGCAGCGTCCCCGGCACCCGGTACCCGGCACCCGACTCCTGATTCCCGACTCCTGACTCCTGCCTCCTGCCTCCCCGACTCCCAAAACATGACCACCGTGCTCGACACCATCGAAAAAGGAACCGCCTATTTGGAGAAAAAAGGCATCGACGACGCACGTCGCAACATGCAACTGCTCGTGACTCACCAAATCGGCTGCTCGAGGGTGGAGCTCTACATGCAGTTTGACCGGCCCATGACCGAGGCCGAACTCACCCCGCTCCGCGAAAAACTCAAACGCCGGGGCGAAGGTGAACCCCTGCAGCATCTGCTCGGCACGGTCGAGTTCTACCGGCGCGAGTTCAAAACCGACGCCCGCGCCCTCATCCCACGACCCGAAACCGAGGAACTCACCTCACTCATCCTCAACCATCCGTCCCTCAAACCCCCAGCTCCCGATACGGCAATTTTGCCGCCGTCAGCCGAATCCGGTCAGGCCGACGAGGAACAAGCCGATCCCGCGCCGCCAGTTTCCAACCAACTGCGCATTCTCGACATGGGCACGGGCTCCGGCGTGCTCGGCCTCAGCCTCGCCCTGGAACTCGGCGGACGATGCCAGGAAATCGTCCTCGCCGACATCTCGCCCGACGCCCTCGAACTCGCCGGTGAAAATGCCGCCCTGCTCGGAACGCCCCGACACACCCTCTGCAACACCGCATTATTCGCCCAACTCGAGGGGGAGATTTTCCACATTCTCGCCGCCAACCTCCCCTACATCGCGGAATCCGACCGCGACTCACTCTCAGCCGAAGTCCTGCACGACCCCCCCACCGCCCTCTTCGGCGGCAAAGATGGGCTGGACATCCTGCGCGATTTCATTCAGCAAGCACCCTCGCACCTGCACCCAGGCGGGCTCATCGCCCTGGAAATAGGGCACAACCAGGCCGATGCCGTCGAAGCCATGCTCCAATCAGCAGGCTTCGAAAACATCATCATCCACCCCGACCTCAACCAAATCCCCCGTTTCCCCATCGCATCTCATCCCGGCTCCCCGGAGCCACAAACCGATCCCATTTCCTAATCCCTCTTTAATCATGGATAAACTCCTCGTTCGCGGCGGCTCTACCCTCAAGGGCACCGTCCACATCTCCGGCTCGAAAAATGCCTCCCTGCCCATCCTCGCCGCCACCCTGCTGACCGACCAGCCGTGCATCATTCGCCGCGTGCCCGATGTCTCCGACACCAACTACATGATCCAAATCCTCGCCGCCCTCGGCGCCGAGGTCGAACGATCCAGCGGCACCGTACGCATCACCGCAGGCACCATCGGCCACAATGCCCCCTACGAGATCGTACGCAAAATGCGCGCCTCCATCTGCGTCATGGGCCCGCTACTGGCCCGACTGCACAAGGCCAGCGTCTCCCTGCCGGGCGGCTGCATCATCGGCGACCGACCCGTTGACCTCCACCTCAAGGGCCTGGAAGCCATCGGCGCCATCATCGATATGGAAGGCGGCAACATGATGATCGACGCCCCCGACGGGCTGCAGGGCAAAGTCGTCGACCTGCGCGGAAAACACGGCCCGACCGTGCTCGGCACCGACAACCTCATGATGGCCGCCGTGCTCGCCGAGGGAACCACCACCATCGAATCCGCCGCCTGCGAACCCGAAGTCGTCGACCTCGCCAACTTCCTCATCAAAATGGGTGCCAAAATCGAGGGCGCCGGCACACGCCGCATCAAGATCACAGGCGTCAAAAAACTGCACGGCACCGAACACACCGTCATCCCCGACCGCATCGAGGCCGGAACCTTCATGGTCGCCGCCGCCATGGCCGGATGTCCGGAAAACGGGGTCACCCTGAACCGCGTCTGCCAAAAAGACCTCGTTCCATCCACCGAGAAACTCATCGAGGCGGGGCACCAGGTCACATTCAACGAGGCCGGCAACTCCTGCACCGTCAAACCAGGCAAGGAACCCAGGGGCGCCAATATCGTCACCGCCCCATTCCCCGGATTCCCCACCGACATGCAGGCCCAGTTCACCGCCCTCTTCGCCATCACCCCAGGCATCTCCGTGGTCGAGGACACCATCTTTCCCCAACGCTTCATGCACTGCGCGGAAATGACCCGCATGGGCGCTAACATCAAAGTGGACAACGGCACCGCCGTCATCCAGGGCACTGATACCATGTCAGCAGCCCCTGTGATGGCCTCGGACCTCCGCGCATCAGCAGCACTCGTCCTCGCCAGCCTCTGCGCCCAAGGCACCACCGAAATCAACCGGCTATACCACATCGACCGTGGCTATGAAAACATCGACGACAAACTCGTTATGCTCGGTGCCGATATCAACCGCGTTAGGGAATAATGCCCCCCATCTATCAGCCAAGTAAAACCACGCCACTCCGCGGCTTACCCTATAAGCAAGAACCCCACGCGCGCCCCTGCGGGCTAGGCTTCCCACGGCAATCTGGCAAGTTTTGCCTTGACCTCTGGGTATACCTCGCAGAGATTCGCGCCGCGTCGGTATCCCGCCTTCGACCCCTATAATGGGTGGGCTGCATCTATCCCCCATTCCCCACCAATTTCCACCACTCTCATGGCAACCAAAAAAACAGCGGCAAAAAAGGCATCACCCAAGAAAGTGACCCGAAAATCGCCCGCAAAAAAAACGGCTTCAAAATCATCCAAAGTCCCAGCCAAAAAAGCCGTGAAAAAAACTGCCGCGAAAAAAGCGGCCGCGAAAAAAGCTCCTGCTAAAA
>JBFERY010000162.1:0-2984 GCA_041548785.1 Oceaniferula sp.
CAGGCGATGAAAAGTGTCAAGGGGACGAAGCTGGCAGAGGCATTGCAGCCGGCGTTTGAAAGGCTGACCAAGCAGCTGGACGGAAAGGTCAGTATGAACTGGCGCGATCTCGATAAGGTTTTCCTCGTCAAGGAAATCGGCGTGGTTGACGCCGACCTGACTTTATTTGGCAAGCTGGCGGAAGCGGTGCTTAAGCAACAGGAGGTGAGTTTCAACTACAGGAAGCTAGGGGACGAGACGTCATTAAAACGACGGCTGCAGCCCTACCATGTGGGCGAAATTGACGGTGGCTGGTATGTGATTGGCCACGATGTTTTGCGAGATGGTCTCAGGACCTTTGCCATTCAGCGCATTAAAGGACTGAGTGTGCTCAAGGCAACTTTTGATCGGCCGGATGATTTTCAGATTGGCCAGCACCTTGGCGGGAGCCTCGGCGTGTGGGATCACAACGAGGCCGGTCCGGTGGAGGTGGTCATCGAACTGGTTGGCTGGATGGCCAGGATTGTGCAGGAGCGGCTTTGGCATCCCACCCAAACGACCAAGGTGCTCGACGATATGGGCGACAAAGTGGAGCTCCGGATGCAACTGGGCAACCTGGAGGAGGTGAAACATCTGGTGTTAAGCTGGGGCGCGTGCGCCAAAGTGATTGCCCCGGCGGAGTTGCGGGAAGCGGTGAAGGCTGAGGCGGCCGCGATAGCGGGGAGTTACGAATAAAAAAAACGCGGAGCGTTCCGGGAGGGCGTCTGGAGCGTGTGTGCTAAAACGGACCCGAATCTATATGAATTCATGGTCCATTTTTCCGAGCAGTTTTGTAGCTTGTTTATGGAGATGGTGTTTTTCAGGAACGGTATCGAGTAAGCGGAGGAGCCAACGTTTGGCTTCAGCATTTCCATCTGCGCCGCCATGGCCTGCGCGCTGGAGTTTGGCTATTTCGAGCATCGACCGCGGGTCGCTGACCCATGGGTCGGATGCGACAAGTTGATACCATTTGACGGCTTCGCCTGGATTATAAAACGAGGTTCCCGGCGAGTTATACAGATCCGCCAGCATGATGTGACTGGCGTCGAACCCTTCGCTGTGTGCTTTTTTGAGCCAGGGGATGGCTTCCTCAGGGGTTTCTGCATATTCGATGTGGACTTTGGCTATTTGAATCATGGCCTGGCGGTAGCCGGCATCCATGGCTTGCTTGAACCAGTCGATGGATCGGGTGTTTTTGCTGACGGCATTTTTCTCATCAACATGGGTCCTGTAGTGGTAACCGAGGAAACACATCGCACTTGCATTGCCGAGCTCCGCCGCTTTGAGATACAGATGTAGTGCCTCGTCATCATCGGTGTTGAAACGCAGTTTCGAGGCCAGGCGGCACATCGCTTCGGAGTGGCCGGCGTCAGCGGCCCGTTGGAACCATGCCCTTGCTACTGCCGCGTTCCGGTCAGTACCCCATCCGTCGCTGTAGCCATGGCCCAGTGCGAACCATATCTCCGGGTCATTTTCCCGGGAGCGTTTGAGGAGTCCCTTGAACATCGTTTGCAATTCATCCCGTAATGCGTGCAAGCTGGAGAAATATTCAGAGGGGTCCCTCGGAAGCTCCAGATAGATCTTCGTTGAGGCTATGAATTTTTCGGCTAGGGAAGGCTCGCTCATAAGGGAATTCCATGTGGAATACACCCGACCACTGTCAGTGAAAGGGGCTGAACCCATTGCTAGTCATTTCGAGGAGCATGTCAAGGTGCCGCCCGGAGGCACTCGGCCAATTTCCCCGCCGTTTGTGCGTCCCAACTAAGGGGGGTCACCTGCACACATGCCAGTCGTCGCCTGGCGCAGGAAATTCAACCAGACCCGCCCGCACCGCAGCTTGCGCATGAGGGAGCCGGGTGAGTTCGCCTTGGGTTGGCCACCCGGGGAGCGGCATCGTGCTCAACATGCTTCCTGCGCTGCGGCCTCCGGCCTCCGGAAGCATGTTGACAGACCGTTGGAATCGTCTATCAATGGGTTCAGATCCGCTCATTTTGAGTGGGCCATAAAATCGAAGGATGCCAATTACACCCAAACGAGACAATGCACTACACAACACGTATTCGACAGACAGTTGCCGGCCTGATTTTAGGATCTTTTCTGACAGGAATGGCGATTCCCGCGGCTATGGCCGATGAGAAGAAGCAGGAGAGCTACACCATTGGCCTGTCGATGTATTCACTGCGGAAATTGTTTAGGGACGGCAGTTTGAAGCCGTTGGACTACCCGGCGTTTGCCAAAAAAACCTTCGGGATCACAGAGATCGACATCTGGGACGGCGGATTTCCCGAGGACAAGAGGAACGACCCGGAGTTTTACAAGGAGCTGAGAAAACGCTCGGACGCCGCCGGGACGAATATTTTTCTGGTGATGGCCGGCGCGGTCGATGCCACGGGCGAAACGGCCGAGGAGCGCAAGAAGGGTGGGGATAAGCTCAAGCGCTACGTCGACCATGCGGTGATCCTGGGTTCCAAGTTTGTGCGCGTGTTCCTGGGTGCACCCGAAGGCGGGAAGCGCAAGGTGGCGATTGCAAGCTCGATCGAAGCCCTGACGCCCCTTGCTGACTATGCGAAGAGTAAGGGGGTCATGCTTGTGATTGAGCCCGGTGCATCGAAGTGGGCGAGGGACGGGCATTTCCTGGCGGCTCTTGCGCGGACGATGAAGCATCCGGCCTGCCGGCTGATGCCGGACTTCGGCAAGCTGGCCGACCCCTACTGTGGCACGGTGGCGATGCTACCCTACTCCGAGTCCATTTCTGCCAAGAGTTGGGGGTTTGATGACGAGGGCAATGAGAAGAGCCTCAGTTATTTCCGGCTCATCAGAAGCATCAACGACGTCGAGTATAACAAGATAATCGCGATCGAATACGAAGGTGAGGAAACGCCTCCGGTCGAGGGGGTGAAAGCGACGCAGAAGCTGTTGGAGCGACTTCGCCCCTAGCGGGCCGGGGGTGCGCGGGTGTCGTGCCC
>JBFERY010000163.1:0-2972 GCA_041548785.1 Oceaniferula sp.
AAAAGACGAAATGCGCGAAAGGAAGACTTGGGTTGCCGAGGGACAGGAGTGTCCCTCCTCCCCAGGCCTTCGGCCCCACGCGGAGCGGGGGATAGGGAGTGTGGACACTCCTGTCCACTGCGGAGGATAGGTGAAGTAGCCCGTCCTGCTTGGTTTTTGGAGTTTAAAACTTAGAACTTATCCCCTTGGGGGCTTGGGCAGCGACTTGAGCAGTTCGGGGTAGTTGATTTTGGCATTGTGCCGATTATCGACCGGGATCCTGGCGATGGTTTGAATGTGTTCGACGGGGAGGTGGGCGAGCTGGGCCTTGAGGCTTTGTTGTTGAGATTGGGTGAGAGCGCCTTCGACGAACAGGGTGATTTGACGCTGGTGGAGGATGAGGGCACAGCGTGTCACGGCGGGGTGACTCATGGCGGCGCATTCGATGCCGAAGGGGTAGACGGGTGGCTGGTTCGGTCGGCGGATGGCGGCGCTGCACCGGCCGACGAGCCAGACGCGGCCCGACGGGTCGAGGAATGCGGCGTCGCCGGTGCGGTGCCAGATGGTGTCGCCGACCTTGATTTTATTTTCCTCGTTGCCTTGGCCGTTGAGGTAGCTTTTGAGGACATGGTCGCCAGTGACGATGATCTCGCCGATTTCACCGGGTGGGAGTACGAGGGATTGGAGTTCTTTTTCGGTGAGCGGGGCGATGGGCCGACCGGATTGGTCTGACTGACCGGATTGGTCTGGGATAATGCGCAGTTCGGTGGCGCTGACGGGTTTGCCGACGAGCAAGCCCTTGCCCGAGCGCATGTCCTGGTGGTCTTGCTCTGATGTGTCCCGCCAGCGGATGTGGGCGATGGGTTCGGCCTCGGTCGAGCCGAAAACGGTGACGACATCGAGGGTGGGGTGGGCGGACTGGATTTCGTCGAGCAGGCAGGGGAAGACGGGGGCGCCGCCGGTGTAGATCGCCTTGAATGCGGGGAATTGGTGATCGCGCATCAGCTTTTCGAAAAATGCCGGTGACGCGGCGCAGCGGGTGACGTGGTGAGTTTGGCACTGGACGGCGATGGCGGCGGAGTTGGCCCGGGCCGGGAAGCGCAGGTCGGTGTCGGCGAGCACGGAGGTCAGCCCGGAGGCGAGGTTGGCGAGGGTAAAGACGGGCAGGGTGACGAGATCGACCTCGCCTTCGACGTAGTCGAGGGATTCGGCGAGTGCTTTGTGCTGGGCAAGCAGGAACGCGTGGGACCGGCCGGCGGCCTTGGGCATACCGGTGCTGCCGCTGGTGAAGGTGATCAGGGCGAGGGCGTCCGGGGCGACTGCGCTGGGTGGGGTGAGTCGGGCGGGAGTCGGGTTCCACTTTCTACTGCATGGTGCCCATCCGCTGCTGTGGTAGTGCCGCGGGATGCGGCGGATTTCCGGCTTGGTCAGCCGGAGCAGGTGTGCTTTGCCGGTGCCGATGAATGCCTTGGGTGGGTGCAGTGACAGGCTGTTGCGGATCATGGTTTTCCCGGCTGACGGGTCGATGAACATGGCGGTGAGTCCGGCATGGAAGGTGGCGAGCAGGCTGATGTAGAGGGGGATGCCGACGGGCTGGAGGATGAGGACGGTGTCGCCGGGCTTGAGCCCGTTTTGCCGAAGTTGGGCGGATGCCCCGCAGACGTATTGGTAGAGGTCTCCGTAGGTGATCGACTGTTGCGCGTCGATGAGTGCCATTTGACCGGGGTGGTTGTGCGCCCGGTCGGCAAGCTGGTTGACGAGGTTCATGAGGGTTTGTTAGGAGAAGGATTTGGCCATCAGCGCGTAGCGGCGAAAGACGGTTGCGTTGAAGCGTTGGCTGATGCGGAGTGAGCTGTTGTTTTCGTATTGCAGGGCATGGATGGCTTCGGTGTATCCTTTTTCCTTTGCAATCTGTTGGGCCTTGGCGACGAGCACAGTGCCGAGTCCGGAGTAGTGTTGATCCGGCAGGACGGCGAGCGTTTTGACGATGACGGCGGGTGCTTTGCCGTGTTGGGTGGCGAGCAGGTCGGGGAAACAGAAAACATAGCCAACCAGGCGGCCGTTATGTTCGGCGAGGATGACAAGATCGGGGTCGATGTGCTCGCGCGACTCCATGTAATTTTCAATAAACGCCTTCTTGGGAAGCGGGGTGTAGAGGAAGTTGCCAGAGAAACTGATCAGGCTGAGCTCGTAGATGGCGCTGAGGTCGTGGGCGAATTGGGCGGAATTGACGGGGCGCAGTTGGACGCCCTTGTTCACGAACCGGGATTCCATCGGCGCGTAATTTTTTTGTGGCGATTGGAGGTTGATGGTGGATGAGGAATACTTCGAGAGGATGGAAAACCCGGCGGCGCGGAAGGTAGGCAGGAAATGGGCCGGCTCGATGGGCTCCATGAGGAAGGGGTCGCGTCCGCTCGACTCGAGTACCAGCCGGTGCCGGAGCCAGGTGTTGCCGTTCATGGGGCCGACGACGGTGTTGCAGCGGTGCTCGTGATGTAGGTAGTCGGCGCACTGGGAGAGGAAGGTCGCGGCGGCGGCTGTGTCGTCGATTTGGCAGGCGCCGATGGTGCCGATGGGCTGGTTACGGTAGGTGGGGGTACGACTGAACCAGAGGCCGGCGCGGAGTGGGTGAGCGCAGGCGATGGCGTCCGCACCTTGGGCGAATATGGCATCGTGCTCGCTGGTGCGGTCCGAGGATGACGGGGTGATGATGTTCATAGCAGGATGGGAAGCATGGCGACCGGGGACGCGACGGAGGCGAGCAATCCAAGTTTAAGCCAATGGTGGAATGCGGGGTCGTCGGGGCCGGTCCTCCAGTGGAAATAGAACCTTGCCAGAGGGATTGTCAGCAGGAGGGTGGGGATGAAATACAGGACAGGAACGTTGAGGCTGAGCGCCGGGGCGAGTGTGATGATGGTGAGTAAAAATGCTGTCGGCAGGGAGGCTGAACGGCGGCCCATATGTTTTTGCGTGCCAGTGTGGAGCATGGCGGT
>JBFERY010000164.1:0-2901 GCA_041548785.1 Oceaniferula sp.
GCGAGGTCGTCGATCATGGCGGCATCGCGGATGGCGGCGTGCTTGATGGCCTCGGCATAGCCTTCGCGGTATTCGCGTCCAGGAAGGGTGTCGAGGGTAAGCGGATCGACAATCACAAGGCGTGGCTGGTGAAAGGCGCCGATGAGGTTTTTCCCTTCGGGGGCGTTGACGCCTGTCTTGCCACCCGCCGAGCTGTCCACCTGGGCCACGATGGTGGTGGGGATCTGGACGAAGGGGATGCCGCGATAAAAGATGGCGGCGACAAAGCCTGCGAGGTCGCCGACCACGCCGCCACCGAGCGCGATCACAAACGAGCCGCGATCGTGTCCGGCTTGGTTGAGTTCGCTGCAGAGTCCGGCGGCCTGTAGCATCGACTTGCTGCCTTCGCCCGCGCGCACCGTGTGGACGCTGGCATCAATGCCTGCCCCGGCCAGTTGGGTAACCAGCCGGTCGGCATAGTGCGGGCCGACATTGCTGTCGGTGATGACTGCCGCCTTTTCGGTGAGGCCAACATCCTTAATCAGCTCGCCTGCGCGGTCGAGCAAGCCGTCATCGACAAGAATATCATAAGAGCGGTCGGCGAGATCGAGGTGGACGGTGGGCATGGCGGTGGGAGCTTGGAGTAATCAGCCCGAAGTTTGAAGTCTTAGTTTCAGTGGGCAAAAAAAAAGCCCCTGGGTGGCAACGCAGGGGCTGGGGTAGGAGCGTGTTGTCTCTGCGGAGACAAGGCTGCTGCCGTGGGGGTTACTTGCTCTGCTCGAGCATTTTGAGAAGCGGTGCCTCGGCGCGCTTGCGGAGGTCTTCCGGCATGTCGATCTGGGGCTCGAGTCTGTCCAGGCAGTCGCGGAGTTTTTGCAGCGTGTTCATTTTCATGTAGCGGCAATCATTGCAGGCACAGCGGTCGGTCGGGCCGGGGATGAGGTTTTTATCCGGCGCCTCTTTCTGCAGACGGTGCAGCATCCCGCTCTCGGTGACCACGATGATGTTTTTGACCGGAGCATTTTTGCAGTAGCTGACCATTTTTTCCGTCGAGCATACTTCGTCGGCGAGCAGTCGGACCGCCGTGGTGCATTCCGGGTGGGCGACGACGAGTGCATCCGGGTATTCGGCCTTGATTTTGTTGATCGAGTCGCGGGTGAACTCGACGTGCACGTAGCATGCGCCTTGCCAGAGGTCCATTTTCCGGCCCGTTTGTTCCATGACCCAGGCGCCGAGGTTGGCGTCGGGGACAAACAGAATGGGCCGGTCGGCGGGGGCTTTGTTGACAATGTTGACGGCATTACCCGAGGTGCAGATGACATCGCAAAGCGCCTTCACCCCGGCGGAGCAGTTGATGTAGGCGATGACGTAGTAATTTTTCTCCGCATTCTCGTTGATGAATTTTTCCAACTCATCGGCAGGGCATGACTCTTCGAGTGAGCAGCCGGCGTCTTTATCGGGCAGTACGACGATCTTGTTAGGGTTGACGATTTTGGCTGTCTCGGCCATGAAATGGACGCCGCAGAAGGCGATGACGTCGGCATCGGTTTCCTGGGCACGATAGGCGAGTCCCAGGGAGTCGCCAACGTAGTCAGCCAGATCCTGGATGTCACCAGTCTGATAGTTGTGGGCAAGGATGACGGCATTGCGTTCTTTTTTCAGACGCAGGATGTCTTCGCGCAGGTCGAGGGATGTGCTTGGCATGGGAGTTGGGATTTGGGAGTTGGTTACTGTCCGATGGCGATGCGGCCGCTGTGGCGTGCGCCTTCTTCGACGGCCATGCTGGCGACTTTGATGTCGCCGGTCAGGGTGGCTTTCTTTTTCAGTTGGAGTTTGCCGGAACAGGTGAAGTTGCCAATGGCGTTGCCATCAATGATGGCGTCCTTGCAGTGGACCGGGTTGGAGAATTCGACCTGGGCTCTTTTTTCGATGATAAGTCGCTTGCAGTGGACCTTGCCCATGATTTTGCCGTGGCTACGGATCGTGAAGTCGCCGGAGCAATCGACGCCGCCGGTGAGCTTGCCGTGCACGGTGAGGTGGTGGCAGTGAATGGTGATGCCGGTGACAACGGCTTTCTTGTGGATGGTGACATTGCCGCGTGTCTGGATGCGGCGGTTCCAGTTGTCCTTGATATCGAAGTCCTTGAGGCTGATGTAGCCGCCGCAGGCCGGGCACAGGGTGGAGCTGGCCTCCGCGGGAGCCTGGTGCTCACGGTCACATTCAAAGCACTGCACGTTGCGTGGTGGGATTTTGCTCTGGAGGAAGCCGGGGGCTATCGCGGCATTTTTGACCCGAGCGGAAGTGGGCGGGGCAGTTCGCAGACGGGGCGCGGGGGCTGGCGCCTCCCTGGCCGGGTTGGATGCGGCCGCCGGAATGTCCACGGTGTGGACTCTTGGCTCGTCGCTGACGTTGACATCGGCAAAGGGAGGGATGGGAGCGGGTTTGTTGAGCACCGCTTTTCCTTCGGCTATTTTATAATGCGTGCCGCAGCCCCTGCAGTAGGTGGAGATGGCCATGCGGGGGTCACTTTGCGTGAAATCACAATGGGGGCATGTCAGGCTAACCGAATTTTTCCGGACGTTCGGGTTCTCGTTGGAATCAATGCGTTTCCTTTTGAAGAAAAGTGACATGGCGTTAGGTTTCTGGAAGTCGGGAAGTCGGGAAGTCTGGAAGTCAGGAAGTCGGGAAGTCTTGAAGTCTTGAAGTCTTGAAGTCTGGAAGTCTTGAAGTCTTGAAGTCTTGAAGTCTTGAAGTCGGGAAGTCGGGAAGTCGGGAAGTCGGGAAGTCGGGAAGTCGGGAAGTCGGGAAGTCGGGAAGTCGGGAAGTCGGGTGGGGAGCAAAAAAAGGCCCGCCAAAGGTGTAAACCACTGGCGGGCGTTGGAAAAAGGGTCAGTCGGTTTGACGAACTTCGTTTAGGAGGCA
>JBFERY010000165.1:0-2869 GCA_041548785.1 Oceaniferula sp.
CACTCCACGTCATAACAAGCACTGCCACAACTCCGAGACTTCCCAGGCTCGCAAAGGCTCGTTTCATAACCCTGCTTCTCCTCGCTACGGTCTGGTTATTGACCCATGGCATAGAAAGCGCGCGCATCTCCTATCCGGGAATTTTAGCGGCACGCATTATACCACAGGCAGTATCTCAATTTGAAACCAAAAGATGAGGTAGGACGAGAGGATCATTCGCGCCGGTGTTTTCCCATGATGAACTCAAGCCCGAGCTCGAAGTTATCCTTGGCCAGGATGTTTTCGATAGTTCCGTCTTTCATCTCGTCGGCAAGGGCGAGGGTGGCGGTCAGAACGCGGCGCAGTTCGGCCAATTGCCGGTTTAGGCGTGACCTTCCGATAGGCGCGCTTGACTTCTCATTTTTAATCCGTTAAATCAGATGCCGAACCTCAACCGATGTGCTCGCTCCAGATCACGGTGGTCACCACGATGTTTCAACGGCTCAAACTTTTCATAGACCTGCTCGCCCTCTACCTGAACCGACAAAAAGGCATGGCCTTGCTTGAGCGCGTCCAAGCCAGCAGCTTAAGCGATGATGATCGCGACCGCGTCAGCCACATTCTTCGAGTCATGTTGAGGCTTCCGGATGATCAGGCGCCAGAGTCGTCTCCACCACAACCCCCTTTACCAGCTCGCCCCACGATACCGCGCCAAGCGCAGCGTCAGCGTCAGCCGGCGAGCGCCTCACGCCGTCGTCGGTGACCGGCCTCGTCATCTCTCTGGGCTTGACAAGCTCGTCAGCCAGCGTTAGACCTATGCGATCGGTTGTCCAACGTCGAGCGCCAGTCTCAAAGGATAGGTCGTGAAGAAGCCAGCAGAACCCGTGACGCTGAGTAGCGAAGAGGGCGAGGCCCTGATTACACGGATGCATCAGAACCAGTTGTCCCAAGCGGACATGAGCCTGGTGGAACGGATCATCCGCACGTATTTCTGGCTGGTATTTGCCCTGCAAGAGACCCGGATCACGGTGAAACGGCTTCGCGGTTTGCTCTTTGGCCAGTATCTCAAGCCATCGCCGGCGCCAGAGGACTCGTCCACCCCGAGTGTAGGCGGTGGCGATGAGATGACTGCTGGTGCGGTCCTCGAAGCCGACATCGGCGATGGCGACGTGCCGGCGGGTGAAGCGCCGCCGGCTACCTTGCAGACGTCAGAGGTGGTGAAGCCCAAAGGCGGGCATCGTGCAGGGACGGGGCGTCTGGGGGCTGATGCTTATGTGGGAGCTGAGCGCATCGAATGCCGCCATGAGGAATTGGCTGCGGGGCAACGCTGCCCGGTGTGTGGCCAGGGGACCTTGTACAACCTGCCGCCCGGGGTGGAGATTCGCATCGACGGCCATGCCCTGCTCAGTGCGATGCGCTACGAGTTGCAAAAGCTGCGTTGTTCAGCGTGTGGCCAGATTTTCACCGCGCCCCTTCCACATGAAGCAGGTGTGGAGAAATACAGCGCCCGCGCCAGGGCGGTGCTGGTGGTGGGGCGGTATTATCTGGGCCTTCCATTCTATCGCCTCGAGGGCTATCAAGCCATGTTAGGGGTGCCGATGCCCGATTCCACTCAGTGGGATCAGATCGAGAGGGTGGGCGACTGTGGTTATGTGGTGTTTGAGTATCTGGAGTTCTTGGCGGCCCAGGGCGAGTTGATGCACCAGGACGACACCACGGTGCGGATTTTGACGCTGATCAAGGAAAACCAACAGATTCGAGCCGAAGCGGCGGCCCAGGGCTTATCGCGCGCCAAGGAGCGCACCGGCATGTTCACCACCGCCTTGGTGGTCAGGGTGGGTGAGCGTCTGATCTACTTGTATTATTCGGGCCGGGCGCATGCGGGAGAAAATCTGGCCGCGTTGTTGGAGCACCGCGAAGCGGGTCAAGACCCACCCCTCGTGATGTCGGACGCGCTGTCGCGTAATGAGGTTGCGTCGGGGTTTGGAGCAACCTTGAAGGAAGGGTCGGTGATTCGCTGCCACTGTCTGGCGCATGGGCGTCGTCAGTTCAGCGATATCGAAGAGGTCTTTCCCAGCGAATGCCGGGTGGTGCTCGATGTGTTGAAGCAAGTCTTCGACCATGATGAAGAGGCGCGTGATCAGCAGATGAGCCCCGAGGCGCGCTTGGCTTACCATCAGGAATACAGTCAACCGCTGATGGACGAGCTCAAAGGATGGCTCGACCATCAGCTGGCGGATCGTCTGGTGGAAGACAATAGCTCGTTAGGTAAGGCGATTCTTTATATGCAGGGCCACTGGACAACCCTAACGCGGTTTTTGCAGATTGAAGGCGCCCCGCTTGACAATAACCTGGTGGAGCGGGCTTTGAAGCTGTTCATCCGGCAGCGCAAGAACTCGCTATTCTACAAGACTGAGCACAGCGCCTACATTGCCAGTGTGCTCACCAGTCTCATCGCTACTTGTATCTATGCGGGCGTCAACGTCATCGATTATCTGGTGGCGCTGCAAGAGCACCGCGCTGAAGTTTTTGCTGAGCCCTCAGCGTGGTTGCCCTGGAACTATAGCACCGCTCGGGCCTCACCCTAAGCGACGCGTCGCCAGTCCTGAGCCATCTGGGCGCGCTCGGGATCGCCATTCCACATCAAAATCATGAGCTCTCGGGCTGACAACGGCACCCGTGCGTCCGGCGTCCTGGGCCACCAGTTGAAGCGCCCCTTAGAGAGTCGCTTCATGAGCAGCCAAAACCCCTGTCCGTCGTAGAGCAAGAGTTTGATGGCCGTGCCCGATCGGTTTCGGAAGACATAGACCGCACCCTCCAGAGGGTTTTGCCCTAGACGCTGGCGGCACACGGCGCCGAGTCCGTCGATGCCTTTTCTAAAGTCGACGGG
>JBFERY010000166.1:0-2812 GCA_041548785.1 Oceaniferula sp.
ATCATCTGCATAATATCGTGAACGTGTGCTTCTGCCATACCGGCATTCTATACACACAATCCGCCATATGACTACTTTTTTTTCTTTTATTATCATTCAAGCCTTTTTGATATTTGTATTTGGAGTTTAAAACTTAAAGCTTAAGGTCGCGCGCATGGCACACATCGGCGAACGCGCACAACTGACGATTTTACGGGAAAGCTCGCCCGGTTTCTTCCTCGACTCCGGCGGCGAGCTCGGCGAAGTCCTGCTGCCGCGCAATGAAACGGTCGGCACGGTAACCGTCGGCGACCAAGTGGATGTCTTTATCCACTGCGACTCCGAGGACCGCCCGATCGCCACCATGAAACACCCGAAGGTGATGCCCGGTGAGTTCGCCTGCCTGGAGTGCATCGCAACCACCGCCATCGGCTCGTTCATGGACTGGGGCCTCACCAAAGACCTGTTCGTCCCGTTCCGCGAACAAAAGAACCGGCTCGACGTCGGCAAGTCGTACGTTGTTTATGTCTATGTCGATGCTGACAGCGACCGAATCGTCGCCAGCCGCCGACTCAACCGGCACTTCAGCAAGGAGGCGCCGGACTACGAGGCCGGCCAGGAAGTCGACCTCATGGTCTACGCCAAAACCGACCTCGGCTACAAGGCCATCATCAATGGCAAGCACAGTGGCGTCCTCTTCGCCAACCAGGTCTTCCGCAAACTCGCCCCCGGTGAGCCACTCAAGGGATACATCGCCCAAGTGCGTCCCGACGGAAAAATCGACCTCACCCTCGACGCTCCCGGCCGCACACGGATCGACGACCTGGAATCCCGGATCGAAGCGGAACTCCAGCAACGCGGCGGCCACTGGGAGCTCTGCGATTCCAGCCCCCCCGAAGAAATCCATGCGGCGCTCGGGGTCAGCAAAAAAGCTTTCAAACAAGCGACCGGCGCCCTCTTCCGCAAACGCAAAATCACCATCGGCAAAGACGGCATCCGACTAACAGAATAAGACCTCTCAGCCACCAGGCGGCCAGTGCCTTGATGACGTTTGGGGCGCGCTCATCATTCCCGCATGCTTTTCAGGCAGGTTAATTCCATGAGACTTATGCCAGGAAGATGACCAAGTGCCGCAAGAACTTAAGTTCTCATCCCATTTGAACAGTCAGATGGCCGTAACGACGTCGAATGATCGCAGTCTGCCGTGCGCGCATGTCATTGCGAAGGGGAAGTATTTACACACTTTTTACACCTCCCCAGGGATTTACTGCTAGTATCTACGCCATGAAAGCCCTCGCCCTGCTCCTCTACCTGCCTCTTTGCGCGCTCCCAGCCAACGGCTCCACGCCGTCACATGTCCGTCTGCAAATCGCCTTAGTCGATGGCTCCCTCATCCATGCCCGCCCCTGCAAGGAGGCGCTTCAGTTTACTCCGAAAATAGCCGCCGGCCTGATGCGCCTGCAATGGTCGCAAATCCGGCAACTCGCACAAGATTCCAAAACGGCAAACGTGACCGCCTCCTTCACCAACGGCGACCAACTCAGCGGCCGGTGGGCGAACGACTCCCTGCCCTTCCTGACCAACTTCGGACGGATCGACGTCCCCTGCGAGCGGATCGTGCGGATCGGCCAAATCCCATCACCGCCCAAGCGCGTCAATCTCGCCCTTGGCAAACCGGTCTTCGGCAAGGATGGGGCGTCCCACGGAAAAGGCCTCGCCGCGCACGTGACCGATGGCGATTACGACACCCACGCCAAGCCGCCCGCCTCGCACTTCAGTTACCGCATCGACCTCTGCGACGGAGCGCTCACCGCCTGCTCCATCGATACACTGAAAATCCACTGGCGCGAGTTCGGGGATCGTTTCCAAGGAATACGCAGCACCGATGGTGAAGGCTGGGCTAGCGCCGCATGGCCGGGCGAATACGTCAGCTCGTATCAGGTCGAATACCGCCAACTTGGCTCGGAAAACTGGCTCCCCCTGCACCAATGGACGGGACGTCCCGCCGATGAAAAGGCGGAAAAACTAACCGTCGAAAAAACCCCCAGCGAACGACCCGGCTGCAGCTCCGAAGTCAGCACAACCATCCACGGCCTCAGCCTCACCGACGTCACCGAGATTCGCATCAGCGCCAAGGGCGGACACTGGATCGGCCTCTATGAAGTGGAGGTATTCGGGCGGTGATGAAAGCCGCACAAACGTTCGCCGCGAAGGAAGAGTCAAAAAAAAACCCGGTTAAGCCCATTATCAGCTATTCAAAAAATGCCTCGCCCCCCAACCTTGGTGTGCCCGTGGAAATAAATCCGCAAGCTCCTTGCAACCATTGACCTGCAAAGGATCTCCGCCAAATATCCCGACCGGGAATCGAACCCAGATCTAAGGTTTAGGAAACCCTTGTTCTATCCGTTGAACTATCGGGACCTTGATGGTCACTTTCCTTCCACGGGGGAGGAAACGGGGCGCAATGTAGCGGGCGGGCAGGTTAATGCAAGATTTATGCTCCGGCCCGGAGGTATTCCAGGGATGGATGGATCCATCCTTTTTTTGCGCCGGGATGATTGCGCTTTATTGCCTGGAGGTCGGTGGATAACTGGGTCCAATTGGGGGTTAGTTGGAAAAAAGAAATCGCAAAAATTCTCTTGAGGTCGTTGCTTCACTGTGGGTTTGCTAACGACATGCAAGTTGACGAGAAACTAGCGAGTTTACGCGCCGCCATGTCTGCCAATGACATCGACGCCCTGATCGTGTCCAACACGGATCCACACAACAACGAATATGTGGCGCCGCACTGGCGTTCTCGGAAATGGCTTTCGCACATGAACGGGTCCAACGG
>JBFERY010000167.1:0-2668 GCA_041548785.1 Oceaniferula sp.
ACTTGTCGCGCCGTCTTGTCGCGCCGTAGCACCAGCGCAGGCGGAAGCCCTCTTCCGCACATTTCGTCTTCTTTCGCGGTCAAAAAAAATGAAATGCCCGCCGGCGCCAGGGAATTGCAAGTTTAGCATTTAGTATTTCATAAAAGCGACTAGCTTTGCGCCTCCATGGCACCTCAAGCAACCAACGTCCGCCGCGCCGCCGTCTCATCCCTCAGGGCATGGGCGAAGGGTCACATCTATATGGATTCCCTGATCGAACGCCAGGCCGCGAAAAACGGCCTGAGCCGTCAGGACAGAGCCCTGCTGCAATCGATCGTATCCTCGGTCCTGCGCAACCGGCGCCTGCTGGATTTTTGGATTGCCAAGCTGCGCAAAGGAAAGCTCGACCATGAAACGCGCGATATTCTGCGTGTCGGAATCAGCCAGCTACTGCTGCTGGGCATCGCCGATCACGCCGCGGTCAATGAAACCGTGAACTGCGGCAAAATATCCGTTCGCGGACTGATCAATGCCGTGCTGCGCCAGACCATCGAGCGCCGCGACCGACTCGTGGAGCAAGCCGCGGATCTGCCTGCCCCGGAGCTCTACTCCCACCCCGACTGGTTGTGGAAACGCTGGCGCAAGATTTTCGGTAAAACAGACGCCGTCGCACTCATGCAGTGGAACAACCAGCCGGCAAAAACAATCGCCCGCGTCAATCCGCTGGTGGCTGATGCGCTCGAAACCGTCGCCGCCTACGAGAAGGCGACCCCGCTCGACGGGCTCGACGGGTACTTCGAGCTGGATGGAGCGCCTCCCGGCGAGTGGATGAAACGGGGCCTGGTCTACATCCAGGACCCCGCAACCCGACACAGCGTGGAACTGCTGGCGCCCGAACCCGGGGAAAGCATCCTCGATGCCTGTGCCGCCCCAGGTGGCAAAGCCGCACTGATCGCCGCCGCCATGGAAAACCGCGGTGAAATCCTCTGCACCGACAGTAACGAAAAACGCCTCCCGCGCCTCAACGAAAACCTCACCCATCTCGGGATTGATATCGCCACCGTGCAGTGCCACGACTGGACCATGCCCGCGCCCGAGGCCTGGCATGGGAAGTTCGATGCCATCCTGCTCGACGTCCCTTGCTCGAATACCGGAGTGCTGCGCCGCCGGCTCGACGCACGATGGAGGTTGCGCGCCGAGGACATCACCGCACTCACAAAAATCCAGACGGAGATCCTCGGCAATGCCTTGGCATGTCTCAAGCCTGCCGGGCGCATTGTTTACTCGACCTGCTCGCTGGAACCGGACGAAAACCACGATCTGGTGACCCGGTTTGTGTCGGAGCACCCCGGATGGAAACTTGAGGCCGAACATCAGGCGCTGCCATTCCGCGACCACAGCGACGGTGCCTACGCCGCCCGGATCGTGCAAAGCTGAGCATCCCCCGGACGAATCGGCCGGCAAGGGGAGGGGGGGGAGATGCGCAGTGGCGTATTCCAGCCCGGACGCATTGGTCCGAATCTCAGATCAGATGAGCTCCCTCGGGTCGGCGACTTCGATGCCGTGCGCTTCGCCCACCGGGCCACACGTCAGCTTGCCCTTCATGCAGTTGATGCCGCTGATGAGTTCAGGCCGGACAACACAAGCCTTCGGGACCCCCTCGTCAGCAATCATCGTGGTCCATCGCTGGGTGCTGTTGTTGAGCGCCTGGGTCGCCGTGCGCGCGTAAGCCCCCGGCATGTTGGCCACACAGTAATGCAACACCTCCTCTTCGAAATAGGTCGGTTCGTCATGGGTCGTCGGACGCGTTGTCTCCGAACACCCGCCCTGGTCCACGGCAATATCAACAAAGACACTGCCCGGCTGCATCATGCGCAACATTTCCCGCGTGATCAGATTCGGCGCCTTCGCCCCAGGCACCAGCACCGCACCAATCACCAGATCCACGCGCGGTAATAAGTCCGCCAGATTCGCCTCGTTGGAAAAGACCGTGTGCGCCCCTTCCATCGTAATATCAAGAAAACGCATCCGGTCGAAATCCACTTCGAGAATGCTGACATCCGCACCAATGCCCGTCGCCACCCGCGCCGCGTTGACACCAGCCGTGCCACCTCCGATCACTAACACCCGACCCGGAGCAACCCCGGGGACACCCCCCAAAAGCGTGCCGCGACCGCCCCGATGCTTGGCCAGATGGTAGCTGCCGACAATCGACGACATACGCCCGGCAATTTCACTCATCGGCTCCAGCAAGGGGAGCCGACCATTCACCTCGATGGTTTCGTAGGCAATGGCGGTGCAGCCCGTGGCGACCAGGGTTTCCGTCAGCTTTTGATCCGCGGCGAGGTGCAGGTAGGTAAACAGCGTGTGCTGCGCGTTGAGCAGGGCAACCTCGCTCGCCTGTGGCTCCTTCACCTTGACGATGAGTTCCGCCTCCGCAAACACGGCCTCCGCGGAATCAACGATTTCCGCCCCGACAGCCACGTAGAGCTCGTCCGGATAACTCGCGCCGATACCCGCCCCTTTCTGAACCAGAACACGGTGGCCACGACGGGTCAGTTCGCCCACGGACGAGGGAATCATCGAAACGCGATGCTCCTGCACTTTGATTTCTGAAGGGATACCAATGATCATAGCCCGAAACTAGGTCGCCATCCGTCAATATCCAGCATATTTAGCGCGCATTTCG
>JBFERY010000168.1:0-2658 GCA_041548785.1 Oceaniferula sp.
CAGGGGTCAGGGGTCGGGGGTCGGCGCTCAATGGCAGGTGTTTAACCCTTCCCGCGCGTCCGGCTGCTCGCCTTACCCACGTTTTTCTCGATAAACTTGATAATCTCGCCAGCAATATCCTTCCCCGTCACCGTCTCAATCCCCTCCAAGCCCGGTGACGAGTTCACCTCCACCACCACCGGTCCGTGGTTCGAGCGCAGCATGTCCACACCCGCCATATTCAAGCCCATGATCCTGGCCGCATGCACCGCCGTGGATCGCTCCTCCGGCGTAATCCGCACAACCGATGCCCCACCACCCCGATGGAGATTGGAACGGAAGTCACCCTCCTTGCTCTGACGCTTCATCGAGGCAATCACCTTGCCGCCCACCACCAGGCAGCGGATATCAGCCCCCCCCGCCTCCTTGATGAATTCCTGGGCCAGAATGTTAGCATCCAGCCCGCGAAAAGCCTCAATCACCGACTCGGCCGCCTTGGCCGTCTCCGCCAAAACAACCCCCACACCTTGCGTCCCTTCTAACAGCTTGATGACGATGGGGGCACCACCACAAAGCTTGATCATGTGGCCCGTGGCCTTGGTGTCATGGGCAAAGGTAGTCACCGGCAGACCAATACCCTTACGTGCAAGTAGTTGCAGGCTACGCAACTTGTCCCGTGCGCGGGAAATCGCCACGGACTCATTTACCGAGTACACCCCCATAATTTCAAACTGACGCACAACCGCAGTCCCGAAAAACGTCCGCGACGCCCCAATACGCGGCACAATGGCATCGTAACCCTTCAACTCCTTATCCCCGAGGAAAATACTGGGACGCATGGACGCAATGTTCATGTGACACCTGAGATAATCAATCACATCCACCTGATGACCAGCACGCTCGGCGGCCGCCTTCAGACTGCCGGTGGAATAAAGCCGCGCATTGCGGGATAAAATAGCGATTTTCATGGGCGGCGGTGATGGGGTTTGCCGGTGAGGTTTTTCGTATTGCCAAACAAATGAGAGGCCTGGGTGTCGACGACGAAATACCCTGAAAGCGCCTTGCGCCCCAGAAGCAGAGGGCACTTCATCACCGAACGGTCGGCAAGACTGAGGTGCACTTCCCACTCGAATCCACCGACCGCCCTCGCCACGGTTTTGACAATCAGACGCTCCCGGGCCTTCCCGTTCGAACTCTTGATCCTTTTCCGCTGCACCAATGGCACCTCACACTCGACCACTTCCCCGTGATGACTCGAAGTGACAAACCGGACCCACTCGTCCCCCCCACGCTCAATGACTTCGATCTCCTCCGCATGAAGACTCGACGTGTACGCACCCGTATCGACCTTTGCCGATATGATATCCACCCCGAAATCGGGCAGGGACAACCACTCACGGCGCCCGATCATGATCCGCTCACGCATACGCCCCTTCACCGGAAGCCCAAGCTCCCCCGCCACCTTCGACGATGCTTTCGCGACCCTGACCGGGCCAGAGATATAACTGCTTGGCATACCAAGCTACTACCCAATAACCTCCAATCACACAAGCCATCTGTCAGAAAATGAGAAATAGAAAAATCCGGAAAAATTGACAACCAAGGCGTGCATTCCCCCCTGATTCCGCTAAAATTCCCCCCGAGTATGCCGAAGAAACACACACAGAAACGTATTTCCCACCTCACCGTGGGTGATTTTTTCGAACGTCACGGGAAGTCCCTCAAACTTAAACTCCAAGGCAATGCCCTTGGATTTGACAGGAAAATCCTCGAACCCACCGTGAACCATCCCGGCCTCGCCCTCGCCGGCTTTCTTTCCTACTTCGCCAACAAACGTATCCAGGTCTTCGGCAACTCCGAACAATCCTACCTCAGCAAGAGGGACGAAAATGAACGCGTCGAGCGTTTCAGCAAAATCTGCGAACGCGATATCCCATGCATCGTCACCTCCCGCGGCAAAAAACTCACCCGTGAACTACTCAATGTCGCCAACCAGCTCGGCATCGCTGTCTTCAGCACCCCCATGGTGACCATGAAGTTCGTTAACGCCGCCACCCTCAGGCTCGAAGATGACTTCGCCCCCTCCACCACCCGCCACGGGTGCATGGTCGATTTCCGCGGCGTCGGTGTGCTCATCATGGGCGACAGCGGCGCGGGCAAAAGCGAAGTCGCCATCGGCTTATTGGAACGCGGCGGCGCACTCGTTGCCGATGACATGGTCATCCTGCGCAAAGTCGGCAGCGAATTGATTGCGAGCACCAAGGACTTTTCACGCGGATTCATCGAGATGCGGGGCGTCGGCATCGTCAACGTCGCCAACATCTTCGGCCTCGGCAGCATCAGACCCACCAAAAGGCTCGACCTCGTCATCACACTCAAACCCCACACAGACCTCAACAACGTCGATCGACTCGGGGTGAACCGGAAAACCTACCGTATCCTCGACGATGCCATCACCAATGTGGAAATCCCCGTCGCCCCCGGACGCGATACCACCCGTCTCGTCGCCATCACCTGCCTGGATCACCAGCTGCGCAGCATGGGCTACGACATGGCCGCCGAGTTCAATGACCGGCTTCTCGATAAAATGGCGACCGAAAACAGCGGCTTGGGAATCTGAGAGTTCCCCGCGGATCACGACCGCATAATGGCAAAAGAATACCGGCTGACCCCCACCCC
>JBFERY010000169.1:0-2631 GCA_041548785.1 Oceaniferula sp.
GCCGCGGCACCTTCCCACGCATCTGAGCCCGGTGAAGATCGATCAGCGGAAGCCTGAAATCCTCATCCGCCGACCAGTCCGACCAGTCGCGCTCCAGGATATGGAAATGGCACAGGTAAAAATCCCTGTGGTTCATGCCCGCCGCGTGCATCCGCCGGGCAGACTCGGCCACCTTGCGCACGATTTTCCGCTTGAGCGCCAACCGCATCCTTCCCTTCAACCCGCCGAGTTCCTTGAGGAAATCCTCCACCTCGACGAGCTCATCGAGCGCCCTCATGATCACAAACGACTCCCTCTTCGCCGGATTCCAGCCGCGGCGCCCCTTGCCCACAATGCGCACCGTGTCGACCCCCACCCGTTCCAGCACCTCCACTGCTTTCCACTCCTGGGAGGCATCCGTGACCGGCAACCGGAAACTCGCCAGGTTCTTCATCACCTCCTGCCAACCGATCCCGGTGTGGATCTTGGCAAAGTAATCCTGCCCGCCATACCCGAAACGCAAAGTCCGCCGGCCCTCCTTCGCCCGGTAAATTTTCCCGTCAAGCGCCATCACCCCGTCAAAGGCGTCATCATCCGCAGCAGCACCCGGGAATTTATCGCGTATTTCAGCAGCCAGCTCAATCATCCGCGCCCAGCACAACCCGCATTGCGGCTCAGGTCAAGAACTGCCCATTAGAATTACTCTTGGCAATGCCCCCATTCAGGGCGAAGCTGGCGGGGCCTCCGATATGAAGTTAGCCATCTTCCTCCAGCACTATTTCCCCTACGGCGGGCTGCAACGCGACGCAGTCCGCCTCGCGGAGGCCGCGCGCGCCGCCGGTGACCAGCCTACCCTGGTCGTTGCCACCTGGGAGGGGAAAAAACCCAGGGGTATCCCGGTCATCGAACTCCACAGCGGCGGCACCCGTAATCATACAAAAGCCTCCAGATTCTCGGAAGCCTGCCAAAGTATACTCAAATCCGGCAAATACGACACCGCCATAGGTTTCAGTCGGATCCCCGGCGCACCATTCCACTTCTGTGGTGACAGTTGTTTTCTGGACAAGTTCACCCGATCCAAACCCACACTCGCACGTCTCTTGCCAAGATACCGGTATTTCCTCAATAATGAACAGCTCCTCTTTGGAACCGATTCTAACACACACATCTTTTTTCTGGCCGACCCCGACATCGCGACTTTCCAACAATACTACCAGCTCTCCGACCAGCGCTGCACTCTACTCCCTCCATGGTTGAATAAGGCTGAACCACTCGATGCCCCATCCTCACAAATACGCGAACGCATCTTTAATGAGCTTCAGCTCCCGGAGTCCCAGCGACTGCTTCTCTTTGTGGGCTCCAATTTTCAATTGAAACGAGTGGGGAAAATCATCGAGGCACTGCCTCTTTTACCCGATGACATCCATCTGGCCATTTGTGGTGAGGACGACCCTGCGGCACCGCGCAAGCTGGCCCAGTCACTCGGCGTCCCAGAGCGGGTCCACATCATGGGACCTAGAAATGACATCCCATCCTGGATGGTTTCCTCAGACTTGCTGGTCCATCCGTCGAGCCGGGAAACCGCCGGCATGGTGCTGGTCGAGGCCCTGACCTACGGACTCCCTGTCACCTGCACCCGGCTCTGCGGCTACGCCAGCCATGTCGAAAACGCAGGCGGCTCATTACTCAGCGACCTATGCCCGCCGGAAGAACTGGCCCATACCATCTCCAACATGCTGGATGATCTTCCCGCATTACGGGAAAAGGCGCTCGCCTGGGCAGCCGACCCGTCACGGTATCGCACAGCAAGCGAAATACTCGACACCATGAGATCATCCATCGTGTGACCCGTTCATTTTACAGACAATTCAGACACCACCCGTCATTCTAATCGACAACAAAACAAGTCCCCCCATAGTTTCCCCATGAAACCAAAACCCATTATCATCGCCATCATCATTCTCGCCGTCGCGGCGGTTCTGATCATCTCCTCAAATCGCAACGGCAACGGTGAAACCGACTCCAATGAAGCCAACCCAACAGGAACCGGATCCACCACCGCAGGGCGAGCACGCACACCTAGAGCCGCCAATGGAAGCTCGGAGAGCCAATCCACTCAAAAATGGGAAGAACAAATTGATCTACTACTGGGCGAAGACTCGACCTCCCACGATAAAGCCAGCCGTGGCTTACTGAAAATTGCATTGGACAAAGACGCCCCGACCACAGTCCGCAACGATGCCCTCGAGCATGCCCTGAACCTCGTGGCCGATAGAAATCACGGGCTCATCCAAAGCGTCATTGGCACAGGGAAAAACGAGCTACCCGCGGAACTCGTCCAGACCATCCTCGACGACACCTTGAACCGTCCCGCATCCACTCAGCTAACTACTGCGCTCAAGATCCTGCAGGGCTCGCATACTTCCGTCATCGAGGAAGCCATCGAGCTGCTCGAGTTCCACCTTGAGGAAGAACACGGCACCAATGTCCAGAAGTGGACCCAATCTGTCGACACCTTTCTCGCAGCAGAAAAAAACAAACCTCAGCAGTAAGCTGTCATCATTCCTTGGGAACAATGACCAAGCTTCGAGCTGGCTGACCTTTGCTGTAGACCAGACCCGCGCCTAATTCCTGCTTCTGGAATACGACACC
>JBFERY010000170.1:0-2479 GCA_041548785.1 Oceaniferula sp.
CATGGCGAGGGTGTCGAGGGCGCAGTATTGGTCGAGTTGGGCGTGGATCTCGGCTTTTCGCTCGGGAGTGGTGTCCGGGTTGATGGCTTCCTGGTAGGCGGAGATGGCCAGGTTGCCGTCCTGGACGCCGTCGAGGTCGCTGTAGTTGAGGTCGGGGCAGACGGCGGGGAGAACGGCTTTTATGCTCCAACTACCGTGTTGGCTGGGGTGGTAGTAGTAGTTTCTGGCGATGGGGAGGAGATCGACAATGCGGTCGATGATGACGTGGAGGTCGTCGTCCAGATCGGGGAATGCCTCGGCCTGTTTGCGGATGACGCTTTTTTCAAAGCCTGCGTTGTAGACGAAGATGGGGCCTTGTTGCCCGCAGAGCCTGATGAGGGACTCGGCAAAACTGCGGCGTGGGTCGTCGCCGCTGAGGTCGAGGAAGGTTGCTTGGTCGAGCGTGCCGTCGGGTTCCAGGGTGTGCAGGCTGAACTGGAAGGGGATCTGTTGGTAGGGGCGGGTGCCTTTCCAAATGGGGATGGCCGAGTTGGTGGTCTCAAAGTCGAGGAAGTAGTGGGGGGCTCCGGGGACGGTGGCTTGTGAGAGGTCATTGGCCGCGCCCTCGGCATCGAAGTAGGTGGTGCCGGCGAGGGTGTGTGCCTTAACTCTCGCTTGGGTGCCATTGAGCATGGAGTCGGGGACATCTTTCAGCTCGCTGATGCCTTCGACTGCGAGTTGTTCTTTTTTGGCTCCCGAGAACCGGGGCAGGCAGGTGAGGGGGAATTCAGGTTGGGGTTCCTGACTTCGGCAGTGGTCGATGAACGGGCAACCGAAAGGGGAGGAGCAGTGACCGCCGGTGCAGATGTCAGGCTCGCTGTCGCTGGCGGCGACCCTGTGGGCTTCGGTGAGCCATTGTTCTACCTCGCCGTGCCGGGCCATGGCATCGTCGGTGAGGTCGGCGCGGGTGAGCAGGCCTTGGTAGTCGCCGTCGCCTTGGTAGACGAAGGTGTTGTCGATGTGGGCCAGGGAGACGGAGGATAGCGTGACGCCCGCGGCAGTGGCGATGTACGACTGCACGGCGACGTCATCGCGGTGGTAGTCTTTGACGCCGGTGGAGGATTTGACTTCGATCATTTCCCATTGCGGTCCAGGGGCACCTGATGTGTCCTGGACTGGGATCATGACATCGGCGAGTGCGAGGGCGCCGTTGGCCTGCATCGCGGCTTCGAAGATGATGGATTTGCCCTCGTCGAGCAGTTGGGTGGTTTGGGTGAAGACTTCGGGGAAGCCAAGCTCGTCGATGTCGATCAGTGTGCCGGTGCCGTCGAGGTTGTAGATTTCCTGCGCGATCTCGCCGACCTGGTTGCCGATGGCGAAGACGACCTCCGATGACGAGTCGTCCCGAAGTTCCGGTTTGTGGATCTCGAGCCAGAGCCTTTTAGGGCATTGGCGGTAGGCGATGATCTTGGACTTCGATAAATTGCGCATGGTGTGGCAGCAAGCAATGAGAAGAGAGTGTGTAATCTCTATCAGTCAGAATGGAGGCCGGCTAGGATAAAGGAGGATAGGGAGGGGTTGGGGGATGAGAGTGACTGGTTTAATAACAGACTAGACCGATGCAGGGGCTCCACACACACGCGAACCCCCGCACCGGAATTGTCAACACACGGTCGAAATTTTTCCAGACAAGCCTAGCCGGAGTGTTTTTGCGTCTCCTCCCTGACGATTTCTTCGAGGTCGGCGTCCATGTCCTTCAGTTCCTCGGGGGATGCGCAGTGCTGCATCACCTTGCGGTGGCTGCTGACCTTGCGCGAGAAGCTGTCTGACGATGCCAGGTTGCCGATTTCGCTGAACTGAACCTGGGATGCGTTTTTGCGGTCGATGCCGTATGAGTCTGCCGTAGCGATGGCATCCTCGTTGGCGGCGAGGAAGAGAAACTCCCAGTTGTAGTCCTTTGTCTGATGCCGGATCATCTTGCTGATTTTCTTCACCGTGTAGTCGGTGGAGGCATTTTCGTAACCATCGGTATAAATGGCGATGATGACCTTGCCAGGGCGGTCTTTTTCCGGGGTCTTGGCGAGTTGGTTGCCAATGTTGGTAATGGTCCGGCCGATGGCGTCAAGCAGCGCGGTGCAGCCTCGGGGGGTGTAGGTATTGGCATCGAGCGGACGGACTTCTGCGATCGGTGTGCGGTCGGCGTGGAGCAGGTATTCATCGTCGAAGAGGACGAGGCTGAAGTTGGCGTCCCCGGGGGTTGCCTGCTGGTCCTTGAGGAAGGTGTTGAAGCCGGAGATGGCTGACTCGACCAGCGATTGCATGGAGCCGGAGCGGTCGAGGATGTAGGCGATTTCGGTAAGGTTTTTGTTCATGGCTGGATACTGCAGCAGGGTGTGGGACATTTTTCGGGTGACGCTTCGATTGGGGTTATGGCGGCCTGTTTTCAGCTGATTATCAGCGGGTGGCCTTCGGTGGTCGGCTCTGCTCGGCGGAGCGTCTC
>JBFERY010000171.1:0-2385 GCA_041548785.1 Oceaniferula sp.
CATGATTCCACCGTCATTACCGCCAGCATCGACCCTGATGCCAGTGACGACGATTTCGATGCCGTGGCCAGTCAGAGCGTCACGGTGACCTGCACCGATGATGAGGACAATGGCGTCGCGGGTTCCAATACCGCGCCAGTGGTGTCGCCGATCGCGAACCAGACCCTCACCTTGGAAGCTCTCGATCCGGGCGTGCCGATCATTGATGTGGACCTGGTGGTGGAGAACTTTGGTGGATTGAATACCGTCGATTTGACAGGCACCACGGCGGATACCTTTGATGCCTCGCTTACCTCTGCCGGTGGCTCAGATGAGTGGGCGGGTAGTCTCAATCTCAAGGCCGATGGCTCGGGCAAGGGAAACAATGCCAAGACCACTTATCTTACCCTGGGTTCCCTTATCGATGATTTCAAGGGCAGCGCGGGCGGTAAGTTCGAACTCACAGCAACGATGTCGCAACCGACGCTCAATGGTGGCTACGTCATGCTGACCTTTTCTAATCTCACTGCTCCGCCCTTTGCCGCCAATGACAGCCTAGTGTCCAGCATCGGCTACGATAAAAACGGCAGAGTTGTCATCTCCAAGGGTCCAGGGCTGGGAACCTTGGTGGAGGTTGGCCCCATGACCGGCGACCGCACCTTCACCATTGGCCTCGATTTCTCATCGACCTATTACAATGGCACCACGACCTTTGGGCGCATCACCTGGTCCGACAGCGTGGCGGGCGTGCTCGCCACCGAAGACCTGACTGCGGACCTGAGTTTTCAGTCGATCGCCTTGGTACTCGATGCGACCCTCACGACCAGCAAGCCCGCTGGCTCCTTCAGTGGCTTGAGTCTCACTCAGTTGGCGGCCACCGCCTCCAACTCGACCACACTCAGCGGAGCGGTGAGCGATGCCCAAAACAACCCGCTGACCCTGCAGTGGTCCGTGGTCAGCAGCCCGGTTGGGTCCAGCGTCACCTTCGGCAACGACAGCATCGCGGAGACTGGCGCCACCTTCACCTCGGTCGGCGACTACACCCTGCGCCTCACCGCCACCGACAACTGGGGAGCATCGGATTCGCAGGATTTCGTGGTCTCGGTTAGTGCCAGCGACACAACGGCTCCGACCCTTGCCTCCACCGACATCGTCGACGACCAAAGCGGTGCGGACGTGGACATCGGCACGCTGGTGACCTACACCGTCACCTTCAGCGAGGACATGGATGCCGCCACCGTCAGCGCCGCCGGCTTCAGCAACGCCGGCACGGCCACCGTCAGCATCGGCACGGTCACGGAAACCTCCGCAGGCGTGTTCAGCGTGCCCGTCACCCCCACCGGCGCGGGCAGCCTGCAGCTGCAGGTTTCCGCCTCCGCTGCCTTGGCTGATGTGGCCGGCAACGCCTTGGACACCACCTCCGCCATCGCCGACAATACCACCCTCACCGTGCTCACCGCCTACGAAAGCTGGACCGGCGGTGGCTCGGGCACCTCCTTCAGTGCGGATGCCAATGGCGACGGCATTGCTGACGGCCTGGCCTGGGTGCTCGGTGCATCCACCGCCGGCACCAACGCCCAGTCCCACCTGCCGGTCGGCAACGATCAGCCCAACGGCGACCTGACGCTGCAATTCAGCATCCGGCCGGGCGCGGCCACCGTCATCCTGGAATACAGCAACGATCTGGGAGTGGCGGATACTTGGAGCAACCACCAAGCGACCATTCCCGAGACCAGTTCCACCGTCAACGGCGTGGTCTTTGTGATCACCCCGAACGGTGAATTCAACGACGTGCAGGCCACGATCCCCTCGGCGGCCGCCGGTTCGGGCAAGTTGTTCAGTCGACTCTCCGTCGAGCCCTAGCATGGCCGTTGTTGGCTACGACATTTGCCCCGCAAGCCCGCCCGGTCCACCGAATTGGCGGCCTGGCTTGGCCGCGATGCGCGGGTGATGCCAACGGGGTCCATTTGCTGGGTTGGTGTGGGTGAAATAATCAGTTGACACCGGAAATAATCCTTTGACACCGGCCGAAGTGCCGCTAAGTCTTCGACTCAATAAGGATGATTCGTAATCCGTATTCCCTCCAATGGTTTCACGGAGCCGGATGATCCACCCAAGCCCCGTTTCATATTCATACCACCCCATCCAAACGCTCAGGTGGGCACGGACAAACCAACAAACATGATGAAAACAAACCCCGAAGACACCAAACTGCGCCCAAGTCGGCGCGAGATCCCCATCGGCCGCACAGGCCGGAATCCCAAATCACCCCGGCCATGGCTCGCCATGCTCGGTGCTGCCAGCATGATCGCCTTGGCGGCACCGGCTCACGCGCAGACCGTCGATTCCTCCTCTTTCACCGGAGCAGTGGGAAAAACCGCCATCAGCACGACCGGGCTTTATGGC
>JBFERY010000172.1:0-2384 GCA_041548785.1 Oceaniferula sp.
AAGGAATGGTGCGGGCACCATGACTAAGGAGAAACGCAGCCAAAGGAGTCATTCATCCGGAACTCTCATTGATCACGAAGTGCTTTTCCAAATACCTCAACAATCATCAATCGTCTCGTCTGTTTTGCGGAGTGGTATAAGGCATGAGTTCCAGCCTCGACACCAGCCTCGACACCAGCTTCGGCCGTGTGCGCGCGACCCTGGCGGACCTCGGTCTGGATGACAACACACTACTCATTTCCACCTCGGACAACGGCCCGTGTTCCAGTTCCGGCCGCGTCGACCGCCACATGGCCGGGCTGCGCGGCCTCAAGGGAACGGTCTGTCAAAACAACCATCACCCGATCCAACCATATTCCCGTCATGTCATACTCTAGAGACTTCCTTGCCCTCACCGGCGTTTTTCTGATCACGCTCGCCGGCCCCGCGACGGCCATTGTCGAGCCCGACAACCAAGGACGCTGGATCAAACCGACGGACATCGGCCCTGACAAAGAGGTGCCGGGTTTCCTTGTCAATCTCGGTCCCACCGGTGCCCGCGCCATCCTCAAAGAAAACTCATTCGTGGTGAAACACGTGTTTCCCCAATCCCCTGCCGACGGAAACTTGAAGGTCGACGATGAAATCACCGGCATCGACGGCAAGAAACTCGCCAAACACACGTTCGGCAAGTTCTACGGCATGGAGTATGACGTCGGCTACGAGGGCCCCATCATGGACTTTGGCAATGCCATCGAAAAAAGCGAAGGAAGCAACGGCCACCTGAAGCTCGACATCATCCGCGACGGCCATGCCATGAGAGTCACGGTGAAGCTCAAAGCCATCGGCAAGTTCAGCGACACTTTCCCCTACGATTGTGCCAAGTCCAAAATGCTCGCAGCCAATGCGGTCGATTACGTGCTCGAGCACCAGGATGAGCACTCAGGGTGCGTTCACGAAAAAGGAACCCGCGCCCTTGCGCTGTTGGCACATGGGAAAACAAAAGAAGCTAAAAAACTCGCTCACTCATGGAATAAGATGCCGAATGAAAAATCCTGGACGTGGTCCCCCTCTTACCAATGCATTTTCCTCAGCGAGTATTACCTGCAAACCGGCGACAAGGGGGTTCTGGACACGATCCGGAAGCTGACCGAGCGCCTCTACCTGTCGCAGGTCATCGATCCGGAACTCTACAAAGACCGCATGCATGGTGGAAAACCGCAGGCCAGGAACTTCCTCAAGGGCGGCAACGGCCATGGTGCCCGGATCGCAGGATATGGCACGATGAACATCACCACACTTCTCGCGATTCTATCCTGGGAGCTGGCAGAGGATTGCGGCGTTGAAATCAACGAATTCAACCTCAACCTTGCCTACGACTGCATCCACACACACACCCACCAGTCGGGCTACATGGGGTATCGTTTCGCCACGGGAGCCTACACCCCTGTCGGCCGGCAAGGGCTCTCCATCCTCGTTCACCAAGTGGCCGGGGATCGCGACCAGCAAGACTATGTCAAGCGGGTCACCAAGCACCTCGCCAAATCCAAAACCCGACTCAATGACGGACACGGCGACAACGCCCAGGCAGTTATTTGGGGGCTGATTGGAATACAACAATCGGGCGACGACAAAGCGACCCGCGATGTGCTCGATTACAACAAAGCCTTCATCAACATGGCCCGCACCCACGACGGTGCCTTTGTGATCCAACCCGGTCGCAACGCCGCGGAAAAAGCCTACTACTTGTCACCGCGCATCCACCTGACTTCCGGCATGGCAATCATCCTCGGAATGGCTGATCCCAAACTGAAAATTCAAGGGCACAAGGCTGCGCGGTAGCAACCGCTCAACTGCCACCACGGGCCATTCGTTGGCGACTACTTTTCATGAATGAGGAACGGCTCACTCGCCTTCCACCAACGCTCGAACTCCATGCTCATCTCACGCGCGAGATCGGGCTGTTTCGCGGAAAGGTCATGCTCCTGCCCCGGATCCGCCAGGCGGTCGTAGAGGCCCCATCCGCCACCCGGTGATGCGGCACGGTGGAATTCCGGGTGATCGGTGTAGCCGCGCCCCATGCTGGCGGTCTTGACCCGCACGAGGTCATAATGGCCACGTCGGACCATTGCCCCTTCGTACTTGTGCCGGTCCCGCTTGCCCGGCTCCCATCTGGCCACGTGGGCATGCAGGTAGCGGTCCGGCCAGCTGTCGTCTTTCCCGGTCAGGAGAGCCCATGCCGATCGCCCTTCAACCTGCCCAAGCGCAGGATGAACCAACTCCGCCCCGGCCACTTGCGCCAGCGTCGGCAGCACATCGATGTGCGCGCAGCTCTCTGTGACGTCGCCGGGTTTAAGCACTCCCGGCAGTCTCCAGAACGCCAGCGCCCGGGTGCCTCCAAGCCA
>JBFERY010000173.1:0-2233 GCA_041548785.1 Oceaniferula sp.
CAATGCACTGAGAACTGATAGGGTTTTCCCGAGATGGCAACTTGGCTTGCCGTTTTCAAGGTCAGAGATAAAACGGGTAGCCGTTCCCGATGCCAGTGCGAGATCGGACTGGTTAAGTTTGAGGGATTTCCGGGTTTTCCGGATCATCAGGCCGAGATTTTCAGGTTTCATGATAGCTTACTTTGTTACCGCTCGGGAATATTATTCCGCATTAACCCCCAATTAACCCTACCACGATAGAATGATCCGTGAGGTGAACATGACAAGGACTTACGAGCACCGGAGAATTTCACTGGCTGGCTACGTGCCACCTGCAAAGCTTTTGGACAAAGTGGAAACGCTGACGCTCGATAAGATCAATTTCAAGTTCACGATCCAGAGCATCCACAACATGCCGCTAAACACCACGGCATCGGAGCGATGGATCATCGTCGATGGTAATGCGACAGGGAAGGATTGTGCTCGCCCGCTCGCACTGTGCTGAATAGCAAGTTTCCTCCTCCGGAAACTTAGTGGTAATAAAGCCGTGCTGCACGGCGCTGCGCCGTGCGCTCGAACAGCGTTCTCATCCTTCCCTGACCACAAACAAAAAGACCCGGAGCGAACTCCGGGTCTTTTAGAAAGTGGTGGGCAGGGAAGGATTCGAACCTTCGTACACTTACGTGAGCAGATTTACAGTCTGCCGCCTTTAACCACTCGGCCACCTACCCTTAAGGGATGTTTATCCACCGCATGCTGGTCATGTCATGGGTGCGCCGTGGCAGCATTGCTGCGGAGGCGGGGAGTTCTTACGTGTCGTTGCACGGACTGACAAGGGAAAAATTGCCTATTTTTGCGTCAGGCAAACAGCTCTTTGACGGGTTTGCCTTTGTGGGCGACCTGGAAGGGCCGGCCGGACGGTGAGTGGAGCACGGCGCTGACGTCCATTCCGAGGCCGTGGGCGATGGTGGCGTTGAAGTCCTCGATGCTGACTTTGCCCTTTTTGACCCGGTTGCCTTTGGAGTCGGTGCTTCCGTGGACCACACCGCCCCTGATCCCGCCGCCGGCGAGCAGGCTGGAAAAGGCGGACGGGTGGTGGTCGCGGCCGTTGTTGTGTTCGGCGACGATGTTTGGCGAGCGTCCGAACTCGGAACTGAGGGCGACAATGGTGCTCGGCAGCAGGCCCTTGGCCTCGAGTTCGGTGAGGAGGTTGGCGTAGGCCCGGTCGAGCACCTGGCAACGGGCTTCGACGGCGGTGAAGTTGTCGTAGTGGGTGTCCCAGCCACCGAGGTTGACCTCGACATAGCGCACGCCGTGCTCGACGAGCCGGCGGGCGAGCAGGCAGCCCTGACCGAAGGCATTGTTGCCGTAGGCGTCGCGGGACGACTGTGGTTCGCGGGCGATATCAAAGGCCTTGAGGTCATCACTGCGCATCAGCCGCACGGCCTCCTTGTAAAGTTCGTCATAGGACTCGGCTTCGACACTTTGGTGCTTTCTGTGAAAATCCTGGTTCAGGGTGTCGGCTAGTCTGAGGCGGCGGTCGAAGTCCTGCTCGGAAACCGAGTCGGCGCGCACGCTGTCCTTGAGCCCCTCGTCGGGTCGGCCGAGGGGGACGCCGGCGTACTTGACTCCGAAAAATCCCGCCGAGGCATTGGCGGAGCTGCCACCGACGGTGACGAAGCCCGGGATCTCCTTGTTCTTGCGCCCCTTGAGTTTCATCGTCCATGCTCCCAGTGTCGGGTGGACGATGGTCCCCCGGGGTGCGTAGCTGCGGTGTAAAATGTACTGGCCGCGGTCGTGGGCACCATTTTCCGAAGACATCGAGCGGATGATGCAGATTTTGTCCATCACGGCGGCCGTTTTGGGTAGGTACTGGCTGATTTGGATGCCATCGGCCGCGGTGTTGATCGCCTCGACCGGACCCTGCACCTCTTTCTTGTTAGGTTTGACATCGAAGGTATCGATGTGGCTCATGCCGCCGGACATGTTGAGGAAGATGACGGCTTCCGCCGTGCCCCCTGCCCCTTTGGCCTGCGCCGCGGCATGGCTCGTTAGCGTGCCGCCGAGCAGGGGGGCGATGCCGACCCCGAGATACGTGCGGGCGGCATTCATGATAAAACCACGGCGGGTGATTTCATCGGACTGGAGGAGTGGGTCTTGCATGAGTAAATTGGAAATTGGGAAATTGGGAAATTGGGAAATTGGGAAATTGGGAAATGGGAAATGGGAAATGGGAAATGGGGGGGATTGCGCC
>JBFERY010000174.1:0-2133 GCA_041548785.1 Oceaniferula sp.
AGCGGATAGGGAGCGTGGACACTCATGTCCACTGGCGGAGGATAGGTAAAACAGCTCAGGGCGACCCATCAGGTGGGTCGGGAGCTGATTGCTAATTGTTTTGCCGTTTGTTACGGGCTGACTAGTGCATGCAGGTGCAACCGCTGAGCAATCGTGTCGACGGCCAGTGTTGTCATTATTTCAACAGCCAAACTCATGAAAACTCACCTTATGCATTCCACTGTCGCCTTGTTGGCGATGGCCGCCCTATTTGCCTTTGCCCCGTCAGCGCATGCCGCGCGGAAGAAGGCAGCGCCGATGCCCGACCTGACCGCAGGCGGCAAGCCTGATGACCTGGCTGCGGTGCCGCTCGGGCCGACCGGGATGCGCGGTTGGATCTATCACCAGCATCTGGACACCTCGAAGGCGCGCCAGATTCTGGTGACCGGCATTGAGGCCGGTTCGCCGAGTGAGGGCAAGCTCAAGTTGAAGGACGTGATCCTCGGCGCCTCGGGGAATGGCAAGGACCCTGCGGGTTTTGTTTCGGACGCACGCCGGCAGTTGGCCGATGCCATCAATGAGGCCGAGGCCCGCAAACCCGCCGAGCTGCGACTGCTGGTGTGGCGGAAAGGCAAGCAACAAGTCATTCCCCTGCAGCTCAGGACGATGGGCGCCTACAGCCCCACCGCGCCCTTCAACTGTCCCAAGTCGGCGAAGATTCTCGACGAGGGCCTGGATTATGTGGCGGGTCAGGAAAAATTCGGCAAATTCGAATGGGGCGTGATGCCTCTTCTGGCGGGCAATGACCCGGCCAACCCCAAGCACGCCGCACGCCTGAAAGTGGTGCGTGAGCGCTTGCCCGAGATGCTCATGGCACAGGAGGAGATCGACCTTATTCGCAGCGGAGAAGTCGAGACGCGATCCAAGGCTCCCTGGAGGCGAGGGCACACCCTGATTGCTTTAGCCGAATATTACCTGCAGACCAAGGACAAGTCGGTGTTGCCGACCATTGAAGCCTGTGTGGTGTCGATCGCCAACGGCCAGAGCATCTACGGCACCATGGGCCATCTCTACCAGCGTCGCCAGGACGATGGGAGCCGCGGCTCGATCACCGGCTACGGCCCGGTGAACTCGGCGGCCCTGCCGGCCCTGCTCGGTCTGGTGCTGGCGCGCGAATGCGGGATCGACCGGCCGGAGCTGGAGCCTGCCATCCAGCGCGGGGCGCGCTTTTTCAGCTACTATGCCGGCAAGGGGGCTATTCCTTACGGCGAGCACGTTCCGCTTTTCAAAGGCCATGAGAACAATGGCAAGAGTGGCCTGGTGGCGCTGGTGATGCGCCGGATCGAAGGGCGGCAGGCCGAGGCTACCTTTTTTGCCAAGATGGCGGCCGCCTCATTTCCCCAGCGTGATGGTGGTCACACCGGTCCTTACTTCAACCACCAATGGGCGCCCTTGGGGGCATATGCGGGCAGTGAGGAAGCATTGATCATGCACTTCAAGAACATCCGCTGGCACCTCGACCTGTGCCGCCGCTGGGACGGTGGCTTTGCCTTCTCCAAGATGCTGGCGAAAAAGGACGTGTCGCACTACAGCGGCCTTGATTCGAATGTGCCGCCGCTGCTCACCTATGCCGCTCCCCTGCGGCGACTGGTCATCACGGGCAAGGGTCTGGATGGTGATTTGCTGAGCCCGAAGGACGTCGAGCAGGCTGAATTTGCCGCCCTGCATGACGCCGGCAAACGGAGCGTCGAGCAGTTGTTGGCGGATTTTTCCTGCTGGTCACCCAAGGTGAAGTTCTTCTCGGGTCTTGAGCTTGCGCAGCGTGATGTCGCTCGCCAGCCGCTGGTCCCGAGGCTGATCAAGATGGCGGTCGATCCGGGTCATCCGGGCCGGGTTGGCGCGCTTTGGGCCCTGGGCCGGACGGACGACAGCCGGGCGGCCCGTGCGCTGGCAGGTTGTTTGACCGACAACGACCCGTTGGTGCGTTTTGTGGCCGCGGAGTCGATGCGCACGCTGCCCCGGGAGATGAAAATGGCGGAGGTGGAAACCATGCTCAAGGCCTGTGCGTCCACATCCAAGCCGGTGTTGCCGCTTGATCCCGAGGATCCGGTCCAGTTCGCGCATGGCCGTCTGTGTATGTTGCTCTTTTACGGC
>JBFERY010000175.1:0-2120 GCA_041548785.1 Oceaniferula sp.
GGTTTCGACACCTTCCGCGGCTTCATCAGCGGCAACATCGACTACCACTCCCACTACGACCGCATGGGCAAGTTCGACTGGTGGAACGGACTGGAAAAGTCACGGGAAACGGGCTACTCGACCCACCTCATCACCCGCCATGCCGTGAACTTCATCGAGCGGCAAAAGGATCAACCTTTCTGCCTCTATGTCGCCCACGAGGCCGTGCACGCGCCATGGCAAGGCCCCAATGATCCTGCCGAGCGCGGATCTAACAAACAAGAGGGCATCAAATGGCCACAACGTCATCGCCCATTCAAGGAAATGCTCACCGAGATGGACAAGGGCGTGGGCGAAATCCTCACCAAAGTCGAACAGCTCGGACTCTCGGAAAACACCTTCGTTTTCTTCCTCTCCGACAACGGCCCTGCCGGCGGTTCGAGTGGCCCACTCCGCGGGCGCAAGGGCAGCCACTGGGAAGGCGGACACCGGGTGCCGGCAATCGCCTGGTGGCCAGGCAAGATTCCGGCGGGCGCGACCTCGGATGCCTTGACCATCAGTCTCGACCTCATGCCGACCATGCTCGCCATGGCCGATGTGTCCGTACCTGCCAAGCACCAGCTCGACGGCATCGATCTCACCCCTTTACTCACCGAGGGAAAGACGCTACCCGCGCGTCAGCTATTCTGGAACGGCAAGGCCATGCGCGACGGGCCGTGGAAACTCATCCTGGGCGGCAAGGGAAATCCTGGAGTATCTGTCGGTCTCTATCATCTCTCCGAGGACATCGGGGAAAAGGACAACCTCGCCGGGAAACACCCGGAGCGCGTGGAGCGGATGCGCCAGACCATGGCGGAGTGGCACAGGGAAGTCACCCAGGGAGCGACCCCGCAGCCCCACCTGCCACAGCCAGCCAAGGGCGACGGGCCGTGACCGCCTGCAGGGCGGGCAGCGCCCGGAATGCTTTCAAACCCTTGAAAACATGATTTCCGCCTCGACAGCGCAGGCATGCGTGGCATTTACTCGGATCGGTCCACGGAATCGAAACCCAGCCCAAAAATCCGCCCCGCCACAGGCTGACAGCCTGTCGAGACAGCAATGACACAGCCATCATGAAACCGCTCCGCCTGATCTCCACCGCCGAACAGGTGGCGGCCCACCTCACCGAGGAAATCACGCAAGGCAGCCTGGTGGGTGAACTGCCGGGTGCCAGGAAGCTCGCAAACCAGTTAGGGGTCAACCACAAGACGATCGATGCCGCGGCAGCTCTCCTGGAGAATCGAGGCTTGCTGAAATCCCAGGGTGCTGGAAAGCCGCGACTCATCATCACGCCGGACGAGACAGCCCGGCGCGCCATGCACGTGGCCATTCTCACCTATGAACCGGAAAGTTCCCAGGGATCAAAAATCATCATCGAGCTGAGGCATAGTCTGAGCAACATAGGTCACACCTGCACGCTGTCGGAAAAAAGCCAGCAAGAGTTGGGCTGGAATCTCGGGAAAATCACACAGCTCGTGGAGAAAACCAAGGCCGACGCATGGATCGTCCAAGCCGGATCGCACGAAATCCTGGAGTGGTTTTCCCAGCAGACCTTCCCTTCACTCGCGCTCTATGGACAGTTCCTCGATATCCCGGTGGCGGCAGTAGGAGCCATGAAGGTGCCCGCAGTCATCGATGCGCTTGACCGACTGACAGCATACGGTCACAGCCGAATCGTGATGCTGTCACGGGAAACCGACCGCCTGCCGGCCCCCGGCTACACACAAAGGAATTTTCTCGAGCAACTCGAAGCCCGGGGCATTCAGGCCAGCGCCTACAACCTGCCGGATTGGGAATGCACCCCGCAAGGGCTGCAGAAGATCCTGGATTCGCTCTTCCAGCTCACGCCTCCCACCGCATTGTTCATCACCGATATCTTGCTCCTGTTCCCCGCCTACACCCACTTACTCAGACATGGAATCACCGCCCCGCAGCGAGTTTCACTGATCTGCTCGGATGAGCAACCGGAATACCTATGGTGCAGACCCACCATCGCGCACATCCGTTGGGACCAATACAAAATCGTACGCCGCATCCTTGAATGGGCCGATAAAACATCGCGCGGCAAGGTGGATCTATCCCAAGTATTCGTGGACGCCGAA
>JBFERY010000176.1:0-2040 GCA_041548785.1 Oceaniferula sp.
ATCATTGACGAATTGCATGAAATTGCGCGACTGATTATCACCGCGCGACATCGTGAGAAACTGAGATCCATCCACACCATCTGGAACTGTTGTTTGGCCGTTCCAGTAACTATTGCTCTTCTCCAGAATCCCAACACGGATCGACGTTGAAGTATTACCCGTCATCAGCCATTGGCCTGCGTCGCTTGCAGATAGCGTATAAGCACTATCATTGCCACCAACGGCCTTATAAACGCTGGTGTCCATGACTGTAATACCCCCGTTTTCAAAACTGGTGTCGGTAAAGCTGCTGGTGAGGAGCACTGCATGCGAAAGCCCGCTCGACAGCATGGCCGTGGCCGTTATGGCGGCAATTTTGTAGATGTAGTTCATTTTCATAATATGTTTTAGGTTGTTGTTAACGCTTTTGAGTGAAGGTGCCGAATAGGCTCTGGGACGTGCCCATTTGGGGGCAAATGTTGGAGTCATCGACGCAAGATACACTTTCATCATACCCAATTTTCGAAAACCGTCCAGATTTTTATCTTTTGCGCACGCCTCTCCTGAAGCGGCTTCTTCCCGACGGCTCAGTCAATATGCTGCGTAAGCGCCGTCACCCCTACTGCTGCATCGTCACACTACCAAGGATATCTCCTGTCTGTAATGATACCCACGGGGCTCACATCACCAATCAGTAATCACCAATCAGTAATCACCAATCAGTAATCAGTAATCACCAATCAGTAATCACCAATCACCAACCGTACAAAAGGGGGAAGCGGGCAGGCTCTCCTTGTTGTAGAGAGTCCCGTGGTCGGTGTTCAGGGTGTAGAGGTAGCGCACCGCCACCGGATGGCCGACCCCGGATGCCGTCAGCACCAACTTGTTGCCCTGAATCTCCGCCTTGGCCGCCGACCAATTTTTGTCGGCGCCCGCGATTTCAAAACCGATCACGTCGTCCACCGGCGCAGGGGGGGCCGTGCTGCGCGATGACGACTTTTTGGCGGCCATCAGCCCGCCACCGACGTGATCGAACGAGACGATCGCTTGGCCACCCTTGAACTCCACGGATTTGAAAAGCGGGCCGGAATGGACCAGGTCCTTCATCCCGTATTCACGGGCAAGCGCCCACAGCGCCAACCGCTGGCCGACCGTGAATTTGTTGCGCGGGTGCAGGTTGACCGGGAACTCGGCCTCGTTGTCCCCGGAATCCGTGAGCACCACCATGCCGGTATTGGGAATCAGCGCCATCGCCTTGCGTTGGGCCTCACGGATCGGCGCCCAGTTGGCTTTCTTGCCGTTATAGCTGGGCAGCTGCACGTAGTAGAACGGAAACTCCCCCTGACCCCAGACCTTGCGCCAGCCGTCGACCAGCGCCTTCAGTTTCCAGCGGTAGCTATCGCCCTCCTTGCCATTGGCCTCGCCCTGGTACCAGATCGCGCCCTTGAGCGCGAAGCCTGCCGCCGGTGACACCTGGGTGTTGTAGTTGCCGCAGGGGGCTTTCGAAAACACGGCGCGGAACGGATGCTTGGCGGGGATTTTGTCGGCGACCGCGGGTATGCTCTCCGGCGTCACCCATTGGCCGATGCGCGTGTTGCCCTGGGTGATGTTGAGCAGGCCGATGGGCACATCCACTTGCTGACTCAGCGTGTGGGCGAAGAAGAAGCCCGTGGCGGTGAAGTTCTTGTACGACTCGGCATCACAGGGCACCCAGCCACCTTGAACCTGACCGGGCTGGAAGCGCGCTTGAGGATTTTCGAAAGTCTCTTTGGGCGTATTCTTCGTTCGCACTCGATTCACCTTCAGCTGCCGGACCAGCGGCATGGCGTCCGGCTTGACGAAGTCGGGCATGTCGCAGGGCAGGCGCTTGGTCTGGAACGTCATCTCCATGTTCGACTGGCCACTGCACAGCCACACGTCGCCAACCAGGATGCCCTCGCGCACGACCTTGTCGCCACCGGCCGAAACCACCAAATCCTGCGGCTGCTTGCTGAGTGTGAGTGGCTGCAGCGTCGCCGTCCACTTGCCATTTCCGTCCGCCACCGCACTGACCTTCTGGCC
>JBFERY010000177.1:0-2033 GCA_041548785.1 Oceaniferula sp.
AAGTCGGGAAGTCGGGAAGTCGGGAAGTCGGGAAGTCGGGAAGTCGGGAAGTCGGGAAGTCGGGACGTCGGGAAGTCGGGAAGTCGGGCGGCACCACTGTCCACTGTCCACTGGCTACCATCCACGGACCACTGACCACCGTCCCCCTGTTACCTGCACAGCGGTTTGCAGAGTGCCACCAGGGCGGGGTCGACGCTGGCCGGCGCATCCGTCACCTTGTGGATCGGGAGGGTGCCGAAGTTGCCCGAGCGGTAAACCATGATGTTGCTCGTCTCCCCGCGATGCAGGGATTCGACCGCGGCAACGGCAAATTTGAATGCCATCAGCCGGTCGCGCACCGTGGGTGAGCCGCCGCGCTGGATGTGGCCGAGAATCGTCAGTCGGGCATCCATGTTCAGCGAGTCATGGATCCAGCGGGTCAGGTAGTCGCTCATGTTGCAACCTTCGGCGACGATGGCGATCAGGAAGTTCCTGCCCTCCTCGATCTGTTTGCGCAGGCGCTCGCCGATGGCATCGAGGTCGTATTGCAGCTCGGGCACCAGGCAGATTTCGGCGCCGCTGGTGACGGCCGACGCCATCGCGAGATAGCCGCAGTGGCGCCCCATGGTCTCGACCACAAACGCGCGACTGAATGAGTTGGCCGTATCGCGGATGCTATCCACGTTGGAACGGATCATGTTCAGTGCGGTATCCACCCCCAGGCAGTAGTCGGTTCCGGGAATATCATTGTCGATGGTCGCGGGGATGCCGGCAAAAGGGACTTTGAAGTCGCTGTAGAACTGGTTCAGGGCGCGGAACGAACCGTCACCGCCGATCACGATCAACTTGGTGATGCCGTGTTTTCTGAGGTTTTCGTAGGCGGTCTGCCGGGATTCGTACTCGAAGAACCGTTTTGATCGTGACGACCGCAGAACGGTGCCGCCCCGGTGCATGATGCCCGAGACCGACGAGGGTTTCGCCTCTTCGATGTTGTCGTCGATCATGCCGCGGAGGCCGTTGAAGATCAAAAACGGTTTGTAGCCGAGGCTGCGCGAGTAATCCACGGCGCATTTGACGGCGGGGTTCATCCCTGCCGCATCGCCGCCCGATGTCATGATTGCTATGCCTTCCATAGTGGGAAATGGTGTGAAAAATGGGTGGGAAGCCGTTACCCTCAACAGCCTCACGGGGAGTGGCTGCTCCATAGTAGGAAATCCTCGCTTTGGCAAGCACCGCTCTGCCCGCCATGTCATAAAGATTGGCCAATTGTGCCATTGACATCTGTAGCGCCCCGCACTAATTACGTCCCGCCTCGGAGGGACAAATCCTCCGACTCCTCAAAGGCGGGGTGGCCAAGTGGTAAGGCATCGGTTTGCAAAACCGACATTCGCGGGTTCGATTCCCGCCTCCGCCTCCATTCTATCCAACCCTTATTTCATAAGGTTTTTTTTGTTTTTGGGCGTTTGACACGGCTAATTGTAAGCAGTTTCCCAATGCGTCTATCTATTTTTTAAATAGCCGATCATGGGCTTGGCCGCACTGGGCGATGACGCGTAGGCGGTAGCATTGCGCGTATGGCGTAGGTCCTGTTTTCCAGGCTCGAACCGACCACTCCCTTTAAGGGGTCGGTTGCGCATGAGAAGTTTCTTCCGAAGTGAATTCATACATGGTAGTGTGATCCTTGATTCAGATCTTCGTGTCTGTCATCAAATCACCTAACTGTAAAATCCCAGCTTGCTGTTAGGTGGCCAAACACACATGGGCCGAACACACACGGGCCGAACACACACGGGCCGAACACACAAACACACAAGCCAAACACACAAACATGAAGATTAACCTAAGGGTCGCATCCGGACCCATCGTTGCCTTTTTCCTGACATTGATGCTGTGCCTCAGCCCCAGCGCCAATGCGCAAGCCCCCGACCTGACGGCAGGGGGATTACCGACCAGCACCTATAACCTCAACCTCGGGGCGACCGGGATGCATGGTTGGATGTATCACCACGCGAAATTTGACAGCAGCGAGAGCCGCCAGATCCTGGTCAACTCGG
>JBFERY010000178.1:0-1996 GCA_041548785.1 Oceaniferula sp.
AGGAACCTCGACCAGCTCGGAGTGGGTGTCGTCGGGCCAATTGGTGATCACGACCTTGAGCGGGTTGACCACGGCCATGCGGCGTTCCGCATTCTGGTTGAGTTCATTGCGGATTTCGGCCTCGAGGATCGCCATGTCGGTAACGCTGTTGAACTTGGTGATGCCGACGCGGTGGCAGAAGCTGCGGATGGCGGCGGGCTGGTAGCCGCGGCGGCGCATGCCTGAGATGGTCAGGAGCCGCGGATCGTCCCAGCCGCTGACGTGGCCTTCGTTGACGAGTTGCAACAGCTTACGTTTGCTCATCACCGTGTAGCTGAGGTTCAGGCGGGAAAACTCGATTTGGCGCGGTTTTGCGGGCACCGGGCAGTTGTCGATAAACCAATCGTACAGTGGCCGGTGGTTTTCAAACTCGAGGGTGCAAAGTGAGTGGGTGATATGCTCGAGGGCATCCTCGAGCGGGTGGGCGAAATCGTACATCGGATAGACGCACCATTGGTCGCCTGTGTTGTGGTGAGTGGCGTGCATGATGCGGTACATGACGGGGTCACGCATATTCATGTTTGATGAGGTCATGCCGATCTTGGCGCGCAGCACCATCGCGCCGTCATCGAATTCGCCGGCCTTCATGCGGGCGAAGAGGTCGAGGTTTTCCTCGACCGGCCGGTCTCTGAAGGGGGACGGGGTGCCGGGTGTGGTGACGTTGCCGCGGTGGGTGCGGATTTCCTCGGGCGACTGTTCGTCGACATAGGCCAGGCCTTTGTTGATGAGGTGTCGGGCGCAGTCGTAGAAGAAGTCGAAGTAGTTGCTGGCGAAGTAGAGGTTGTCGCCCCAGTCGAACCCGAGCCAACGGACGTCGGCCTTGATGCTGTCGACGTATTCGCTTTCCTCTTTTTCCGGGTTGGTGTCGTCGAAGCGGAGGTGGCAGCGGGCGCCGATTTCCTGATGTTCCCGGGCGATGCCGAAGTTGAAGCAGATCGACTTGGCGTGGCCGATGTGGAGGTATCCGTTCGGTTCCGGCGGGAACCGGGTGATCACGGTGCTGTGTTTACCGCTTTTCAGGTCGGCGGCGATGATTTCCCGGATGAAATCGAGTTTCTCCTTCTTGTGGCTTTCCTTGCTCATGTGCGGCGTTGTTTTAGACGCAAGCCGGGTAAAGAGGAAGGGGGAAAATGGGAAATTCAGTCAGTCCGGCCGTGCTTGAGGAAATCGCAGGTCATTTTCATGACGCGCGGGTCGGTGGCGATGAAAGTGTGATCGGCATCGAGGATATGGAATTCGTTCATGCCCTCGATTTTGCCCCGTTCGACCGAGACGATCCCGTCGTTGTCCTTATCGAGCAGCCAGCGGAAAAACGGGATGCTGCTGCGTTTGCCCATGATGACGGCGGCCTCGGTTTGCTCCGGCAGCGCCGGGGCGTTGATTTTCCCGCACCCCAGCTGCAAGCCAGCGGGGCCGAGGCCCAGTTGGGCGGGTTTGCAGCGGGCCAGCCAGTCGATGATCTCGCTGCCCTGGTTCGGGGGGGCCAGCATCACCACACGTCCTGTTTGCCCGGCTGGGAGCTGGTGGAGAAGTTTACGGGTGACAATGCCCCCGAGCGAATGGGTGACAAAATGAATGGTGCGCTTGCCGCCGTGCTCGGCGACCGCCTCGCAGACGATTCGGGTGATTTCCTCCATGGGTTTGCTGAACGAGGGGTAGGGCACATTGATGGTGTGGAAACCTTGCTCGTTGAGGTACTTGGCCATGGGTTCCATCGCCCAGAGACTGCGCCAGAGTCCGTGGAGTAAGATGACGGCATCCGCGTTTTCATCGGGCGCTTCCCGCACGCGCGGTTTATGCCAGGGCATGGGCATGCGCAGCACGCCCCAGGGTTTGTTGGTGAGTTTTTCGGCCACGGCCTGATTATAACACGGATTCCGTCATCGGGGGATTGATAATGTGGATGGATTAATCGACTGAACCGATGGACCGGCAGGGGGTCGGCGTGGCGGCTTCC
>JBFERY010000179.1:0-1990 GCA_041548785.1 Oceaniferula sp.
CGGCTCCACCGGAGTCGACGGGTTGTGGTAGCTGTGGTAGCTCATGTCCGCATCCGAGGCAACGAGGTTGACCTCATCCGCGACCAGGTGGAAGTCATCCGCCGAAATGCCTCGAAGCATCTGCATCCCCGGGCCACGCACATTTTGACGTTTGTGCTTCGCGAGTTTCAGCGCCGCTTGAATGTGTTTGTCAAAATGGGTGCTCAATCCCTGGTTGGACGACAAGGAAGTAACCACGTCGGTCAACGCTTCCTCGGTGGTCCCCAAGGGGTCGTCAGTGCGTTCCTCCAGGATGAAATCGAGGAGTTGTTCATAGCCGGCTCCGATTTTATCCAGCGCCTGCGCGGCCAACTGGCGCACCTCGCGATCCTCCTGTTCATCATCGAGCAAGGCAATGAGGGTCGCGCTCATGGCGTTGTAGGTGGCTGCCGAAAGAGCATTATAGGCATAGTAAAGGGCCGCCCCACGACGCTCATACACATCGGGACTCGCCAGCATGTCCGCCATCCTCTGGTCGTGGGTCGGATCTCCATTATAGGCCGCTGCGGTTTGGGCCGCCGGAGTCCGAACATGAATGTGGCGATGGCTGAGGTAGCCGATCAGATCCTCGTAGGGCAGTGAGGCATAGTCGATCTGGCTCATCCCGGCCACCTCCTGGGCGGTTTGCGCATCCAGCCAAATCGAGGGGTTGGCATTCTTGCCGGCAATCCAAAGTTCACCCTTGGCGGCAAGGAAAGGTGCTGCCATGAGCTCCGGCATGCTCACATTGGCTCCCGTGCTATTGTCGTAAAACCCACCTTGCCAGGTCCGGGCGATGGTGTACCACCAGCGGGTCTCCTTGAAGTATTCCGCAAGGGCATCCGGCCCGGCCACGGCCGCGCCCAGCGGGGTCCACATCATGTTGAATGCATTCGCGGCGTGCCCATAAGTGAGATTGACATGGCCGGCGGTGGCGAGCTCAGAGAAGTAGGCGGCCGCTTCAAGGTCGCCGTAGAGGGACATGGCAATGGCGACCTTGGCCGATTTGCCATTGTCGCTGAAAATATTGGTTTTCGGCATGTGCACGCCGTAGGGGATCTCACCCCGATGCGTGTAGGAGCGGTAAAAGGTGTAGGCTTTGTCAATCGCTTGCTGGATCTCAGGCGAATCAATGCCGCACTTTTGCGCGAGCTGCAGACCAATGAAACAAGGCAGGGAACTCGAATTCATTTGCGCGTAACCCGGAAGCCGCCCGCTTCCATTGATCCCCTGGTGCCCCCAAAGCCCACCGGCATCCTGGCCGTCGACGATCTTCTCCACCGTCTTATGCAGGCTCAGCAAGACCGAACTGTCGTTGGTTGCCAGGTAATACTCCGCATACGCAATGCATCTGTAACCCCAATCCCATACACTCGTCTCGCTGGGTTCTTCAAAGGCGTAACCCGCCAGATCCGCCATCGAATGGCTGGCACCCAGTCCCGTCCTGGCGACCAGCACTGACTGCCTCCCATAAGGTTGCTGGCCTGCCATGTAGCTTGAGAAATTCGCAAGGATCGCATCCGACTTCGGGCAGTTGAAGGGTGCGGTCGCACTGTAGGATCCCAAAACCGGCAGCGTGATGGCGACCGAGGGCGCGTCTTTGATTCGAAGCGTGAGCTGTCCGGCACCCGCCACCGATTCAGCGGCATCAATCGCTGCGGCCAGGTCCTGATAAATGGCACTGCTGAAATCGGTGCCATCCGTGCCCGTGATAATCATTCCGGGAGTGATCAGGCCGTCGGCAGGAGAGCCTACATCCACCGACGTGACGGTGAGCTCCGTGCCGACACGATCGCCGAAAATACCGGTGGGGCCAAACTGCTCTGCAGCGATGCTGCTTGAGAGCGAGACCACCAGATACAGGAATGTTAGAAAGGCAAGTCTGTGGGTTTTCATGATTCAATGGAATTATGTCCTTAAACCGTTTTCAGTCATGAAGCACAACCCCTCTCACTCCCAGACCCACCCCCTA
>JBFERY010000180.1:0-1936 GCA_041548785.1 Oceaniferula sp.
CGATCCAGACCGTCGTACGGCTCGTCCAGAACCAGCATCTCTGGCGCCTGCGACAGCGCACGCGCAATCATCATCCGGCGCCGCTCCCCGGTGGAAAGCAACCTGAACCCGGTGTGCAGGAAATCACCTAACTGCAACGCTTCAATGATCGGCTCCACCGGCGTCCCCACCGCCAAATGCTCGGTGATCAACTCATGAGTGGTCCGCCCCTGGTCAACGCAGTCGAGGGCTTCACTGTCATCCTCGTAAATCTCGCGCTCCAACAACGCCTGTTCGGCCTCGAAGGAAACCGACCCGATCCTGCCACAACGTGAAACCCGCCGACCGACCGCAAGCTCCATCTCACCGGCCAACATGCGCGCAAAGGTCGTTTTCCCCGAACCGTTACCGCCGACCACCGCCCAATGCTCACCCGGTAAAATAGCAAAGCTCCGCACCCCCACAGCATGGCCCGCATTGCCAGAAATACCCTCAAGGGTGACTAGGGGTGAGGCTGTAAACTGGTCAGACATAAAATAGGCTTTCGCAGATGTTTTATTGCGAACCAACGAATTGTCGATACGCTATCTCCGATTTGAACCTCCACGAAATGAAAAACTTTCTCGTGCTGGCCGAAAAACTCCACTTCGGCCGCGCCAGCCAGGCCTGCAACCTCAGCCCGTCCGCCCTGACCCGCAGCATCCAGCGCATCGAGGAATCCGTCGGCCACGCGCTCTTCCTGCGCGACAACCGCACCGTCACCCTCACCCCGTCCGGGGAAAAATTCCGCAACTACGCCAGTAACGCGCTGCGCGAATGGGAGACATTCTGCGAAGAGATCAAAAACGACGGCAGCGTCGGCGGACGGGTCTCGATCTACGCCTCCGTCACTGCCGTCTACAGCCTGCTGCCCGACCTGCTCGAGTCCTACCGGAGCGCCTACCCCGAGGTCCAACTCGAACTGCGCACCGGCTCCGCCGAGGAATCCGTCCAGCAGGTCCTCGACGGCGAAATCGACCTCTCCGTAGCCGCACTCCCCGACCAACAACACGCGCGGCTCGAGTTCATGCCCCTGACCGAAACCCAACTCGTTTTTGTCGGGCCGCGCAAACCACGCGACATCCCGATGAGTCACGGCCAGCTCGACCTGACCCGCGCCCCCCTGGTGCTGCCACGCAGCGGCCTCTCCCGACGCCGACTCGACCAGTGGCTCAAAAAACACAACACCCGGCCCAACATCAACACCGAGGTCTCCGGCAACGAAGGCATCCTCGCCATGGTCCGCCTCGGCTGCGGCGTCGGCATCGTGCCGGAACTCGTGCTCGAACGCAGCCCGTTCCGCAAGGATGTCCGGAAAATCACCGCCGCCCCGCAACTCGCCCCCTACGTCGTCGGCCTCTGCACCACCCAAAAAAACCTGACCCGGCCAGGCATCGCCGCGCTCTGGGAGTTGGCGGGGAGGAATCAGGGAGTGTAAGTAAACGGCACGCGCTTGGTCACCGTCATTGTCGTCGGACCACCAGGAATAGGGGGAAATTGCGGCACCACAGCCGTGCCATCACACCAGCCACTTGTCGCCGTGTGAAAACTCAGTGGAAGATTAAAAGAACTCCAGCTTTCCGACCCCATCGGGCTGTCAAATGTCACTGCCAAGGTTCCCATGGGGATCACTTTCGCCTGCGGCGAGGCACCCGCAGTCCATCTCGTCACGGGTGCTGAGTCCGTCCACGTCACTGCCGTTAAATCACCAGAACTTCCACCGGAGTGAAGCCAGGTCCCACCGCCTGTGCCATCAAAAGTCAACGTCACTGTCTCGCTACCAGAGATCACAAGTTCGACTTTGTTGCCATTGTCCACCAAATCCGTTGGGGCGTCCGGCACCAAGGAATAGTCCACCTCGGACATACGTGAGAAAAACTTGTCACCGGTCACCTCGGTCAACGAATAATCCTGACCA
>JBFERY010000181.1:0-1927 GCA_041548785.1 Oceaniferula sp.
GCCGTTAGAAAAACAAGCCGCCATTATAATGGTGGCGATCAGCGGGTCTTGTAGTCTGTGGTCAACCGAAAGGAATACCATGAACCTGAACCGCTACAAAAAAGGATTTACCAGCACCAATCCGGAACGAGGACTACGGAGCCTGCCCGGGGCCAGCAGGCCTGAGCGGCATGCTGGCAGCCCCGGCACGATCCGGGTGAAGGGACGCTACATCTCTCAGGACACCGACAAAACGGGAAGGGTCTTTGGCATGATGGGCTTCATCACTTCCTGGCTCTATGTGATCCTGCTCCCCTGGTCGTTGCTGGCTGAGATCAACATCGGCAGCGTGATGTTCACGCCGCTCTCCATCTTCATCATCGGGTTCGCCGTGGTCCACGGCTGCGCTTTGTTTGCAGACGGACTGCGGAACTCGGATGCTCCATGGGCAACCAAGGGAATCAAGATTTTCTGGAGCCTCACCCTGCTGGTCATCGTCTACGCTGTTATCGCTTCGCTGATGGCGGGGTGACGACGCTGCGGCAATCATGCAGCGCCCGGGCAACGCGGGAAACCCACGCAAACGACAACCTCGCGCGACCTCACGCGCAGGCTCGCGCGCAACCTAATAGCCAGCCTGCTTGAACCCCATGTAGTTCTGGTAGGCGAAGTAGGCGAAAAAGAACACACCCATGGTCATGTTATTCGACAACATCAGCAGCACAACGACAATGCAGGTGATGATACTTGCCTTGTGCATCGCCTTGCGGGATTTGACGAACTGATCCATGAACTGCCCGCCGTCCAAGGGGTAGACTGGCAGCAGGTTGAGAATCGACCACCAAACGTTCACCCAGATCATCGAGTTGAGGAATCCGTACACAGGTTTGTTGTCAGGAAAAAACCTCAGCATGACCTCATGCGGGACATTGGTGTAGCGCAGGTAGATATTCAGGCGGTTCAGCGCCTCGGGCATGGGAAAAATAACAAACACGGCAGCAATACTCAGCGCCGCCAGCAGCAATCCCGCGCCCGGACCGGCAAGGATCATGGCACAGCGACCTTTCCGGTCAAACCGCCCACCCTGCTGGTAGGCGAGCCCGCCAAATGCCCACAGGCGAATCCAGACCGTGCCGCCACCCAGTTTCCAGCCGGTAAGCGCATGCCCGAGTTCGTGCACCAGGATGGAGACGAACCCCGCCAGCATAAACAAAACCACTCCCATATAGAGATCCGGCGAACTGCTCTGCAATGCCGTGAATCCTCCGCCGATGAATGCCATCACCAGCCAGAACCATGGCTCGACTTCAACGGGTATTCCAAAAATAGTAAAACGAAACATAGATTGTTAGAATTGAAAGTAAGGCAAAGATCAGGCGTCTTGCCTGGCGAGTAGATTGACCGCTGAAACCAGCGCCTTGAGACCCGCCATCTCGATGGAGGGATCGACACCGCAACCCCAGACCAGCTTCTGGCTTTCGAGGTCCTGCAGCTGGACATAGGCCGCGGAATCCGCATCCGACCCGCCACGCACGGCGTGCGACCGGTAGTCGGTGAGCGTGAATTTCTTCAGCCCTTCCTGCTCGAGCGCGTGCACGAAGGCGTTGATCGGTCCGTTCCCAAGCCCGCTGATTTTCTTCTCCTCACCGTGCAGGGAGATGGTTGCGTGGCACGCCACTTCCCCCTGCTTTCCAGCATGATGATCGAGTTCGTAGTCGAGTAGCGACAGCGGCTCGGTGAGGTTGACAAACAGCTCGTAAAACGTGTCGCGGATCTCATCCGCAGTCAGCTCGCGGCCTAACTCGTCAGCCAGGGCGTAGATCCTCCCGCCCACCACCGGATGCATGGTTTTGGGCAAGTCAAACCCGTGCTCACGATCAAGCACATAGGCGACTCCACCTTTTCCCGATTGCGAGTTGATCCGGATGATCGCTTCGTAGGAACGGCC
>JBFERY010000182.1:0-1838 GCA_041548785.1 Oceaniferula sp.
CAAATACCTAAAAACATCGCAGTAAAACTCCTAGACTTCAGGACTACCCGACTTCTCCCAAATCCCTTGCCTTCGTAGAAGTATCAAGCTATACAACCCCGCGTAGATACACACAACTTCTACGACTTCCCGACTTCCCGACTTCAAGACTCCTCCCACAGGGAGGATCGACCTCAAGACCTCTAACACATGCAAGGTTCCAGAAAAAGAGAACAGTTTTCCATTCAGGCGTTACAACTAAGTGACGCCTTTCTTGTTTTGGTTGCCTTCTGGGCGGCGGATAAATTGAGACCCGTGCTCCGACCGCTGATTGGTCTGGAGGATGGAGGGGAACTTGGCCTTTCCGAGATTTCCTGGCTGCTGTTTATCGTGGTGCCGTTTACCCCGCTCATCCTGGAAATGTTCGGGTTCTACCGCAACATGATGCGCAAGACGGTGGCGAAAGCGCTCTCCCAGATGTTCCGTTGCCTGCTGCTGATCGGGGTGACGGTCGCGGTGATGGTCGTGTTTTTCAAGATGGCGCCATCGAGCCGAATGGTGCTCGCGGTGGCGTTATTCCTTGCCGGCGCGATGCTGCTGATACGCGACGGCCTTGTCAGGTCGGCCCTTAAAAAATCGGCGCGGGAGGAGGGCCGCAAGGAGCGTGTTGTGCTGGCCGGAGACCCGGGTGATATCGCTGAACTTCTGTCGGAGATGCCCGACGATGTGACCGACTACTGGCAGGTCGTCTGTGAATTTGATTTGGGTGAGAGGGATCTGGACGAGTTGGAAAACATACTCACCGAGGGTGCCGTCCAGCGGGTGATCATCGCATCGCGGCATTCCGCGTTCCGGCAGATATCGCGGACGGTGGAGCTTTGTGAAAAGCAGGGGATCGAGGCGTGGGTATCGGCCGGGTTTATCCGGACCCAGGTTTCGCGCCCGACATTCGATAACCTCGGCGGTAAACCGATGCTTGTGCTGCGCGCCACACCCGAGTTGTCCTGGGCCTTGTTAGTCAAGGGGGCGATGGATCGTGTGGGCGCCTTTTTGTTCATTCTCGGGACCTCTCCCATCTGGCTCTTCGCGATGCTGGGAATCCGGCTGACGAGTCCCGGCGCACCGGTCTTCTTCCGCCAGGACCGGGCCGGGAAATATGGCAAACCCTTCAAAATGTGGAAATTCAGGACCATGGTCCCCGACGCCGAGGCAAAACTGGCCGCAGTCAAGGAGGAGATGGGCAACGAAATGAGCGGCCCGGTCTTTAAACTCGAAAACGACCCCCGCGTCTTCCCCTTCGCCCGCTTCCTCAGGAAATGGAGTATCGATGAATTGCCGCAGATGCTCAACGTGCTGACCGGCGACATGAGCTTGGTCGGACCCCGACCCCTCCCCGTCTACGAGGTCAAGGAGTTTGAAAAATCCGAGCACCGTCGGCGACTCAGCGTCAAACCCGGGATCACCTGCACCTGGCAGGCCGGTGGCAGGAACAGCATCACCGAGTGGGAAGACTGGGTGGAGATGGACCTGCAATACATCGACAACTGGTCGCTCTGGCTCGACGTCAAACTCCTCCTCATGACCGTGCCCGCCGTCCTCTTCGGCAAAGGCGCGAAGTAGGGACGAAGGAGTAAATTTGAAATCGGAAATTGCGAAATTTGAAATAATGTGCCGCACGCGGCGGCGGCTGGTAAAGTCGAAAGCTGAAAGCTGAAATACTCTTTTCAAATCTCAAATCTACTCGCCTTCTCTTCATTTCAGATTTCCTAATTTCCAATTTCCAATTTCCCCATTTCAAATTTACTCGTCTTCAGTATTGCCATTCGGGAATCAGAATTCACAATCGCCTCCAAGGCAGC
>JBFERY010000183.1:0-1801 GCA_041548785.1 Oceaniferula sp.
CGGGGAAGCGCTGCGGCTGAGTCTTCCTCGGCTCGATGCCCTCCGGGTCCGGATCAACCGCGGTATCTGTTTCATGAAGCTCACCAGGCTCAAGGAAGCCGCGGAGGAATTTGAGGAAGCGCTTGGTAATGAGTTTGTTGAGTTTCTGGACCAAGGCGCTGTCCTGCATCGACTCGCGCGAGATGTTGAGCGGCAGGTCTTCGCTATCGATGACACCGCGGAGGAAGCGGAGCCATTCGGGCAGAAGTTTTTCCGGTTTGGCATCGATGAGCACCTTGCGGCAGTAGAGTGAGACGCCGGCCTCCATCTGGCCCATTCCGAACTGTTCGGTGTTTTCGGTGGGGGTGAAAAGCAGCGCGTGGATGGACAACGGGGCATCGGCACTGAAGTGCATGGTGTGCCGTGGGTTGTCGAACGAGTGCGAGGTGAACTTGTAGAACTCGGTGTATTGCTCCTCGGTGATGTCCTTTTTATTTTTCAGCCACAGTGCCTCGACCTTGTTGATGTGCTCGTCGTTGAGTTTGATCGGGAAGGAAACGAAATTCGAGTATTTCTCGAGGATGGCCTTGATGCGGGAAACCTTGCTGAACTCCTCCATATCGTCCTTGAGGTGGACGGTGATGCTGCAGCCGCGGCGGGCGTCGGCGTTGTCAGCAATGCTGTAGCCGGTGGCGCCGTCGCTACTCCAGGTGTTCCCCCCGGAATCCTTTTCCCAGGAGTGGGAAGCGACCTCGACGTGGTCGGCGGCCATGAATGCGGAGTAGAATCCGACACCGAACTGGCCGATCACATCGGGGTTGGTGCCGCCTTCCTTCATTTTTTCGAGGAATGCCTTGGTTCCGGAGTGTGCGATGGTGCCGAGGTTCTCGATGAGTTCCTCCTTGTTCATGCCGATGCCGCTATCGGCGATGGTGAGGGTTTTGGCCTCCTCATCGACGGTGATGGCGATCTCGAGCTCGCGGTCGGCTTCGAAGACATCCTTCTCGGTGAGCTGTTTGAGTCGCATCTTCTCCAGGGCATCGGATGCGTTGGAGACGAGTTCGCGGACGAAGATTTCTTTGTCCGTGTAGAGTGAGTGGATGACGATGTCGAGGAGCTGGCGGACCTCGGCTTGGAACGAATGGGTGTGTTCTTCTGTGGGTTCTTCAGTAGTGGTGGACATAGTTTAAAAGGGATGGGATTGGAAAGGAGGGAAATCAAGGCGATGGCGCCTGTCCCTGACGGGCGCAAAATACCCAGACTCCCCCACCCTGCAAGCGAAAATGGTGGCTGAATTCCGAAGGGGGCCCCTCCACAGGGGCTATTCTTGGATTGATGCCTTTCTCCTACGCCAGAGGTGGAGGTTCGTCATTCCTAGGACTTGAGTTGCTGCTTCGTTTTTAACCGTGAAATGCCATCGGTCCGGCAGCTCGAAATTGATTGATGATTGTTGAATTACGATTGTCGATGGCTGAGGTAAGAGCTGGCGCAACCCATGTATTGGCCCTAGAGTGTTGCCTATGTTCTGACCCGTACCGCGGAGACCTACTTCGAAAATCAAAATTCAACAATCATCACTCGTCAATCAATCCTTCTAGCCCAACGGGACTGACTAGGTCTGCCGGTTTTAAAATGTTGAAGAACAGAAAAAAGAGGAATATCCAGAGGACTTGGGTCAATGCTGTCAAAAAATCTTCTCTACTCTCCCTTGTGGAGGACCCCTGAAGAATTTCTGGCAAAAAAAATCCCCCACCCCGTGCTGGAGGTGGAGGATGGATGTGAGACGAATAGATTAGAACTCGCTACCTGTGCTGAATGAGTA
>JBFERY010000184.1:0-1782 GCA_041548785.1 Oceaniferula sp.
CAAAATCGGCAACACCGACGGCGAGTGGTATCTCCGCCCCCCGTCCGCAGCAAACAATTCACTCACACTCGACATATGAACGCAACTCCTCCCTCCAGCCGACAAATGAATAAACCCGTATTCCTCGCGCTGACTGATTTCAGCGCAAACTGCTCGTCCGACCCTGAAACCCGGGAGGTCATGGCCAGCGCCCTGGCCCTGGACCTCTGGCAGCTGGGAGCTCGCGGGAACAAGAACCAGTTACCGTCGATGATCCTTGTCAACGCCGGCAACAGCCATACGGACCATATAGTGGATACCATTCACCACCTGAGTCATTACCGCAGGGAGATACAACACCTAATACCACCTACAAGAAACTACGGCGCTAACCCAACTGCTCATGCCTCCTCCAGCATGCAAATAGCGCTTAAATCTCTGAGCCAACCTCAAGTAGGACTCGCGCCCATCACCGAACTAGAGAAAGATTTTCATGAGGCACGTTTGATCGGTTATGGCACAGGCGACGTCGCCCCCTACATACGAGGCTGGGACTACGCGCTTGGGCTTGTGACGGATGAGAGAAACGCCATTCATCTGCACCTGCATGAGAGAGAAGACTGGATCGCCTTTCGCCGTGATCTCGAGCGTGATCCAGGGAAATTAAGTGCCCCCACTGGCATTGGGCCGCAATTTCAGGAAGTGGACAAGGCAATGTCTCTTACCGGCACACTCCCTGCTGATCAACTGGACTATGAGCTAGTGGACTCGGCACTGGATTTGGGGATACCCCTGTTCTTTCAGCCTCACACTTGTAACGCCCCCATCAGCATGCCTTATACCGAGCACCTGTCTCATCTAGTGGGAACACTTCGGGCCATTCCTGATTTGCTGGTATGTAATTTCATGCATCTGCCGGAAGACAAGTGGGTTGATTACTATAAAAACTGGATCTGGCAGCGTCTTAGCAAGTTGCCAGCTTGTTACCGGTTCGGGGTGATGGAAACAGTGCATCAGTTGCAAGGAGTATGTGAACAGCTAGCTATATTGTCACACCCGACACCGGATCGGGCTGGGGACAGTTCTGAGGCAATCGCCCTGGCCCGGAACCTGTTTACAACCACCCTCAGAAGCATCGCCCTAAGCCTAGCGTTCTTGGCCTGGCACGGACTGGGCATCGAACTTGCATGCTCGGTGAGGACTGTGCGCAAGGTTCTGAAATTACTACGCGAGGATGGGGGCTCAATGAAGCTGCGCGATGTGCAGAGGGCTGTGGGATTCGGCACGGCAGTGAAGCGCGACGCGGTGTTGGCGCAGCTGGAGGTCCAGGGGCTGGTGACGCTCGACGACAAGCTGGTCAGCGCCACGACCATGCCCGAGTTCATTGAGAACATACGGGAGCAACTGCCCATGGCTGCAAAAGTCTAGGGAACCCGGAGGTCGGGAGGGCTGTTATTGGAAGACCGGGAATGTCTGGCGATTTTGTCTGTCGGAAAAAAGTCATTCCTCCATCCATGCGCGCCCTGAGAAAGCACGGATGACACCACCGACACCACTGCATCCAGACTGCACGGCACCGCCCTGGTCACAGCCAGTCATTGCCCGGTTGTGTTGATACCGCTCCTATCGCCTGCAACGCGGCCGCCGTCGGCTCCGGGATGTAGTTGAGCCCGGTTGTCTGCTCGATCCATGGCAGGTAGGGATCGACCAGCACACCCCCTCCTGTGTCCCCGAACTTCCCACCGTAGCCCTCGGTGAAGGTGTTGATGCCCGCCACTTCCCAACCACCTGCTGTCTGGATCA
>JBFERY010000185.1:0-1771 GCA_041548785.1 Oceaniferula sp.
GGCAGGAACGGTGCCATCGGCTACCGTGGCGATTCGGGGAAGAACCCCGGACTTACCGGCGGTGGCGTGCTCGCCTTCCAGATGTGGGGCAAAAGCAACTCCAAAAACGTCCGCGCAGGGGCCAAGTACATCCGCGCCAACACCGCGTTCGAGTGGGGGGAAAAAAGCGCCGACCTCTACTATCATTACTACAACGCGCAGGCCATGATCAACCGTGGCGGCGAGGACTGGCGATTCTACAACGACCTGTTCCGTGACGAACTGCTCAAGAACCAGAAGGAAGACGGCACCTGGCACTCCCGTCAAGGACACGGGTCCACGATCCACATGAGCACCTGCCTCGCCACCTTCATGCTCGAAGTCTACTACCGCTTCCTCCCCGCCACCGGCGCTCAAACCCGCTGATTCCATGCACAGAACCCTGCCCCCAAAAAACCAAAAGATCGGAAAAGACGCACCCAGCCACCCTAACCGGTTGACTCTTCCAGAAAACATGCCGATTATACGAGAGTTCCTCCGCACGATCTCAATTTCCTGACCATCACGCCCTCTTCCCAACCTGCCTCACACAGCTGCTCCCCAACCACACCAAAAACACCATGAGCCTCCACGCCCAGCTTTCACCCGACGCCCTGGCCCGCCTCCACGCCCAGCAGAGAAACTCCACCATCACCAGCATCATCATCGCCATCCTGGTCGTGCTCCTGATCGGGGTCATCCTCCTTTACCTCCTGCTCCCCACCATCAACAACTACACCCCGGAAATTGTCTCCTACCAGGCCGGCGCCGAGGACAAGGACAAGGTCACCAAACGCGAGATGACACGCGCCGTCGAACGCAAACCCTCGGCCCCCTCGTCATCCATGGCCAAGGTCATCGCGGCCAACACCACCTCGACCACCGCCATCCCCATCCCCGAAATTGACGTCCCCGACCCATCAACGGACTTTGGCAACGGCGACGACTTCGGCGACGGCTGGGGCAGCGGCGACGGCGAGGGCGGCGGCGGCGGCTTCGGCAACATCCCCGCCACCATGAGGGAACGCTGCAGCCTCGAAGACCGCCTCGCCCGACTCGAGGCCAACGGCGGCAACGAACAATGCGAGGAGGCCGTGATGAAGGCTCTCCGCTGGCTCAAGAAAACCCAGAATGCCGACGGCAGCTGGACCGGCCGTAACCAGGCCGCCATGACCGGCTTCGCCGTCCTCGCCTTCCTCGGCCACTGCGAAACCCCCAACTCGGAGGAATTCGGCGACGCCGTCACCCGCGGCATCGTTTACCTCGTCAACGTCGGCATGAAAAACGACGGAAGGCTCGCCACCAGCGACCTGACTTCCAACCACTGGGTCTACGAACACGGCATTGCCACCTACGCCCTGGCAGAGGCCTACACCTTCTGCACCAGCCTCGGGATCAACCTGCCCAACCTCGGCGAGGTCACCAAAAAAGCCGGCGACATGATCATCGCCGGCCAGGGTGAGAGCGGCGGCTGGGTCTACCGGTTCAACTCCACCGACAGCGGGGACAACTCCGTCGGCTTCTGGCAAATCCAGGCACTCAAGGCCTGCAAACACACCAAACTCTGGGAGGACAAGGACTTCAAAACCGTCTCCCGCAAGGCACTGGAATGGCTCGACCGGGCACAAGGCAGGAACGGTGCCATCGGCTACCGTGGCGATTCGGGGAAGAACCCCGGACTTACCGGCGGTGGCGTGCTCGCCTTCCAGATGTGGGGCAAAAGCAACTCCAAAAACGTCCGCGCAGGGGCCAA
>JBFERY010000186.1:0-1524 GCA_041548785.1 Oceaniferula sp.
GATTGTTGATTGTTGAAATCAGAGGTTGAGAAGTGCGGCTGCGCCGGTTGTTTGAAAACGACCGGGACGGGTCGTGCCACGGGGCTCCTGGCTCCTGACTCCTGACTCCTGACTCCTGTCGAGATTGGCTACGCGGCTGGAAGCCACGGCCACTTTGACGACTTCAAGACTTCAAGACACCAAGACTTCAAGACTTCCCGACTTCCCGACTTAAACGAATGCTTTGATGGCGGTGATGACGGTGTCCTGTTGCTCGCGGGCGAGTTCCGGGTAGACGGGGATGCTGAGGACTTCTGATGCTAACAGGTCGGTGACGGGGAGCGAGGTCCGGGCGTCGGCGGCCAGATGGGCGAAGCATTGCTGCTGGTGCATCGGGACCGGGTAGTAGATTTCACAGCCGATCCCTTGGTCGAGCAGCGATTGCTTGAGCGCGTCACGCTTGCCGTCGTGGACACGCAGGGTGAACTGGTTCCAGATGTGCGTATTGCCGGGGTCGATCGATGGCAGGGTGATCCCCGGGGTGCCGCTGAGCTGGTCGAGGTAGTAGGCCGCGTTGTCCTGTCGGCCGCGGGTGTAATCCGCGTAGTGGCCGAATTTGACATTGAGCAGGGCGGCCTGCAGGGCGTCGAGACGGAAGTTGCCACCCACCATTGGGTGGTGGTAGCGCGGGTGCATACCGTGGTTGCGCATTTTGACAGCGATCTCGGCGAGTTGCTCGTCCTGGGTGACAAGCAGGCCGCCGTCGCCGAGGCCGCCGAGGTTTTTCGACGGGAAAAAGCTGTAGGTGCCGAAATCGGCCATGGCACCGCAGGACTTGTCCCGGTACTTGGCGCCAAGCGATTGGGCGGTGTCCTCGATGACGGCGAGTTTGTGTTTTGTCGCAAAGGCGGAGCAGGCGTCCATATCGACCGACTGGCCGAAGAGGTGGACGGGGATGATCGCCGTGGTGCGCTCGCTGAGGCATTGTTCCGCCGAGTCGAAGTCGATGTTGAAGTTGTCCGGGTGGCAATCGCAGAAGACCGGGGTGGCGCCGGTGCGGGCGATACAGCCGGCGGTGGCAAAGAAGGTGAAGCTCGGGCAGATGACCTCGTCGCCCGGGCCGATGCCGAGCGCCATCAGGGCGAGCAGAATGGCATCCGTGCCGGAGGAAACGCCGATGGCGTGTTTGGCGCCGACGAATGAGGCGATGCTGGCTTCGAATTCCTCCACCTCGTCGCCCATGATAAAGCGGCCGGATTCCAACACACGGTTGAAAGCGTCGCGGAGTTCATCGGCAATGGCGTGGTTCTGGGCGTTGACGTCGAGTAGTGGAACAGGCATGTTGAATAAATTTGAAATTGGGAAATTGGGAAATTGGGAAATTGCGGGGGCGCGGCTGGGGCTACGGATAGGGAGTGTGGACACTCTTGTCCACTGCGAAGGATGTGTGGAGTAGGGGGCTTGGGTTGCGGGCTTGGGTTGCCGAGGGACAGGAGTGTCCCTCCTCCCTAGGGGCGGAGGCGTAATCTTTATTGCCTGTTGCGA
>JBFERY010000187.1:0-1491 GCA_041548785.1 Oceaniferula sp.
AAGGATGTCCGGAAAATCACCGCCGCCCCGCAACTCGCCCCCTACGTCGTCGGCCTCTGCACCACCCAAAAAAACCTGACCCGGCCAGGCATCGCCGCGCTCTGGGAGTTGGCGGGGAGAAAATCGACATCAACGGGTTAAAGTCAAATCCCCACTCGTAGGCCCACTAGCCTCGATTTGGCCACTTCGTGTCAGGTAGACTGTACCACTGTGAACCCCGGTGAAGTGTGTCACAGAGTGCGAATTTTTTGTCATTCGCAGGAAAAAGTTAATATCGAGGTTTTGAACACCAAACAAGTATTGCATGTCGGTTTGCAGGTATTTCCTTCCAGCTAACCAGTTACTACCATAATGATCAACAGTGAATGTGCCACTTTGCGCGCCATTCACCACGGTACCTCCGTCATTGGATGTGAATGTGAATACCCAGGTATTGCCATATTGCGGTGACAATAGCGTATCTTCAATGGTCAGAACTCGTCCCGAGAAATCACTCGGCCATAAGGGATTCGACGCATCATAACTAACTCGCGAGGAATAAAAGAAGAGCTTGTTTTTACCGCCAGCCAGACTCGAAACATCAATCTTCAGCTTTGCCTGGGCATTTTCATCAAGGTAAACATCCCCACCCGTCTGCCAAGACATCAAGGTGGATGAATGGTTATATTTTGTGAGTGAGGCAGCAGGCTGCTCCACGTTCAACTCAAACACCCCGCTTGAATAACTAAACGAGGTCGAAGGCACCGATACCATGGGAAGTCCCTGAGCACACGGGTCAAAGTTGACCCCGTTATAGTTGACTGTAACAGAGTCAATCCGGACTTCTTTTACCGGCAGATTATTGTCATCCGCATTGCCAGGAATATTATCAGAGCCATCCGCATCCACCACGGGAACATTGTTGATATAATCAATCACTGATTCGCTCGCAGATGTTGCCTTACCAAAAACAATGTGTTTCCCATTCAGGTGGCTTGCCGCAGCAGCTGTGATAAATATCTGTGATCCGTTCGTATTAGCTCCTGAGTTTGCCATGGAAACAACATACGCCTCATCATGATTCAAACCATTTGTTACCTCTACTCCATCAGGAAAAGCATACCCAGGACCGTCAGACCCATCCCCTTTTTGAGAGCCTGTCTGATTCATAAAGCCCGCAATCACACGATGAAAAATAATCCCATCGTAATAAGGGGTTTGGCGGACTAAACCCGTAGTAGAATCAATCCAAGCAAACTTACCGGAAGCTAAACCAATAAAGTTTGCCGTGGCCATAGGCGCGTTCACATGATCCAACTCAAGTGTGATCGTTCCGATGAAAACACCATCCTCGGAGATCGCCATATCCGCAGTAATTTTCTGGGCATGAAGGTTCTCGTGAACCATCGCCACGAACATACTCATTCCAAAAATCAGGTTTTTCATCGGCGAAATACATGTCCCATGCTCTGTAGGCTTGCAATCCGTAATTTCACCAGCAAGGCTCGTTTC
>JBFERY010000188.1:0-1224 GCA_041548785.1 Oceaniferula sp.
CACCCCGCTCGCTCCCATGCTGAGCGTCCGTTCGGACACCTTCAAGATCCGCGCATACGGTCAGTCCACCCACGGCGACGAAACCGTGAGGGCCTGGTGTGAGGCAATCGTTCAACGCAGCCCCGAATATCTCGACCCCTCGGACGAGCCGACCAGCACGGTGGATGATCTCAGTCCGAACGGTCCCAACGCCGTGTTCGGGCGCCGCTTCCAGGTCATTTCCTTCCGTTGGTTGTCATCCAAGGAAGTGTTGTGATGGCAAAAAGCAAACCGCCATGCTGGACGGACCGACGCGGATTGTATCCGCTATCGCCACCCGCGTAACGGCAAAATACACAAAATCATGAACCGCATTTGTCTGATCCTTCTGTTTCTCCTCGGCAGCCTGTTGCATGGGCAGGAAAAGCCATCCCGCATCCCCGCCTCATTCTACTCCTTCGCCTATGCGGAAGGACTTCAGGACGTTTATGTGCGCACTGGCACGGACTCCTACGAGGAAATCAAGCTATCGACCGCCAACATCATCGGCCCGATGGAGACGATCCCCACCAACGGAGCTGTCACCCTGCACCGCAAGGACAAAGATGCCGAGGGCAAGGAGATCTATCCGCTGGTCGGCAGCGCGGGAATCGGCCGGATAAGCAAGCCCCTGCTGGTGCTGTTCCCCGCGGCGAAGACCGACAAACTGCCCTACCGGGCTCTCGCCCTGGACCGCAGCAACGCCAACTTTCCTCTCGGCAGCTACCAGTTCATCAATATCTCGCCGCACCCGATGCGCGGTCTGGTCGGCAAGACCCGACTCAATTCCAAACCCGGAAGCGTCACCAACCTGCGCCCGGAGGGAGCCCCCGGCGATGTCGTCACGGTGATCTTCGAGTATCACGACGGCAAGCTGTGGCGGCCGATGACCCAGACCCGCTGGGCCATCCGCAACGACCGGCGCAGCCTGCTCTGCGCCTATCTTGACCCGCGCGACCAGCGGGTCAAGATGCGTGCCATCCCCGAGCGGCTGGTGCCCCCGCCCAAAAAGAGGGATCAAGGTTGAGATCACGCGGCGGGCCAATCATGAAATACTCCGGCAAATATTGCCAATGGGTCGTCTACCTGTTAGCCATTCTCGTGGCGGCTTTGCAAAGCGCGCGTGCGAACCGCACACTAAACATCACATATGCCTCCAATGAGTGAGACTTTTATGTGGCCACAGGTATTGCCGTCTTCAAAGAA
>JBFERY010000189.1:0-1177 GCA_041548785.1 Oceaniferula sp.
GCTTCCCTTCCAGTCCGGATCCTTGGCCACCGGCAAGGATTCACCCGTGAGCAACGACTCGTCGACCTCAAGACCATGCTCCATGAGGATCCGCATGTCAGCCGGCACCCGGTTTCCGGACTCGAGCCAGACGATGTCCCCTGGCACAACCTCCTCGGCGGGAATCTCCCCCACCTCCCCACCCCGGAAAACAGACGCGCGGATTTGCAGCATTTTCTTCAACGCCTGGCCACTCCGCTCGGCCTTCTGCTCCTGGCAGGTGCCGATCAACGCGTTGATCACCAGGACGCCCGCAATGAAAACGGCGTCCTTCACCTCCCCGATAAGGACCGAAAACACCGCCGCGACGAGCAGGATGTAGATCAGCGGGCTGCAAAACTGACGTAAGATCACCTGCCAGATCGATGGCGGCGCCCGCTCAGGCAACTGGTTGCGCCCATGCACCTGCAGCCGCTCCCCGGCCTCGACCTCCGTCAACCCGGCGTCCGTCGCGTCCAGTAGTTCATACAACGAGGCACGGTCAAGCGCATGCCAGCTGAGCCGACGATGGTTAGGATGCATGGATCAAATGGGGGGTTCGTCCGTTGATAGTGGGGTCCGCCCGCTTGGCTCGCGGATGGATCCACGGCTCAATGACTCCTGGCGAGCCACCACCCACGGCCAATCCGCTGCTTTCCGAGCGAAAAACTTGTCACCATGAAAACTCCCTCCCGAATGCGATCAGACGGAAGTCCACACGTGTTGTGAGAATAATGTCTCAGCCACAGAATGTCAAAACCCATCGTGACAAACCCATCGTGAGCATCGTGGATCAGAATGAGCCTCGCCTTCCACCGAAGCAGCATCTGGATTACACTTAAAACCGTCAAGCAACCTGCCCAAAAAGGCGACCACCTCAATCAACAAAGCAGATACCTAATACTAGTTGTTTTGGACACTAGTGAGTTTAGCATCACTTCAAAACATACAGGCCGGACTCGTCATCCCCAGTCTGCACACATGATTCAGGCGACGACTCCCGCCCCCCGGCCAAGGGTTTCGCCCCCCGCTTCCGTTGCGGTCCGAATTTCCCTCGGTTCTTTTGATACAAGGCATCGACAAACCCGCGGCTCCCAAGGGCGAGCCCTGCGGTGAAGTATTTCACCCGACTCCGCAGTTGCTCGGCGTTCGACAACCC
>JBFERY010000190.1:0-1112 GCA_041548785.1 Oceaniferula sp.
GACCCAGTCGGGTGGATTATCCAGTGCCATGAGGTGGAAACAGGCGTCGGCGAGGTCATCGACGTAGAGGAATTCACGTTTCGGGGTGCCGGTGCCCCAGATGGTGACGGATTCGGCACCCGACTCCTTGGCGCCGTGGAAGCGGCGGATCATGCCGGGGATGACGTGGGAGTTTTCCGGGTGGTAGTTATCGCCCGGGCCATAGAGGTTGGTCGGCATGGCGGAATGGTAGAGAAGGCCGTACTGGCTGCGGTAGTGCTGGCAGAGTTTGAGGCCTGCGATCTTGGCGATGGCGTAGGCCTCATTGGTCGGTTCCAGCTCGGCGGTGAGCAGACAGGATTCCGGCATCGGCTGGGGCGCGAATTTGGGGTAGATGCAGGAGCTGCCGAGGAACAGGAGCCGGCCAACCCCGGCCTGATGCGAACCTTCGATCGCGTTGGCGGCAATCATCAGGTTTTTGTAAATGAACTCGGCCGGGTAGGTGCTGTTGGCGTGGATCCCGCCGACCTTGGCGGCGGCGACAATGACCTGGTCGGGCTTGGTCTGGGCGAGGTAGGCGTGGGTATCAGCCTGATTGATGAGGTCGAGCTCCCTGCTGGTGGGCGTGAGGATATCCGTGTAGCCACGTTGCTTGGCCGCGCGCACGAGGGCGGAGCCAACCATGCCGCCGGCGCCCAAAATTAAAAGTTTTTTCATCGTGTTTGGGAGTCGGGAAGGTGATCAATAAATTTGAAATCAGGAAATCTGAAATGGGGAAATCAAGAAATTAAGAAATTTGAGATTCGGAAAGCGAAGATGGGTCATTGGCGCGTAGCGCGCTATTTCAGATTTCACAATTTCCGAATTTCCAATTTACTACAACTCCTTCACGACTCTTTCGCCACGGAGACGTCGTAGCCGTGGTGTTTGAGCAGGGCGTGGCGTTTGGCGATGTCGAGGTCGTTGGCGACCATTTCCGCGCACATTTCCTCGACGGTGATTTCCGGAACCCAGCCGAGCTTCTCCTTGGCCTTGGTGGGATCGCCTAAGAGCGTTTCCACTTCGGCGGGGCGGAAGTAGCGGGGGTCGACCTTGACGATGACATCGCCGACGGTGACATGGGGTGCTTTGGC
>JBFERY010000191.1:0-1101 GCA_041548785.1 Oceaniferula sp.
ACAGGGGACAGGAGTCGGGTGTCAGGCATCGTGGCACGACCCGTCCCGGTCGTTTTCAAACAACCGGCACAGCCGCACTTCTCAACCTCTGATTTCAACAATCAACAATCAGCACTCGTCAATCTCTTACTCTTAATTCTATCCCCCCGCCGCCCTAGCGGCGCCTTCCTATTCCTGTTGATTTCAGTATCTCAAATTTCCCCGTTTCAGATCTACTCATCGCTTCCCGACTTCAAAACTAATTAAAAAAATGAAAACAGCACTCATCACCGGCATCACCGGCCAAGACGGATCTTACCTCGCGGAATTCCTCCTCGAAAAAGGCTACGAAGTCCACGGAATCAAACGCCGTTCCTCCTCGTTGAACACGGAGCGTGTGGACCACATTTACCAGGATCCGCATGTGGAAAACTCCCGGTTCCACCTGCACTACGGTGATCTCTCGGACGCATCCAACCTCACCCGCATCATCAGCGAGGTGCAACCCGATGAACTCTACAACCTCGGCGCCCAATCGCATGTCGCGGTCTCCTTCGAGTCGCCGGAATACACCGCGGACGTCGATGCCCTCGGCACACTCCGACTGCTCGAGGCGATCCGCTTCCTCGGACTCGAGAAAAAAACCAAATTCTACCAGGCGTCCACCTCCGAGCTCTTTGGTGAGGTCCAGGAAATCCCGCAGCGGGAAACCACACCGTTTTACCCGCGCTCACCCTACGCCGTTGCCAAGATGTATGCCTACTGGATCACCGTCAACTACCGCGAATCGTACGGGATCTACGCCTGCAACGGTATCCTCTTCAACCACGAGTCACCCCGGCGTGGCGAAACATTTGTGACCCGGAAAATTACCCGCGCCGTCTCCAACATTGCCCAAGGCCTCGAAGCCTGCCTCTACCTCGGTAACATGGACGCCCTGCGCGACTGGGGCCATGCCAAGGACTACGTCCGTATGCAGTGGATGATGCTCCAGCAGGATACGCCGGAGGACTTTGTCATCGCCACCGGCAAACAGATCTCCGTGCGCGAATTCGTGAGAATGTCAGCGCGCGAAGCCGGTATCGACCTCAAGTTCACAGGGCAGGGGGTCGACGAGATCGC